>NZ_CP040297.1:1376875-1710312 GCF_013393945.1 Nostoc sp. TCL26-01
AGGGAGTATTGCAGTTTTATAGCCCCACTTTTACAAATGGGGATGGGCTGAACTACCAAAATATGGAAAAAGCCCTACTCACATTTTGGCAACGCTACCCTAAATTGCAATACACCACACAACTACAGTCTTGGAAATCTGAAGGTAATACCATTATTGCGGAAACTGTCACCAATATCACGGGTTTACCTTCAGCAAACACCAATAATCTGGGACTCAACACCACAATTAAGTCTCGTCAGCGCATTATCAGTGGCAGAATTGCTCGTCAAGAGATTTTATCGGAACGTACCTTAATTACTTCCGGTAACAAACCGCCCCAACTGGATGTAAGATTACCAGAACAGGTGAAAATTGGACAGCAATATACTTTTGATGCGATCGTTCAAGAACCGTTAGGTGATGATTTACTCTTGGGTACAGCACTAGAAGAACCGATTCAAGCCAATAAATATCTCAATCCCACATCTGTAGACTTACAATTACTCAATTCCGGTGGTTTGTTTAAAATCGGCCGCGCCCCATCTACCCCTGGTAATCACTGGGTTTCGGCTGTGATCCTCCGGGGTGGCGGCATGACGGTAGTGACACAGCGTTTGCAGGTAGTGAAATAGTCAGGGTAATAGGTAATGGGTAATGGGTAATTGATAAGATTATTACGCATTACAAATTCATTGGACATCTGGTGAAAATGAATGTAGAGACGTTGCAGTGCAACGTCTCTACAAGGATTTTAGGCAACGCAGAATTAATTTCTGGAGATGTCTATTGGACAATTGACAATTGACCATTGACTCTGGACTAACCATGATTTCTTTGGAAAATCAGATTGTTTTGATTACTGGTGCAAGTAGTGGTATTGGTGAGGCTTGCGCTAAGGTTTTTGCTGGTGCTGGTGCAAAATTGATTTTGGCAGCGCGGCGGTGGGAACGTTTGCAAAATCTCGTGGAGACGTTAAATTTAACTTCTTCCCAGGTTCATTTGTTGGAGTTGGATGTGCGCGATCGCTCTGCTGTAGAATCTGCTATATCTAACCTACCTACTGCTTGGTCAAATATCGATATTCTCATTAATAATGCTGGTTTAAGTCGCGGTTTGGATAAACTGCATCAAGGCGACTTTCAAGATTGGGAAGAAATGATCGATACCAATATTAACGGTCTGCTTTATCTTACCCGTTATGTGGTTCCGGGGATGGTAAATCGTAGTCGTGGTCATGTCGTCAATATTGGTTCCATCGCTGGACATCAAACTTACCCTGGTGGTAATGTCTACTGTGCCACAAAAGCTGCCGTTAAAGTGATTTCTGAAGGTTTAAAACAAGATTTGTTAGGTACACCAATACGTGTTACTTCTGTTGATCCGGGGATGGTAGAAACAGAGTTTAGCAACGTCAGATTTCATGGTGATGATGAACGCGCCAACAAGGTTTACCAAGGAGTAACACCCCTAACAGCCGATGATGTGGCTGATGTGATCTTGTTTTGCGCCACGCGATCGCCCCATGTCAATATAAATGAAGTTATCCTCATGCCAGTTGATCAAGCTGGTGCTACCCTAGTTCATCGACGCAGTTAAAAAATCTCCCCATTAATCACAACCATCCACCAAAATGTAGAGACGTAGCAGTGCTACGTCTCTACCATATCTTTACCGATGGATCGATCAATTTTTTTGTTGCCATCTTTCCCATAGGGCATTAACATCCTCTGGTTGCCCATCATAATTGAGCATTTGCTCAGAAATATTCACCCAAGGTTGAGCAGAACGTGTCCACAGATTGCCGACAGGCCGTAACCAACTTGTATCATCTAAAGTTCCAGCTTTAACATTGATAGTATTTTGATTGTAAGTCCGTTCATGAAATAATCGCGTTCCGCAATCCCCACAAAATAGGTTCGTAACTTCACGCCCATTATCAGATTTACGAGTCCAAGCCTTTGGTTGCCCTTGAATCATGACGATAGCATCCCTTGGAACAGTCAGCGACATCCCAAAAGCACTAGAGGATTGTTTTTGACACTCTCGACAGTGACATAAATACAAAGTTAATGGTTCAGCACGGATCTCATAACGAATTTGTCCGCATTGACAACCCCCAGTATACGGAAAACTCACAAGTCTTTTTCCTTAGAATCACCAATTGCTTGATTTTACCAGTTTAATAATATCCACAACATTAAATCAGTAGAGACGTTGCAGTGCAACGTCTCTACAAGGATTTCGAGCAACGCAAAATTAATTCCTACCAGATGTCTGGTTGATATTGCAATGAGAAATAAAATCCATTATCTTGCAGAGAGTTGCCTTTATCCTTCACGCCAATTAAAGGAACACCATAATCTAAACGCAGATTTAAACTACGAAAAACTTGCCACTCCACACCTAAACCTGTACTAGCAATTAAACTAGGATCAGGATTATCTCCACGATTATTCCAGCCACCGCCAATTTCTACAAATGGCTTGAGTTGCAGGGTTTTGGGGTTGGTGCTGAGAGGAATACGTAGTTCGACTGCACCCAAGACACCATTATCTGATACTAGTTGGTTTTGGCGATAGCCCCGCACAGTATCGACACCACCAAGGCTGAATTTTTCCAGGGTGAGGAGGGAGTCGGGCGTTAACTGGGCAGCGATGCGGGTTAATAGTAAGATTCTCTTGGATACTTGCCGTACCCATTGGAATTGTCCCAACCAGGAAAAGAAACGTCCATCAGTACCCGTGTTGTTGACTGTAGCATCAAAAGCGTCGATGCCAAAACTAAACTGCGATCGCCCTGCTAAAACTTGTGTGGCACTCCGATGTACCCAATCTTGGTAAAATCTGATCAAACTCACTCTAGATTCACCCTTTTCTGCACCTGCCGAAAAAGAAAAAGGAATATTATCGAGTAAAAAGGTTTGACTGCGACGTAAATCAAAACCCATCCCCACAGCAAATTCAGTTTGAGGTTTTCTGATTAATGGTTGACGGAAACCAAAAGATAATGTCTCTGAGTCACTACGAATACCTAAATATGCAAAGGATTCTGTAATAATTTTGCTGTTATTGTTGCTATAACGCAGGTTTATAGTACCGTTTCTGGCATTTATTGGTAATTTATAACTGATGTTGTAAATATTTAACCCTTCCGTCGAACCATATTCCAGACTGAGTTGATCACCAAAACCTGTAAAATTATCATGTACCGCAAAGACGCTACCTTGCACTGAACCGATATTAGGAGATTGGTTATTAGCAATTACAATACCTGCATGAAAAGCTGGCGCTTCTTGTAACTCAACTCGTAAGATGTTTAATCCAGGGCTACTCCCAGCAATTAACTCAGCATTAACTCGTTTGATAATTGGATCAATTTGTAATAGTTGTAAAGCTTCTTCTATACGTTGCTTGTTTAATGGTGCAGTTGTAGCGATTTTGATGCGACTGCGGACATAGATTTCTTCTAACCTTTGGAGTCCCTGAATTTCTATCTTTTCTAATCTACCCTCGACAATTTGAATTGTCACATTACCATTTTCAATATCATCAGGTCTATCGTTGAGAATAAATGCACCAGATGTAATATAACCGTTGTCAACATAAAATTTAGTAATTTTAGTTCTTAAAGTTATTAAATCTTCAAAGGATATTTCTTTCTTTTGTTCGTATTCTTGAACAAGCTGGCTGATTTGTTTTTGAAAAATAGTATTGCCTAAAACCTCAATTTTCTTGACTGGAAAAAGTTCAGTTGTCGAAGAAGTTGGTTGATTTTGGGTTGGGTTTGTAGGTGTAGGGACTGATTGTGTAGGAGGATTTTCGGGAGTTGCTGGAATGGGTTGAGGAGAGTCTGCGGGTTGAGGAATAGTTTCTTGTACACGTTTTGGAGTATTTGCAGGAATGGTAACTCCGGCTGGTAATGTTGACTGAGCAAAAGCTTGATGATTAATTCCACAAAAAAATACAATTCCGCTTAAACTAGCAATAAATTCTCTAATATGAAACCGATAAATATATTCACCCACACAGACATTTTTCACCCTAAAATTCTCCTCTATTCTCCAAGATTTAAGTAGGGTGTGTTATGGCTTTAGCCTAACGCACCTTTATACAAGATGGTGCGTTAGTAACTCAGCAGATTAGGAAATGCTATAGATGTAGATGTAGGTTGGGTTAAGCGCAGCGCAACCCAACATGGATATGAAAAACCTAGTATGGATTTTGATGTTGGGTTTCCCAAAGCCTCAACCCAACCTACAATTTTTTGCATCATTTTAGTCGTGTCGCTCCACTACATTTAATAAGCACATTCTCGACCTAAAACTCTCTTACCATTTGTCAGTCGATACACTCCTTGTGGTTCGATAATTGCATCGCCAATTTTCCATCGGGGACGCTTAACACTACTTGTAGACGAACTATTTGCACTGGATACAGACTGGAAATTTCCAGTAGAATATGTAGACAATGGTGCATCACTAGGACGTTCAGGTAAGCCACCGGAACCTGTGATGAAAAAAGTACCGCCTGGTTGATTATTACTTCTAGCAATGCAACTATTAGCAAGTAAGGCGTTAGGATCGGTCAGGTTTTGTGGTAGTTCTGTCAAACTATTTTGGAGAAAACTTATATCAGGTATACCGGTGATGGTTCCAGAAATTGCCCCGCTAGCATTGACTTCAACTTGTTGATTACCTTCAAGAGTATTGATAGTAGCAATGTCAGATTTGATAGTATTAGGACTATACAAGGGAGAACTGAAGAATGCACGAGTATTGAATCTAATGTCACCACCTTTACCATCACGCGCAAATGAGAGAATATCGCTATCATCAAGGGCAATAATTGAGTTAGCGGTGAGGATAATATTACCGCCGCCACCTTCACCGCTAAATACATTCGTGCGAATATCGCTATTACCAAAAAGGCGGATATTTTCGGCAGTGATATTGATAGTTCCACCAGAAGATACTACAGAGGAAGTAGAAATCTTACTATTATTTGCATTCAAATTTCTGGCAACATTCAAATCAATATTACCAGCCTTTCCTGTTCCTTCACTTAGGGCAACAATTTGAGCATTATCAGTTAAGTCAACTGTACCAGCTTTGATGATTAAGTTGCCTCCATCACCTGAACTTGTAGTTTGAGTTGAGATGACAGAATTATCGGTAGCAATTAGTTCTCCTGTTTCTAAAGTGAGAGTTCCCGCTTTTCCTGCACCTTGAGTTTCAGTAGATATGACATTAGGGATTTGTCCAAATGGTGATCTACCACTCATGACTACTGATTTAGTAGCATGAATATTTATGTTTCCAGAGTTTAATTGACCAAGATTAGTTGGAGCGCCTGCTGCAATAATCTGATCAAATATGTCTGGTAAGTTAGTGATGAATAATTCTTGAATAACTGGATCATCAATGGGATTATTCTGTAAAACGTTTAAAAATCCAATGCTGAATGGATCAACACTGTTATTAATTATTTGACTACCATCGCGGATATTTAAAGTACCAGTTTCAATATTAATATTACCCCCCGACGCAACACTAAAAGAACTAGCAAATACCCTGCTATTTGATAAATTGATAGAATCTGCAATTTTGAGCGTTATATTACCTGGATTTCCTTCTCCTAAAAAGCTGGTACTTGCTATAGCAGATACATCTGCAACATTTAACGTTTTAGCCTCAATTAGCAAATTTCCTCCAGAACCTTGAGCAGTTGAATCACCTAAACCCAAAGCGAAGGTATTGATGATACTAGTATTTAAGTTGACAGAATCATTAGCGCGTATTGATACATTGCCTGCATTACCTTGAGCGCCTAAAGTTACAGAACTAATAAAACCCAAATTCATATTCAAGTTTTCTGTATTAATAAAAATATCCCCGCTATTTCCAGCCCCGTCTGTACGTGTAACAATGCCAGGAATACCAGACATACCAGACATATTCAAATTTTGCGTATCAATGATAATATCTCCACCTTTTCCCCCAGTTGTTGTAAGTGTTTGAATTCCAGACTCATCAGAAATATCTAATTGTGATGCTTGTATTTTTATGTCTCTACCGTTTTGATCTCTGACGGTTGCTGAATAAATTATGGATGCTTCTGTAATTTTGATGCTATTACCTACTAACTGTATTTCACCACCACTAAATCCAGTTGTATTAATCAATGCTTGCTTGTTTAAATAAATATCTGCTTTGTTAACATCAGTTGGGAATATTAAATCGAGATTATCACCATCTATATTTAATCCAACACTACCCTTGTCTGCGAGTCCTCCTAATTCAACTTTTCCCCCAAAAGCTGTTAAAAATCCTCCATCTAAAATGACATCACCACCTAAGAATAATAAGCTCTTACCGTAGCTTGTGGTCAGTCCTGTTGCTTTTGTTGGATAAAGATTTGCTCCTCTTGATTGGTTAATAATTGGTGCAGGTTGGATTTGATTAAACAAAAAAGCTGAAGGATTAACTGTCAAAAGTTGAGGAACTTGGGGAGTTGCAGCACTAAATAATCCTTGATTATTAAATTGCATTGCATCCGCAGTTGTAGCGACGAATGAACCACGAAGATTCAAGCTACTATTTTGACCAAAAATAATGCCATTGGGATTAATTAAGAATAAATTGGCATTGGAACGAGTAAAGTCACTTTGCAGAGTACCCAAAACACCAAAAATTTCCGAACGATTTGTTCCTGTCACTCTTGCCAAAATATTTTGAATGTCAGCGCTGGGACTAATAAAATAAGCGCTTCGTCCTTCACTAACATTAAACTCTCGAAAGCTGTGGAATAGGTTATGACCTCGAATGGCTCCTCCTAGAATTAATTCTATAGGCCTGCCAAAGAGATTTTCTAGCACTAGCGAACTTTCGGAGTTTAGGGTGTCATCGGGGACAATATTGCTACTTTGGGCTAAAACTACTTTTCCATTGGCAATGTAAACTAGCCAACTTATTACACATAGTTGGGTGAGAGTTTTAATAATTTTTTGCATGACTATATGATGGCGCGAAAGTATTAGATCCACGACTTTTCAGAGAAGTCGTGGATCTGAATATTCGTAAATATACTTGATTATGGCTAAAATACAAAACTAAGTTTATAAAATCTTTACCGTAAATATACTATGTTTAAACTTAAGCATCTGATAAAAATTTTCCTTATGCAAAGTAAAAACATTAAATTAAAAGTGCGTCGCTGGCTGGGATTTATATTTCTGTGCAGTTTGATGTTTTGCTTGTGGCTGGGTACATTGGAACTTAGAGTCAGCGCCCAATCTCCTGATACAAATCAACTTGTTAATAGAGGGTTGGAACTTTACCAAAGTGGAGATATAAAAGCAGCGATTGCAAGTTGGGAAAAAGCTTTAAATATCTATCAACAAAATCAAGATACGGCTGCATCTTTGATTGTGCGCGAAAATTTGGCGCGGGTTTATCGAGAAGTTGGGCAAAGCACACAAGCGATCGCACAGTGGCAGCAGGTTATCACTTACTATCGTCAAGAGGGGAATTTGCAGCAAGTGGGGCGATCGCTCACTGAACTTGCTCAGGTGTATAGTAGTTTAGGACAACCCACAAAAGCGATCGCTCTTTTATGTAATCCTGATAAAAACAATCATTGCAGTAGTGACAGCGCTGTACAAATTGCTCAGACTCACAAAGATTTACTTGGCGAAGCCGCAGCTTGGGGAAGTTTGGGTGATGCAAATAGATTGACAGGCAATTATCAATTAGCAATTACACATCTGCAAAAAAGTCTAGCCATTGCTAATAAACTTAATATACCTGCCTTGCGTGGTTCAGTTTTCTATAGTTTAGGTAATGCTCACATTAGCCAAGCTTTAGTTAAATATCGACAAGCAGATTCAGCAACACAACGGGGAGACGAACCGCAAAAACTTCTGGATGAAGGGAAACAAGCGGATACCAAGGCTTTAGAATATCTGCAAGCAAGTTTAAAGCTAGCCAGCAGTCAAAACGATGTTGTGGGAGAGATGCGATCGCATTTACGAATCATCCCCCTATATTACCGTAATCAGGAGACAACTAAGGCTACCAACAGCTTACAACAAGCAATTAGCTTATTAGAACGTTTACCACAAAATCGTGGAAGTGTGTATGCAGCTATCAACTTAGTGCATTTACTCCAACCTATCACCACTGAAACCACATCGAGACTTAGCTGTCTTGAACCTGAAACATCAGTAAAAGCAACAGTTTTACTGAATCAAGCCGCCACCATAGCTGAAAAAATCAGTGATTTTCGGGCAGAATCCTTTGCTTTAGGGGAATTAGGACATATATATGAATGTCGTCAAGAATATGCAAAAGCTCTGGAAATTACCAATAAAGCCAGATTAGCTGCTGAACAAGGCTTAAAAGCACAGGATAGTTTGTATTTGTGGGAATGGCAAACTGGACGCATTTTTAAAGCTCAGGGAAAAATAGATGCAGCGATTTCTGCTTATGAACGAGCAACTAATACTTTAGATACGATTCGTCGTGATATCTTAACAGCAAATCGAGATATTCAATTTGATTTCCGAGATACAATTGAGCCGATTTATCGTGATTTAGTAGCATTGAGATTGAGTTTAGCAGAACCAAGAGAAACTGCCAATAAATCCCTAGTTTCTCAAGATAGCAAGAATAATCTAAGTTCTATTCTCACCACAATGGATTCCCTAAAACTTGCAGAATTACAGAATTATTTTGGTGATGATTGTATTATTGCGCCCTTTGCCCAAACCAGCATACAAGCAAAAGGTGATCCAAAAACAGCTTTTTTAAATACTATTATCTTAGAAGATAAAATTGCAGTCATTTTAACTCTTCCAGGTGGTGAAAATAAATCAAGCTCAATTGCTATCAACCGCCAAGATTTTATCAACACAATTAACGACTTTCGCAGAAGCTTAGAAACTTACTACAATGACATTGGCGGATATGACACCAGACTAGCCAAACAAATGTATGATTGGCTGATTCAGCCTTTCACTACAGAACTCCAGAAATTTAACATCAAAACTTTGGTATTTATCCAAGATGGCATATTGCGAAGTGTACCGATGGCTGCACTTTATGATGGAGAACAATTTCTGATTCAAAAGTATGCTGTTGCCACAATTCCCAGTTTAAATCTGATTGATAGCAATCTTGCAAATCGCCGAAACTTGCGGATGTTGGCATTGGGTTTAACTGTCAATGCCACTATTAATCGTAAGATATATCAACCACTTTCTGAGGTGCAGACAGAAATAGATGGCGTGCTGGCGACGATTCCAGGGAAGAAACTACTTGATGATAATTTTACCAGCGATCGCCTAAATAAAGAACTAGAGCAACAAGCCTACCCAATTATCCACATCGCCACACATGGCGAATTTGGGACTGAACCAGAAGATACGTTTATTATTACAGGTAAAAAAGACACAACCACAGGCAATAATCAAACACTTTCTTTCAACCAATTAGAACAGCAAATTCGGAAAATTACTCACAGCAATCAGTCATTAGAATTGTTAACTTTAACTGCTTGTCAAACAGCCGTAGGGGATGAGCGTTCTGCATTAGGATTAGCAGGTGTTGCAGTCCAAGCAGGAGCAAAAAGCACCTTAGCCTCCCTGTGGGCAATTCAAGATAATTCCACAGCACAAATTGCTATTAGTTTCTACAACAAATTGTTAAATAATCCTACCATGAGTAAAGCGGAAGCTTTACAATCTGCTCAAATAGAAATGATTACCGGAAAAACAACAACAGGACAACTTGCTCACCCTGCTTATTGGTCGCCTTTAATTTTAATTGGTAATTGGCTGTAAAGAAACTATTTAGAATGTAGGGTGTGTTAGGCGCACATTTGGGAATAATTTGCCTCGAAAAAGATACTTTGAGCGCCTAACGCACCACCGGATAACATGGTGCGTTGCGCTACGCTACAACACAACGGCAATAAAGTGGGAGGAACATCCATACCACTTTTTGCTTTCTCTACTTAAGATTTACTGTCATAAGCTTTGAATTTTTTAGCGAGGTCGATTCTCTCGTCCGTGATAAATGTGTAATATCACAACATCATCTTCCAGAATAACGTAGTGAATAATAAAGCCGTATTTACCAAAAGAAACTAAAAGTTTTCGCAATCCTCCTATCTCGTCTACAATTGCGCCTCGATGAGGATTTTGTTGTAGACTCTCACCTGAAGAGACAATTGCTTGTACTGCGCGTCTTGCTGCATCATCATTATTAACTTTGATAAAATTGTGATGACGATTTAAGTCATCAATTGCAGCTTCTGTCCAAACTATCTGGTACATGGACGCTCTTGATTAGTTCCTAAATTATCTGCCCATTCACGCACACGTTCATGGGGTATTCCTGAACCTGTGCGAAGATAAGCTTCCAGAGCAGATTGACTCTGCTGAACCATTTGCGCTTCAGTCAGAGGTTGAAAATTTAATCCTGCATCTATCTCACCATACTCCAATGATTCTGTTGTCGTTTGAATAGATTGATTTGTCAGTAACCATTCAAAATCTTCTAAGGAAGCAGATGTATCAATAAGCCACGTTAAGACAAGACATTTTACCTGTTCTGGAGGTAATATTTCCAGATGTTCTAAAATTTGCTGCTTAATATTACTTTCTGTCATAAGCTTTGAATTTTTTAGTAGCTCTGCTATAAATATAGCAATTATAAATCATCAGCCCTTCGAGCAGGTTGCACCAACTTGATCAACAAGATATCTAATTAATGTAGGGTTTGTTAGGGGCGCACATTTGAGAATGAATTGCCTCGAAAAAGATACTTTGAGCGCCTAACGCACCACCGGATAACACGGTGCATTGCACTACGCCATAATACAACGGCAATAAGAGGGTGTTTGAAAAGTTTCAGTAGGTATAAAAATGTCATTCTGACTGGAGCGGAGCGTCAGGAAGAATCTAGGTTTTGTGGCACATACCGAGATGTTTCATTCCGCTACGCTGCATTCAACATGACAAAGAAACAGACTTTTCAAACGTCCTCTAAAGTGGGAGGAACATCCACACCACTTTTTGCTTCCCCTACTTAAGATTTAATTGTTCAGTCGCTATAATTTCTTGCAGTCGCAAAACTTGTTGTTGCAAACTTTTCTTACGCGCAGGTTCGGAAATTTTGCTAATCTCGTCTAGTTCTAAATTTTTGAGTTCTACTAATAGCTGGAAAATTGATGCTTTATTAACAGAATTATTTAGTATTTCCGCCATTGCATCATACCATAATCCTTTTTCAGCATATAAATCTGAACGTTGCAAAAACTCCTTTGTCCGAGCAAGTGCATTCTTCAAACTAGGTGCTATTGTCACCACTTCAATTTCAGCTCTAGCAATTAAATTTTTGGAAGGATGGTTAAGGTTACATAATAAAGCAACTTGCCATAAATACTTTTCTCCCACTGATAAACTAGTTTTAGTATTAGCAAGTGAATATGTCATAATTCCCGGCGAACTTTGCATCAGGATTGTGTCAATCTTCTCGAACTTACCATTCACATACTTATAAATAGTAAATTCAATTTTTCGACTTTGAGAATCTGGGACAAACCAAACAAATGTCGGTTGTAAAGACACCGTTTGTCCAATATAAGTAAGCGGTGCAAGGGCTGTTAGGCTTGTCTTTGCATCTCCTTGACATCCATTACCTCTGCTCCCATTGGAACCAGTAGGAGTTGTGGGATTAGAGGGATTTTTCGGGGGTGTGTATTTAGCTATAGCTGTAGTTGTGAGGATTAAATATAGTATGAGAGTGCAACTAAACAGCAGTTTGCTAGTTAAATATTGTCTTAGTGTAAAGAAATTCTGACTCATAGCTAATGCTTGGCGAAAAAATGCTGAAAGATGCCAACATTTTGGCAGAAAGGTGCAAAATACTTAATTCACATAAATTCTAATATACATCTGTCATTGGAAATAAATTTTCTTGAGTGCTATGGCAAGCAAGATCCCCGATTTCTTAAAAAATGCGGGTAGTTTAACTTTTCAATTTTTCGCCTAGAGGATAAACAGATGAATCAAAATAATTTATATCAAAACAAATATCTCAAATTGGGCTTATATGTGCCAGCGATCGCTTCCTATTTAATCATAAATTCAGGATTGTTTGCGGTACAATCAGCTAATGCCCAAGAAACACAGATTTTCCAAATAGCTCAACAGAATAATTCCGCATCAGCAACTAGAGAAAAACCGAGAGTTGCCGTTCTCGATTTTGATTTTAGCAGTGTTAGCAATCCTAGCTTATTATCAGTTTTTTCAGGAGGAAGTAAGGGTGTCAGCGATATTCTAGTCAATAAGTTAGTCAAAAACGGTAATTTTGTTGTCATTGAACGCAGTCAAATAGATGCTATTCTAAGAGAACAAAATTTAGGTAACTCTGGAAGAGTCGATGCTAGTACAGCAGCCCAAATTGGCAGAATTTTAGGTGTAGAAGCAGTAATCATTGGCTCAGTTACACAGTTTGACATTCAGCAACGACAATCTGGAGGCGGCTTATTTGGATTCGGTGCAGCAACCACTGATACCGATGCTTTCGTCAAATTAAATATTCGAGTAGTGAATACAAATACAGCCGAAATATTATTTGTAGCTGAAGGTAATGGTAATGATAGTCAGTCAGATACTCAAGTCAGCGTATTTGGTATTGGTGGCGGTTCTGCTACTAGTAATGAAGGCAAATTAATCACTAAAGCAACTGAAAAAGCCATCGATCAAGTAGTTGCTGAATTGAATACCAAATCAGCCAATTTAGCAGCCTTACCAAAACCTTTACCTAGTGTTAATGCAGCTATAGCTGATATCACTGGCAATACTGTAATTTTAAACAAAGGCAAATCTGATGGCTATCGAGTTGGGATGAAGCTATCAATAGAAAGAGTGACGAAACAAGTAAAAGACCCCACAAATGGTAGAGTAATTCGCAGTATTACCCAGTCAATAGGCATGATTGAACTAGTTGATGTGGATGCTACATCTAGCGTGGGCAAAATTACTACCGGGGGAAAATTCAAAGTTGGGGATATGGCTAAACCTGCTCAATAATATATTAATAAAATTAGTAGAGACGTTGCATTGCAACGTCTCTACATAATTTATGTGTATCATGATTAACGTGAAATGATATTAGTAGGCGATCGCACAGACTGGGGTAAAATCAAGATACCGGAGATAGTTGAGGTAATCAAGAGTAGAAAACTTGAAGTTATGTATATTTAAAATTTATACAATTAGTATTATTTAAAACTTTATCCTACCCCAAACCCCGATAAATAGCGCATTTTTGGTGTATGAAAACCAATAACAATATCTTGTTTAGGCACACCCATTTCCATCAATTCTAAAGCAATATCAGCTTCAGTTGTATTTTGCTGAATCCAAATTTTCTCATTCTTGATATCGAGATGAACTATCGGCCCATAAATTCTTTTTTGATTATTCCATCCAACACTAAGAATTTGATAATGATCATGTTCATTATCAAAAATCTGTTCAACTTCGACATCGCCATAACTGGGTTTATACTGGAGATATTTAGTTAATAAGTGCTTGACTTTTATCCGATATTCATTTAATTTATCCATCTTTCTATTTCCTCCGTCTCAACGTTATAGATAATTAGCTTTAAAGAGTTTTCAATGACTACAGTTTGAATAAAAGGTAAGTTGAAGAAGTCGTTATAAATTACTAATGGTACTGCTAAATATAAGGTTCTATTTGGCTCTTCAGCCCGTAAAGCAGTACGATAATTAATGAACTGTCCTAGTGCCATATGAAATTCTGAAATCTTTGAGGCACTGACAAAATTTTTAATTTCAACTGCTATTTTTTCTCCTGCTTTCTGGGCAGATATAAGTTGCTCCGCACCCAGATCAATCTGAACATCAACTCCACCACATCGAATATTTAGCGGATCATCTGTGACGATCCAGCCATCTTTTTGTAATGCAGACTTCACAATATTGTGGAATAAATCACGAGCCATAGCGTTACAACACAGCTACCCTCATCTTAATACAGATTTGGGGTTTGAATAATTCGCTCATAGCGTTTCTCGTTTGAGTTAGGTACATCTCATTGAGATCAGAGGCTAGAGACTAGAATTTAGAGTGTACCTATCGTGTAACTGAAAATTGCTATACAGTATAATAAGATAATAGTTTAAAAATGTGGATTTTTTTCTAAAAAACAAGAACCCCAACTTTTTAAAAAGTCGGGGTTCTGTGTATATCTAGGCAATCAAACTAAAATCACTAGCACTCAAAGTAATATCAGGATTACCCAAACGGGCAAACTCAAACACAGTTCCCGTACCCAAAACATTACTATCCTGATTGTAGAACACACTACCACTACCTTGGCTAAACACAATCCGGGCATTGCTGGCATTGACAAACTCATCATCACTGACAACAGCAAAATCAGATAAAGCTTGTCCCACACCATTAATCACAGCTGTGAAACTAGCCTTACTCAACACAATCAAATCTTGTCCTACAGCAAAGTCGCTAATGTAATCAACACCTAAAGTGCTGACTCCACCACCTTGGAACAGATACCTATCCCTACCAGCACCGCCAGTGAGAATATCATCACCCGCACCGCCAAAGAGAGTATCATCTCCAGCTAAACCTTGGATTTGGTCATTACCACTACCACCACTGAGGATATTATTCAACGAATTACCAGTCAGACGGTCATTTCCTGCACCACCCGTAGCGTTTTCGATGACATTATTGGCAGAGAGAATCAATTTGAGATTGCTATTCACCGTTTGCGATGTCGTCACACCCAAATTCACCTTCACACCCACAGTGCTACCAGTAAAGTTAATCGTATCGATACCGCCTGTGGTAGTTTCTGTAATTGTGTCAGTTCCCAAGGTGGTATTAGCTACGTAGGCATAAGTATCATTGCCATCACCACCAGCAAGAGTGTTATTAGCACTATTACCTTTGAGGATGTTATTACCTGCATTCCCTGTCCCACTGATGGCTGCTGTGCCTGTAAGAGTGAGGTTTTCCACATTAGTGGGTAACGTAGTAGTAACCGCAGTACTCAGAGTATCGGTGATAGTTGTCGTGACTGTATTGGTTGTCCCCAGAGTCGCATTGGTAGGAGAAGTCAGCTTCAGAGTAAAGGTTTCATCAACTTCGTTGACTGAATCATTGAGAATGGGGATATTGATGACCTTACTCGTATCTCCTGGGTTGAAAGTCAGAGTTCCAGTTGTGGCGGTGTAGTCTGAACCTGCTGTAGCCGTACCATTAGCCGTAGTGTATTGGACTGTGATAGTTTGGCTACTGGGATTTGATAAACTGATGGTGTAACCAGCGTTTTGAGGATTAGTTAAACCTTCGACAATGGTTTGATTAGCGCTGAGTTTGATTATAGGTTGAGGGTCGTCATCGATAATACTAACTGTTGCATTAGAGACTGTACCCAAGGTTGCGCCACCTGTGGGATTACTTAAAGTAAGTGTGATGGTTTCATTAGATTCATCTATGATGTCATTGACAATAGGAATGGTAACGGTTTTGCTGGTTTCCCCATCGGCAAAATTAACAGTAATTGCTGTGTTGTTGTAGTCGCTTGGTGCTTTAGCTGTGCCATCTTTTAAGTTGATTTTGGCACTCACAGCCCCATCATTACCATTGGTGCGAGTGACAGTTACAGCTGCGATAGGGGTTCCATCTTCTCGGACACTAAATTGAGGAGAACTAAAAACTAAGGTTCCGTTATTTGGCGAAGTGTTACTGTAAATTGTAGCTGTAAATTCCGATGTATCATACAAATCATTACTATCTCTAGGATCGAGAGCAAAATCAACAAATGACCCCTTATTTACGGCAACTCTAACTTTATAATTAATGCCTTGTCCTCCATCTAGAATTTGTGACCAAGTTTCTACCCCGTCAACGAAAATTCGTCCAACAATGCCATAGCTGCTGCTAAGAGATTTTAAATCTCCAGAAATATCAACAGTACCGTCAATTTCACTTACCCAACGTCGAACTGCCCATTGCTCAACAGGTAGCCGACCTCCACCTGTTGTTTTTCCATTAGGATGACCACTTATTGCTCTTAGATTTGTCCAATAAGTTCCTTCTTGAACGAACCAAGTAGAAGAATCGATAAACTGGGTCATCAATTGGAAATCAGAACTATTAAATGGCCCGTTATAGTAACCGTAATACCAGTTATTTTGTCCTTGAATAGCTGAAAATTCTGTTTGAGAATTGGCTATTTCGAGGCTATTACTGGCCGTTCTAATTAACTCTACATTGTCCAGCAGCAGTCCGTAAGTATCTCCACCAGCATGGTCAAAAATCAACTTTCCATTTGCTGCTGAAGTAATTGTAAAGCTACGGGTAAACTTAGTGAATGGTTGAGAACTGCTGAGGATAAAAGTTTCACTAAACAGATTTCCAACAGATACAGCAACAGAATTAGTATCTCCTCGTTGAGAACCTGCTAGGGAAAAACTGAGAGTAACTTTATCTCCTGTATTAAAGTTAAATATTGTTTTAGATTCTAGGCGACTAGCATTATTGGTACTACCGTCTAAATCTAAATACAAACCATTTCTCGGTAAATAATCATCCTTGCCATTACCAACTAAATCAAGACTACCATCGGTAATAGTCCAATTAGCTAAATTAGTATAGTTATATTTCCAAACACCGTTGTTTTCAGAATTAAAGTTATCGTTCAGTAAAAAAATAGCCATATTTGTATTCTCCTTTTTGGGTTTGTAGATGTTTCAGATATGAATTGATGAATGATGCAATGACTTGTAAATTTCATCACAACTGCGTTTGATTAACACAATAAATAATTGACATGAGGATTTGTTAGCCATTTCTGCCAATTTGATTGCACCTTTGTGCCATCTTGGTTGCATTTTGGCGCAAAATATAGTGAGCGGTTATTTGTATTGGGTTGAAGATGGAAAATTGCTGTGTATAGATCCCCTCCTTCCACAGCCCATTACAGGAGTAAAGACGCTAAAATTTGTAGCAGTTGACAACGGTTAAGTTAATGAGTCCCTCACTTGAAAAAATTTTAAGCGAGATTGAAGAACTGACTCCAGAAGAGCAATTGACAGTGATGGGGCATTTGGTGGAACGTGTGAAGAAACATATCACTCAAGCGCAACCAAAACGCAAATGGAACGATTTGAAGGGTATGGCTCCCTATCCGCTATTGGGTGAGGATGCTCAGGAATGGGTTTCGGGGACTCGACGGGAAGGAGATGAGCATCGAGAACGGTTGCTGCGAGGAGAGGAATGAGGATTAGTGATGCGTTACTACTTAGTTGGTGCGTGACGCTATAAGTCTCATTGCTTCTTTAAAATCTGATCGGAGCGTCACACACCCTACTACTTTTGCGTGAGCAATTAGAAAATCTGGGCGAAGCATTGCTGGATTTTAGCAGTATGGTTACTGAGGGCTTAAGCTAATCAACAGGAGTACGCGATCGCCTTCATCATTGCTCGTGTAGTAACATATCTCATGCGTCGAGATTCCATATTTTACAAACTGTTTCAACAATCACCCACACTGCTATTTGAACTATTGACAAATCCACCGACAAATGCGTATGAATATAAATTTGATTCAGTAGCTGTCAAAGAACCAAAATTTGAGATTGATGGCGTGTTTCTCCCACCAGAAACCGGAAATCCGGGGACAGTGTATTTCTGTGAAGTGCAGTTTTACAAGGATGAAAGACTGTATGAGCGAGTATTTGCCGAATCTTGGTTATATTTCTATCGCTACCGGGATAGGTTTAGTGATTGGCAAATAGTCATTATTTACCCATCACGTAGTCTGGAACAAAGTGATCTTTATCCTCACCGAGCATTTCTTTCTAGCGAACAAGTGCATCGGATATATTTGAATGAGTTAGGAGATATTCGCGCCTTACCTATGTGGGTAGCTTTAATGGTGTTGACAACGGTAAATGAGCAACTAGCACCACAGGAAGCTAGATATTTACTAGAACGTTCTGCTATTGAACAGACTGCAACTACAAATCGCGCCATAATTGAATTAATTACTACAATCATGGTGTACAAGTTTGAACACCTTAGCCGCGCAGAGGTAGAAAAAATGTTAGGTATTACACTCCAAGAAACACGAGTTTACAGAGAAATTAAGGAAGAGGCAGAACAAAGAGAAAAATCGCTCATTCTTCGCCAACTAACTCGACGAGTAGGAGAATTACCGCAACAGGTGCGTGAGCAGGTGGAAACTCTATCTTTAGAGCAATTAGAAAATCTGGGCGAAGCATTGCTGGATTTTACCAGTATGGCTAATTTGCACTCATGGTTAGAAGCACTCAAGGCTTAAGCTAATCGCACAGAGGTAGAAAAAAATGTTAGAAATTACTAAAGAAGTCGGGGAGCTAAAATCGCCACAACGAGAATTTTTTTGCAGTCCAGGTGAGTTGACAAACCATGCCTTTTGGTGAATTAGGATAGCGCTTAAATTCACCATGTAACTGTTTGGCTAAATTTTTAGCTAGCTTGGTTCCCATCCCTGAATGTGGAGATAAATCTGCCATCGCCTCAATCTTTAAACCGTTATCTGCGACTCGAATGACATTTTTCCCCTCTTCTTGAGTACAAATTACCTCAAGACGAGTAGTTCCATGAGCATATTTTCTGACATTACGCAATGCTTCTTCTAAAAAACGGCAGAGACTTCGTTTTTGTTCTGTAGTTAAATGGCGTTCATCAAGTGGTTCAAATTTGAGTACTTTATATTTGATATTTTGAAAGTATGTATAATCTCGTTCTACAATCTCGTTGTAGACTTCAAAGAGAATTTCATCCAAAGGTTGAGATAAATCTAGTCTTTGCTCTTGTTGTAAATAAAAACTATCTACGTCAATTACAGCCTCTTGTCTGACTAAATCATAAACATCGCGTAATTCTTGATTGAGTTGCTGAAGTTTAGATACAAATTCTGGAGGTGATAAGCTTTCATCGCTTTGCACTTCTCGCAAAATGATGTTTAATGTTTGCAAGGGATGACTATGGATAGCATCGAAGGTTTGGTCGATAATTAGCTGTCGGTCTTGAATGCGATTTAAGGCTTCATTGTATCGATAAAAAGCTGCTAAACCTATACCATTCAAGACTAAAGTTAAAAATGCTGGGACAAGGGGAATCCACCAACCAATAATAATTAATCCATAACAGATTATCACTAGACAAAAAATAGCGATCGCCATCCCAAACAGCAGCTTCCAGGGATTGTAAATGACACGCCCTAAAACTAATCCTAAAACCCCCCAAGTAATAATCCATAAATATTCCCAGCCATCAGCCCAAACATTAATCATTGAGCGCTGATCTAATACTGCACTAACTAATTGACTCACTACATGAGCTTGGATTTCCACACCATGAATTAGGGCTGGATTTTTGCTATTAATTGCTGATGAAGTTGCATAATCTTTAGCGCTGGAACTAGTCATCCCAATCATGACTATTTTGCCACGAATCCAATCAGGATTGACCTGGCCGCTTTGAATTTCTGTGAGGGAAACTCTGTGAAAAGGTTTTTGGCGATCGCGCACATTAATTAATATTTGGCTACTGTTAGCATCGGCTCGAATATATCCACCTGAGTTGGGCTGAAATCGAGGTATAATAGTTGAATTAAACTTGATTCCATACTCGTCATTTTCTACATTTTCTAAAAAAATATTTTTTGTTTTTAAATAACACTCTGTCAACTTCAAAGGAAAAGAAAATCGCCATTTTTTATCGTTGTTTAGTGCCATTAAAAGGCTACGTCTTTGCTTGCCATCTGTGTCAATTAAAGCATCAGCAAATCCTATTTGCTTATCAGGTAAATTAGGTGGAGCATGAAAAAATTCACCCTTGGTATCACCTATAGCTTTCTCAATACCAATTAAGTTTTTAGTTGTTTGAAAAATTTCCACAATTTCCTTATGTCCTGGTTCTTGTGGTAAGTCTCTGATAATATCTAGTCCAATGACAACGGGTTGATAACTTTTTAATAGCTTTAATAGTTTAGCAATATCTCTATCAGGAATTGGATATGATTTAATCTGCTTTATATCCTTCTCATTAATCCCTATAATCAAAATTCTTTCATCTAATTTTTCTTGGGGACGCAGGTACATAAGCTTATCAAACAAAGACCATTCTAGAAATTGCAATGTCCCCAACAATCGCAATATTATTATAAACAGAATTGCCGAAAATCCTGGTATTAGTCCTAAATAGAAAGTTTTGTTTTCTAAATTAATTTTTCTCCAAAATCGAGAAATCATAAAATTTTTAGAGATTTTACATTTTTATTAGTTAATACTTTCCTAAATATTTCATCGGTGGGCTAACGCATCATCAAAAATCTTAGGTGCGTTAGGACTAAAGTCCATAACACACCCTACTATTAATCTGACTAATCAATTAACCCTTCTTCTCTTGCGCGAATTTCAGCTTGAATGCGGAGATTCTTGCTCTTATCTGGGTAAACTCCTAACACATCGTAAATTTTAGTCCAATAGTGGCGAACTGTTCGTTCAGCAACATTCAGTCGCTGTCCAATAGGAATATCATGTAATCCTTCTTTAAATGCCATTTGTATAACTTTGATCCATTCTGGTTTTAATTCCAAGCCAGAACGCATTTCTTTAGGAGTATAATTAACACCTCTCAGCGCCCAATCAACTTTAGTTAACATCTCATTCATTGGCAAGCCTTTATCTGCAACTGTAAAACCTCCTTCATGATTACTAATTGCTGCTTTGAGTCGGATTAAAGCACGAGGAGTTGCGGTTTGAATCACAATATTGAGAGTTGGATATTGACGCATCAAGGTCTTAATTAACTGAATACCATTCTCAGTTTGAGCAGTTTCCCCAACGTTTGCTGGCATAGATAAATCAAATATAATTAAATCAAACTTGATACTTTCAGCTTGATTGAGTGCTGATTTAATGGTTTGTGCTTGGAAAATATCAGCTTCTGGATAATGCTGCTTTAATACATTGACAGTTGCATATAAAACTGATTCGTGATCATCAATCACCAAAATTTTCTGTTTGTTTGGCTTTTCTACACATTGATACATATATAGGCATCCATTTTGATTAGTGAATTGATTTGCGTATTCAAGCAATAGAGTTCTAGCGATAGTATTTGTAGGGTGGGCATTTCCCACCACATCCATGTCTTTTAATTCGGAAATCAAATATTAGTTCTATATGTTCATATCTGTCCGTAAATGTTGCCAACGGAAATACCAAGTTTCAGTATTATTGTTGTGCTGATACAAGCATTCTCCAAATATTAAAAAATTAAATGTATATCGCAGATAGTCTAACTCTAGAAAGTTTGATTTATAAGTTTTATTTTGTATATTTGAATCAGTCAATCGAACCATAATTTCACTAAAGTTTTTTCGTGGTCTTAAGCTAATAAATATAGATAGGGTATTGGGAATTGTTGCTAAAGTAATTTGCAAAAACTCTTCTAGTATCATCAAAATTAAACGATTGGTAGAAGGTAATTCCTGATGCCATTCCGTAGGCAATTCTATTTGCAATTTTAATCCAGGAAGGCGTGATTCCCATTTAGTTAATAAATACCAAATTGCTAGCGGTAGACTATTATCAATGTGTGGAGGAGATAAATAGTCACTTAGTTCCTTTAAAGAATGATGAAACTTTTCGATAGTTGCCAAGAAATATTGGTCTTGCTCTGGTTGAGAGAAAGCGGGATTTATAGATGATATTTCTAAATGTCTGCGGATAACAAATGACTCTTGCAGCAAACCATTTTGAATTGTTTCACCAGCTTGATACATTCTCAGCCATTGCCTACTATTCCACCAAATTAACGCTCTTTGTGTTTGCTGATAAGATATTAACAAGTAGAATAAAACCGCAACACAAGTAAGAATTACTACAAAGTATGTGAGAACAAGCATTTCTGTCTTCTAGAGGACTAATTTTCTACAACTACATCAGTATCAATATGTCATGTAGACAATTAATAAATGTACAGATGACTGAGTATACTTTCTTTTGCTCTCGGATAGATAGCAAGGAACAGCCAAACTATTGGCATAAAAGTGCAACCATTATCGCTAACAATGAGTTATGTCAGGTTCAATCACAGTAACCAAAAATTAGGTATTACGGGTTAACCGGATTCATGCAAGAGGCATATTAGACATCTGGTAGAAATTAATTCTGCGTTGCCCGAAATGCTTGTAGAGACGTTGCACTGCAACGTCTCTACATTCATTTTCACCAGATGTGTATTGATGTGGGCATAGAAGTATCAACTAAGGAATAATAAAGTCCTGACGAGCAATATTATCGATAATTGTGCGATGTTCAGCATTCGCCGCATTGCGGTAGATAGTGGCAAAATCTGCCATACCAGATTTCATCCCAGTTCTTAAATAAATCCCTGGAACCGCACCGGGGTGAACAAACCACAAATTATCTTGTCCATCAGCGCGGGTATCGTGTAAATCCCAGAATGTTGCTGCTACCCATGACTCGTTCCGATTAATGGGATTTTGACAAGCAAAAGTAGGATTTTCTACAGCAAAATCAAAGCCACCATCAGGAGATGCACCACGGTCAGATTGTGTCCAGAACACCATAAAATTAGCAAAGCCTTCCATCATCGCTAAACCAGGGGTATAACAGTCACCTAGAGTATGGCTACCACCAGAACCGGGAGGTCTGTTATTGTTCCAGTACTCATAGTTAATTTGGTGAGACAGTTCATGTTGCATCACCCCGTTGCGGCTAGCGTGAGATGGAATTAACCAAATATTCCCACCAGTGTTAGCACAACTCCAAGGCACTCCACTACCATTGCCGCAATCATAGGCTGTATTGGGGAAAACCACTTTAATCGAATCTTTCCTTAATGGATTAATCCCTCCATCCCAGTAAAGTTTAGACCAGAGGTTCATCCCTTCATCATAAATTTCACCTAAACCCCGGACTGCACCAGTGGAAGTATTTGCTATCCAACTGCCTTCGTTATGACTTAAGCTGACACTATTTCTTTCTGGCCCTACCCAGCGATAGGTATCTCCAGCAGAAGTTTGCGGTGTAAAAAAGCGGTTAAAGGCTACATACTGAAACTTGACTTTTCCTGCTTCTTGAGGAAATGACAGATTCCATGTACCGTTAGCCTCAATCCAATCTTCTGCTACGTTTACCCAGCTACCACCCTGTTGTCTCCAGGCGCGTACACGCCAACCAAAGGCAGGATGTAATAAATTGTCCATGCCTCTCCAAGAAAATACCCCATTTGCTTGGACAGTTCCTGCTGCTAGCAAGGTTTTATTTAACTTCTGAGATTTTGGTTGAGGGAAGTCCCTTAAAACTGGTTTGCGAATAGTCCGTCGGATAAGATCCGGCTTAACTTTAATAATATTTGGACTTTCTTTGCCACCTGATGATTCTGTGGGAATTTTGAAAATTGTTTCTCGCTCCATATTCAGCAATTCTTTCATTGCTGGCCTTCTAATATTACCTACAGGAGCGCGAGGTATGGAACCATCATCTTTGTTAACAGAAAATGAATCTCCCAAGACTGAATCTCTTTCATCTGGAACTAAAAATAGTTTTTCATAAGTGGATGCTTGATATTTACCATTTTCTACTAAAAAGTAAATATCTACAGTATGCCGACCAGCGAGTATTCCCTGTTCACTGCGGAGGTTTAAATCAAAGTTAATTTGCCACTTGCCATCTTGAAAAATCCCTCCAGTATAAGTTACAGTTCTTGACTCGCCAGGCTTTAGCAAGATTCTACCTTCTCCTAAACTAAATGCGTATGACTCGTTTTTGATTGATGGTAGTTCAATTATTAAGGGATATTTCGTCACATTTTCTAGAAGAAACACTCCTTTAATCTCACGCGCGCTTCCTTCCGGCGCAACTTCACTCTGACGGGTAATTACTCCCAGGGGTTGTTCAGCATTAGCCTTAAATGTCATACCTGTGATTAAGGTGCTAGCAAGAGTTAAAGCACAAGCAATTTTTTGGAATTTCATCATTAATAACTTCCCTTTTTCTATTTTGACAAATGCTATTGTCACTTAGTAAGTAACCAAGCGCGAATGTCTTAATTGATTTATTTGTTTAATGTTGTGATTTTATGCAGTATTCTGAATTTCAGAACTTAAATAAATCTTAGGCGAGAATATATTTTAGTATGTGAAATCATGTATAAATATTCACATAAATACAAATATTTATACCAAATAAAATCAGTGGTACTTAATCTAGAACTTCTGTCAAAAATAATACTCTTAAAAATTCCGAACACAACTCATAGTCATATCGACTATGATTAAGACAAGAACTTAAATAAACAATCTCAACTTAAAAGGAGCGAATTATGAACTTTACTCGCTTTGAACATCTCAACGTTGCTTGTCAAGATATTGATGCAACTCAGCAGTTTTACCAAACTCTATTTCCTGATTGGTATGTACGCGCTCAAGGAAAATCAGATAATGGCGATCGCTGGATACATTTTGGCAATCATCAATTCTATATATCCTTGAATGATTATGCTGGGCAAAAGCGCTTACAGCAACCCTACGAAGGGATTGGGATTAATCACGTCGGCTTTGTGATTGCAGATGGGGAAGCGATGAAACAATGGCTGGAGAAACAAGGGATTGAATATTACACGATGACAGCACCAGAAACCAAGCACAGAATTTATGTCAATGATCCTGATGGGAATGAAATTGAGTTAGTTGAGTATCAGCCTGATTATGCACTCAAATGATTGACATAATCAAACAAATGTCTTGATGTTTCTATGTAATGGCGAACTCAGTTAAGGCCCTTTTACTAGGGTGATGGAAACCCAAAATAATATCAGTTTTGGGGATACCTGCTGCTAACAGAGCATCAACAATCTCTAAGTTGGTGTTGTCTTCTTCCACCCAGATTTTACCGTTTTGAATCTGGAGGTATAAGATAATGTGCTGCACTCGTCTTTTACTATCCCAGCCGCAACGCAACCACAGGTATTGATCGCGTTGATCGTCTAAAATTAGGCGATCGCTTACGTTAGGTAAAACGCCATCAGTTACACTGGATGGAATACCATCGCTAATTTTAGTTTGTTTCGTGTTGGCGGGTTGAGAATTAGCCAAGTCATAGTATTTTTTAATAGTTTCTTGAACTATATAACGATATTGGGTTAAAGTATCCATTGCACGATTTGCTCCTGTTGGATATCTACGATAACTAATTGCAGATTATTTTGGCGGGTAATGAGTTGAACTGATGGACGTTGAAAAAAGTTTAAATAAACAATGTCGTCAATTGCTAGGTACAAATTATATTCAGGTTCGCTGACTTGGATGAGGTTGCGATAGACGATGTACTGTCCAAGGGCATTGTGAAAATCATACATTTGAGATTTACCCACAAAGCTTTTGATTTCTACAACAATTTTCTGCCCCTGGCGTTGTGCTGCGATTGGTTTTTCTGCGGCTAAGTCAGCATACAGTTCAGCATCTTCATATTTAATTATGTAAGGATCAGCAATTATTAGCCATCCATCTTTAATCAAAGCATTTTTTACAGCATCGTGATAAAGGTCTTTGGCAGGCATGAAGTTGTATTTTGAGGTGTGAAGTTAGCTCTTACGAGCTTGTCATATTAGGGTCTGGGATCAGAAAACCTGCACCCTAAAATCCTGAATCAAAAATTCTATTCCGATATATCGTAATATATCACGATATATCGTATAGTAGAAGAAATAGATTCAGGACTTACTTATGTTTAAACACTTTCGTCCACGCTTTTTCACACCTGCATGGGTAGGCGTTAGCCCAGACGAGCGATTAATGTTCAATCATCACTTTCAGCATGGTCGGCATCGTGGTAGAGATCATGGTAGAGACTGGGGTGATGAGATGTTTGGGCGTGGTTGGGGAGAGGAATATCGCACTCGCCGGGGTGATATCAAATTCCTGTTGTTGGAATTGTTATCCGAGCATCCCAGTCATGGCTATGATTTAATCAAAGCTATGGAAGTCCGCTATGGTGGTTTTCGTCGCCTCAGTCCCGGCTCGGTTTATCCCACCCTGCAAATGTTGGAGGATGGAGGCTATCTGACGAGTCAAGCTGAAGGTGGTAAACGGATTTACACCATTACAGATGAGGGTAGAAAACTCTTGTCTGGGCGTGTCCAACAAGAAGATTTAGATTCCCCTGGGGATGCTTTTAAAAACTTTGTCAAAGGTAAACCCCAGCAGTTGATGGAGTTGCGGAATGCGGCGGGAGAGTTAGCCGTTGCAGTCATGCAAGTTGCGCGTAGTGGCAATGTAGAACGAATGCAACGAGTCCGGGAACTACTAGAACAGGTGAAACGAGAAATTTACACAATACTGGCAGAAAAATAGCTAGGAACTCGTAAATGAAGAAGCTGATTAAGCGGATAAAAGCATTTATCAAGCGTATCTTGAGAAAGTTTTCATCCCCATCTCCCTTACCTCAGACTATCAATGCTCACCCGCCATCAGTGGCTCCCTTGCCAACTGTCTCTCCTCGCTGGGAATCTGGTTTAGTACTTGTGTGTTCCCAGTGCGGACAAGAGCATTCGACTAGAACGGCTAGAAGTGCTTCAGAATCAGAAGATTTACTAAATTGGTTAAAATCTCAGCTGAAATTTGATGGATTGTGGGGTGAATTTCGCGTGGTTAGCACTGGTTGTTTGGGAGTTTGTCCCCAGAAAGGTGTGACTGTAGTGCTTGTTAGCAAAGCCAATGGCAAGAGTGAGTGCTTAATTGTCGATCCCAACAGCGATCGCTCTACTCTTTATTCATATATTAAAGAGTGAGAGAGTGCTGAGTGAGGGAGTGCTGAGTGAGAGAGTTCTGACTATTGGCCAATGACTAATGACCATTGACCATTGACTAATGACCATTGACTAATGACTATTGACCATCGACTAACCGCAGATATGGACACTTTGAGAGAAACCCTGATGCTTTATTGTGAGCATCTGGATCATCTAGATGATTTGGTGTAGGTCGGATAGTACCAGCAAATAGATCATCTAAACCGTAAGGGGTGAAAAATTCCCATTCTCCATTGGCATCTAACCTTACACCGACAGCAGTAGCCGTGTGTAACCAATCTTTAATTCCATCTTCTGTACTGGTGTAGAGACGTTTACCAGCACGCCATCGAGCGAAACTGGCTTGATTTTTCACATCAAATTGGTGCTGGGGAAATTGTTCTGTGAGGCTGGTTTTAGCTAGCAATTCTTGAGAACGGTTTCCCGCTTCATCAAAAAAGGCGATATCAAAATCTTTGATGAATAACTGACACTCGTTACCAAAGATGGAATGCCAAACGGTGTTGCGGACTGCACCCCCAGCTAACCACCAGTCAGGGAGATGGAGTTTAGCGATCGCAGGTAATACTTGATCAACAGGTGTATCAGCCAAAATCATCTGTAAGCGAGTGTTGCCATTCATCTTTTGCCAGGTTAAGATACAGCGTCTCAGAAATACTGTACACTGCAACAACAAGAGACAATCACAAAAATATTTTGACTAATAACCAATGACTCATTTAAACACTTAGACGTGGCAGTGCTACGTCTCTAAATTATATTTTGGAGGTGTCTAATGACTAATGACCAATGACCATTGACTAATGACTATTGACCAATGACCAATGACCAATGACTAATGACTAATGACCATTAACTAATTTTGCCCCGTTTATCCTGTAATCTAGTATCTACATTATTACTACTTATACCTCCTGCAACCTCCTGCAACCATGTCAGAGTATCTTGCTCCTCCAACAACTAAGCCTAACAATGCTCGTTTCTCCTCTGGCCCCTGTGCCAAGCGGCCTGGCTGGTCTGTGTCGCATCTACAAAACGCTTGTGTGGGTCGTTCTCATCGGTCTGAAGATGGTAAAGCTAAACTATCAGAAGTCATAGAGCGTTCTCAAAAAATTCTGGATATTCCCGCAGATTATCGTTTGGGTATTGTCCCGGCTTCTGATACTGGTGCTGTGGAAATGGCGTTGTGGTCGCTACTAGGACAAAGACCTTTAGATATCTTAGCTTGGGAAAGTTTTGGTCAAGAATGGGTCAAAGATGTTGTAGATGAGTTGAAGTTACCGGATGTGCGGTTACTGAAAGCACCTTATGGTAGCTTGCCAAATTTGGATGAAGTTGATTTTAGCCATGATGTAGTGTTTTTGTGGAATGGTACAACATCTGGCGTGAGAGTGCCGAATGGTGATTGGATTAAGAGCGATCGCCAAGGTTTAACTATCTGTGATGCTACATCTGCTGTGTTTGCAATGGATATCCCTTGGGACAAAATTGATGTTCTCACCTACTCTTGGCAAAAGGTATTGGGTGGAGAAGCACAGCATGGTGTTGTCGTCCTCTCACCCCGCGCCGTGGAAAGGCTGGAAACCTATCAACCAGCTTGGCCGATCCCAAAAATTTTCCGTCTGTCACAAAAAGGTAAACTCATTGAGGGCATTTTTAAAGGCGATACCATCAATACACCATCAATGTTGTGTGTAGAAGATGCTCTTGATGCTTTGGTTTGGGCAGAAAGTATTGGAGGATTGGCTGGTTTAATTAGTCGGAGTGAGGCTAATTTATCAGCGATCGCTAAATGGGTTAAACAAAGCAACTGGGCAGGTTTTTTAGCAGAAACTCCAGAAACTCGTTCTTGCACTTCCATTTGCTTAAAAATTGTCGATGCTGCTTTTACTGAGTTGAGTGCAGAAGATCAAGCGAAATTTACCAAGAAACTAGCCAAACTGCTAGAAAAACAACAAGTAGCCTACGACATCGCACCTTACCGGGCTGCACCCCCTGGACTGCGGATTTGGGGAGGCGCTACAGTTGAAACCGCAGATATTGAAGCCTTACTTCCTTGGTTAGATTGGGCTTATGCAACAGTCAAAACTGAGTTTGTGCCTGTAGCTTAAAATAATTCGCAATTAAAATCTGAAAGTGTTGAGTGCTGAGTCAAAGTTACTAAACTCGCTCTTGGCGTTGCGGTTGAGGGAGAGGTCAAAAAAGACTTGTCTAACTCCTAATACCAATTTCCAGTAAATATGAAAGAGATTTTTATGTAGAGACGTTGCATTGCAACGTCTCTACATAATTTATGTGTATGATAAAGATATTTGCGACACATAGTAATACCAATTCAAAATTCAAAATTCAAAATTAAGAATCCAGACAGGACAATGTTTTGGGGATGTGTATCTGTCGCATTCTTTATTCAAATTGGTATAAGTTAAGTTGAAGAACGTGGGCGTAGCCTTCTCGAAGAGTTACCCAACGCCAAAAGCCTTGCGATTGTTGAGATTTGCTTTGTTCAATCCAAGCTATGCCTAATGCACTACTTAAGCTTTGCCACCCGACTACAATTATCTTCCACTGAACCGTATTGAATGATAGTTATCCAAATTTGATATTTAGCAAATTCTGTATCTTATTGCCAGATTTTTTGGTGAATTAAGCACATAATATAAGCACTTAATATCCTTAACTGATTTGGAGTATTATTTTGCGAGAAACTGCGTAAATATCACTTTGACACGTCTATACATAAAATACTCTTTTTGTATAGTAAGTAACTTCTTAAAGTTAGGATATCTTCACATATTTAAGTTGGAAGACAAATGGAAATTTCTTATCACCACATTAATTACCCACTTCGTCCTCCTTCTACTCTCAAAGATTTTCCCATTCTGGAGACTGATAAGTATATCCTCAAACTTGCTGCGACTAAAGAAGAGTTAAAATCTATTTTTCGCTTACGGTTTGAAGTTTTTAACTTAGAATTAGGTTTGGGATTTTCTAGCTCTAAATTAACGCAAATGGATCAAGATGAGTTTGATGCCGTGTGTCATCATTTGATGTTAATTTCTAAACTCAGTGGCAAAACTATCGGCACATATAGAATGCAAACCTATAAAATGGCTTCTCAAGGGTTAGGCTTTGATGCAGCTGACATATTTAATCTCAGGACTATTCCTGATGCTGTATTACAAGCATCTGTGGAAGTGGGACGTGCTTGTATTGCTAAAGAATATCGCAGCATTCAAACACTTTTATTATTGTGGGAAGGTTTAGCTAATTATCTGATTTGGAGTTGTAGTAAATACTTTTTTGGCTGCGCTTCTTTACTCACACAATGTTCTTGGGAAGCAGCTTGTGCTTATGATTATTTTCAACAAAATGATTTAATCCATCAAAATATTTTAGTCTATCCTCATTCACAGTATTCTCTAGATATATCTCAAGAATTACCAGATTTATGTCATGTGGAAATTCCCAAGATTTTACAAGCATATTTAAATATTGGAGCAAAAATTTGTAGTTTGCCCGCCATTGATCGCCAATTTAAAACCATTGATTTTTTAACAATATCTAATATTCAAGAATTTACTAGATGGTACTATCCTAATTGCTTGAAAAAATAAACAATATTTTGTTACAAATACTTTGATAAATTGAGAAATTGAGTTATGCGGCATTTTAAACTTGTGCCGAGTTGGTTACGGTTTTTAATGATTTTTCTTTTGGTAATCTGTATATTATTTCGCTTTTTTAATATTGAGAGCAAAGTTTATTCTTTAGAGGAAACTTACACATCATTACGAATTTCTGGGTATACAGTAGCTGAAGTCAAATCGCAAATATTTAATGGTCAGATAATTGACAAGGAAAGTATTCTTAAGTTCCAAAATCTTAACGTCGATAAAGGTTTTAATGACACAACTATGTCTCTGGCGGTGGAAAGCCCAGAACATTCACCTTTATATTATATTATTGCCAGATTTTGGGTAGAAATTTTTGGCAATTCGGTGAGGGTAATTAGATATTTATCAGCAATTGCTAGTTTATTGATATTTCCCAGTATTTATTGGCTTTGTCGAGAATTATTTGATGTGCAGTTGTCGTTACCTATTTTAGCTATCGCACTCACAGCTAACTCACCTATTTATCTAATATACGCCCAAGAAGCACGAGAATATATTTTTTGGTTAGTCACAATTATTCTTGCTAGCGCGGCTTTATTGCGAGCCATTCGTCTCAACACCAAGGAAAACCATGATTTATCTACAAAAACTCAACTGTCAGACCCTTTTACTACTTGGGGAATTTATGTAATTACTTTAGCATTGAGTTTATATATTTGTTTGTGGAGTGCATTTGTTGCCGTTGCTCATGGTGTTTATATAATTTTTATAGCTAAATTTCGTATAACTGAACTTGTCAGGTCTTATGTATTAGCCACAGTTTTCGGTTTTTTAGCTTTTGTCCCTTGGTTGATGATTGCCGTGGCTAATTTCTTTCAGTTTATTCTCTCATCAGATGGTAGTAGCAATCAAGATATAAATTTCATACCTTTAATGCCGTTTTTACTCATGCAAGTAAGTCGGATTTTTTTGGATTTAAATATTAGTTGGGAAAATCCTATCAATTATTTAATCATATCTTTGTTTTTGATTTTATTAATATACGCAATTTACTATTTATGTGTGACAACTAAATCTCAAGTTTGGTTGTTTTTAATTATATTAATCATCGTACCTGCATTACCTCTCATCTGGCCAGCTTTAGTTTCTGGTGGTATCCCTCCAGGTTCTGAACCTTATTTAATCCCCTCTTATTTAGGCATACAGCTAATTGTCGCTTACTTATTAGCTATCCAAATACACCATAAAAATATTACCCGTCGCAGTATTTGGCAAGTTATATTAGTATTCCTGATTATTTGTGGTTTGGCAACTTCTAGGTTATATTATCCAGCAGAAACTTGGTGGAATAAGGGTGTGAGTTCTGGTAATCCACAGATTGCTAGCTTAATTAATCAAAAACCTCGTCCATTAGTAATTACTAACTTCTCAGAAACTAATTACGGCAATGTTGTTTCTTTAAGCTATCTTTTAAACTCAAAAGTACGCTTTATATTAATGCCAGACCAGAGTATGCCTAATATTTCCAATGATGTTACTGATATTTTTCTCCTGAATCCTACGAATCAGTGGCGACAGCAAATAGCTAATAGATACCAGTTACAACCGCATCTTGTTTATGGAGATGATGATTATTTAGTTTGGAAATTAGTGAAAAAAGGAGAGTTGCCAGAAAACTAAATCTATCTCCAGATATACAACTTTCTATACTTACTAAATTATACTCAGCAAGATTGCTGAAATGATCAGCGATCGCATCCAATATTATTCTATTTTGAACGTAAAATACTAGTGATTTACTATGCAGTCTCTCAAACTTGCACCGAGTTGGTTAAGGTTGTTTGTTGTTGTGCTGCTGGTAGTAGGTGTATTTTTTCGCTGCTTTCACCTCGACTACAAACTTTACTGGCATGATGAAGTTTATACTACTTTTCGCGCAGCTGGTTTTACAGGTCAAGAAATTAGCCAAGAAATTTTTAAAAACCAAATTCTTTCCCCACAAGCAATACAAAAATATCAGCGTCTTCAACCCGGAAGCACCTTCCAAGATACTATCAAATCTTTAGCAGTGGAAGATCCTCAGCATCCACCACTGTATTTTCTCATGACTCGTTTATGGATGCAGATTTTCGGTAGTTCCATTGCTGCATCTCGTGCATTAGCAGTCGTCCTCAGCCTTTTGGCATTATCTTTGATGTATGCTTTGGCAATAAATCTATTTTCATCACAGATAACAGCTTGGCTAGCAACAGCGCTTTTAGCTATCTCTCCTTTCGATATTTTATTTGCTCAAATTGCCAGACAGTATAGTTTTCTCACACTCTGCGTCATTGCTAGTAGTCTAATTTTACTCAGGGCTTTGCGCTCCTTTAAATGGTATAACTGGGGATTATATACTGTAGCAATTACCGTCGGATTGTATGGTCATCCTTTCTTTGGTTTGACTATGATTGCTCATGTAGCTTATGTATTGCTGAGACAATTAACAGAAAAACCAAGTCAGTTTGATATTAAACAGTTGAGCTTGTTAATTTTAGCGATCGCTGCCTCAATTATTCTCTATAGTCCGTGGTTATTAGTGATCAAAACCAATTATCAAAGAGTTTTAGATACAACAAATTGGGCTAAAGGTGGAGATATTATTTACTTAGTTAAACTCTGGATACTCAGTTTTACAGCTTTATTTTTTGATTTAGATTTTGGCTTTGATAATATCTGGACTTATATCTGGAGAATACCAATTTTATTGCTAATTTTTATAGCTCTTTATGAACTTTACCGACGCACTCATCCCGCTACTTGGCTATTTATTTTAACTACAATTTTTGTTCCCTTTCTCATATTAGCTGTACCAGATTTACTATTAGGCACAAAACGTTCTGCTGTCAGTCGCTATCTTATTTCTTGCTTTCCTGGAATACAACTAGCCATAGCTTATCTGTTAACAACTAAGTTAATACAAGTAAAACGCCTATGGCAAGGTATTTCGATTGTGCTAGTTGCAGGTAGCATTGCCTCTGCTACAGTTAGTGCCTATTCTCATACTTGGTGGACTAACATACCCAGTTATTTTAATGCTGAAATAGCTCAACGTATCAACACTATTTCTGCTCCAGTTATCATCAGTGACGCAGGTAATGATGGGACTAATTTAGGGGATTTAATTTCTCTTAGTTATTTACTTCATGATCAAGCTCGATTACTATTGCTCAGTCAACCACCACAGATAGATAATAACCTCCAATCTCTTCTGGCAGACAAATCTCAACTATTCTTTTTTCGTCCTTCGCAAAAACTAGTTAAGCTAATTGAGCCAGCACAGGGTAAACTAGTGCCGATAGTACCAGCAGGAGGACTCTGGCAGCTAGAATATTAAAACTAAGATCAAGCCACTATCATCAGATTATACATCTTCTGATTCCTATGTTTTGATGATGGAACTTATACGACAAACGGGGGCTGCAAGTAATGACTGAAGAATCTATCAAAATTACTGGTTTTCATGCTCATATTTACTTCGATAACACCAGTTTTGATGCCGCTTCCCGCATACGTGAAGCATTAGGTGCTAATTTTCATGTACAGCTAGGGAGATGGCATGAAAAACCCATTGGCCCTCATCCCCAAGCAATGTATCAAGTTGCATTTTCATCAGAGGAATTTGCTCAAGTGATTCCTTGGCTAATGCTTAACCGTGAAGACTTAAATATTCTTGTTCATCCTTTAACAGGTGATGATGTTAGTGATCATACTCGTTTTGCTCTCTGGTTGGGAGACAAGTTAGCGCTCAATATCGGTGCGCTGCAAAAATCGAATTCATTGTCATGAATTGTGCTGTGCAACCGCAATTGATAACGTTAAGAGGACGTTTGAAAAGTCTGTTTCTTTGTCATGTTGAATGCAGCGTAGCGGAATGAAACATCTCGGTATGTGCCACAAAACCTAGATTCTTCCTTACACTGCGCTCCAGTCAGAATGACATTTTTATACCTACTGAAACTTTTCTAACACCCTCTTAGTAAAATTCTTCAGAATCCCCCGACTTTTTCGATGAAACAGTCAAAACAATGCGTAATTCGTAGCTACCATTAGTTAGGGCTTGTACCCTCTTTAGAGGATTTTTGAAAAGTCCTTAGTAATGTATCAAATACTTTTAGATCCCCCTAAATCCCCCTTAAAAAGGGGGACTTTGATTCATATTCCCCCTTTTTTAAGGGGAGGCTCAAGGGGATCAATAAGTGCCTAAAATTACAGCCAACTACTTTTCAAACAACCTCTTTAATTACAAATTACGAATTACGAATTATCAAATAGCAAAACCTTCAACTGTCTTAGCTAAACTGTTCACCTACATCTAGGTTGAATAAGACTTGTAGGGTTTGCATACAGCGTCTTCTAGCTTCGACATCTTGCTGTGTTCGCAATTGCACCATAGGATCATGTAAAATTTTATTAACAATTCCTCTTGTCAAAGCCTCAATTACCTCTTGATGCTTATCGCCAAACTCCGAACCTAATCTTGACAAAGCTTTTTCTAATTCTTGTTCGCGGATAGTTTCGATTTTATTCCGCAGACTGCTAATTGTGGAGACAGTTTCTAGACTGCGCCACCAAACATCAAAAGCTTCCACTTCTTCCTCTAAGAGACGTTCAGCTTCTTGCGCCATCTTTCTGCGACTTTCGTAATTTTGAGCAACAACCGCCTTCAAATCATCCACATTGAACGCTTGCACATGAGTTAGCTCATTCACGTCTGTATGGACGTTACGGGGTACGGAAATATCAAATAACATCAGAGGTTGGTTAGGTGCTAAAACCATCTCTAACTTAGTCCGGTCTAGGATTGGTTCAGTTGCAGAGGTGCTAGTAAACACTAGATGACTTTCGGAAATTACTGTCATCATTTCTGAGAGCAAGTGAATGCGGATAGGATGTTCAGCAAAATTGCGAGCTAATTCCTCAGCACGTTCACGAGAGCGATTAACAATACTAATTTGTGTAGCACCCTTAGAAATGAGATGTTGTACCAACAGCCGAGACATTTTACCAGCACCGAGAATGGCTACTCGACAACCAGCTAAATTATCGGCTTTGATTTGTGCCAGTTCCACAGCTGCCGAACTAATGGAAACTGCACCAGTACCAATACTAGTTTCGGTACGCACTCGTTTACCGGCGGTAAGTGCTTGTTTAAATAATCGATTCAAAATTGTTTTTATACCGTTATATTGCTGTCCCAGTTTGTGAGTATTTTTCACCTGAGCCAGAATTTGCCCTTCTCCTAGAACTAAGCTGTCTAATCCCGCCGCCACCCGCATGACGTGCATGATCGCATCTTCATGTAGCAATACAAATAAGTGTTGTCTGAGAGCATGAGCTGGTAATTTGCTATGCTCAGACAGAAACTGAGTCACTTCCCGGACACCATGATCTGTTTCACCAGCCACAATGTAAATTTCTAGACGGTTACAAGTGCTGAGAATAGCGACTTCATCAATGTGGGGATAGCTGGCAAGTTGCGCGATCGCACTTTCTGTTTGTGGTTCTGGAATACTCAGCTTTTCCCGAATTTCGACTGGGGCTGTTTTATGGCTTAACCCCACCACTGCAATATTCATTTCTTATTTGGTGAATTAGTAATGGATTATTAATGATTGGGGGATGGGGATTAGGGATTGGGGAACTCGGGGCCCCCTCTGGGAATAAGGGGTAATGGGGATTGGGGATGGGGAGATTTTGGCAAAATTGTGCCCGTTTTCTCCCTACTTCCCCTAGTTCCTAGTCTCTAGTCCCTAGTCCCTAATTTCTAGTGCAGTTGCACAATCTTGGGTTGCTCGAACATATGAATAGTATCCACAAAACGAGCAGTTTTAGATTGGCTAGAAATAACCAAGCTTTGAGTTCTAGCACCACCATGAAAGAAGCGTACACCTTGCATGAGATTACCAGAGGTGATGCCGCTAGCAGCGAAGAGAACAGTCTCCCCAGATGCTAGTTCATGAGCGTCATAGACCTTATCCGGGTCATTGATGTTCATGGACTTTAAACGATCAAGGTTAGCTTGCTTGCTTTCTCCAATCAAACCTGTTTTCACTACTTCTGGATCGTAGATCAATTGACCTTGGAAGTGTCCACCCAAAGCCCGCATGGCAGCTGCGGAAATTACACCTTCAGGTGCTGCACCAATACCCATAAGTGCGTGGATATTAGTACCAGCGAAACCACAAGATATAGCTGCACCTACGTCACCATCAGAAATCAGCTGCACTCTTGCGCCTGCTTCGCGGATTTCTTTGATTAAATCATTGTGGCGATCGCGTTTCATCACGACTACTACAAGTTCATCAATAGAGCGATCTAGACACTCAGCGAGAATCTTCAGGTTTTCTGTGGCTGATTTGTTAATGTCTACTTTACCTTTAGCGGCTGGAGGTGCTGCTAGTTTCTTCATGTAGAAGTCAGGAGCCGCAAATAAGCCACCTTTTTCTGAAATTGCTAGAACTGCCATTGAACCAGGTTGTCCATAGGCTACCAAGTTTGTACCTTCACAGGGGTCAACAGCGATATCAATTTCCAGTAATTCATCAGGGTTGCAGAAATCTGCTGCATCTGCACGAGTACAGATACCAACTTCTTCCCCGATATACAACATGGGAGCGTCATCACGTTCCCCTTCCCCAATCACAATCCGACCGCGCATATAAATCTTGTTCATACGCTCCCGCATTGCTTCTACTGCTACTTGGTCAGCAGTATTCTTTTCGCCTTTACCCATCCACTTAGCGGATGCGATCGCGGCTTGCTCTACTACCTCAATAATCTCTAATCCAAGTGTATTTTCCACAGAAGCGCCCTCTCAACTGCTTGACTTTCCGTCGTTTTATCTAGCCTTTTCAGTCTTCAAGTCTACCAAAGGGCGGATACCTGTGGAAAATTGTATCTACTGACGTATGTGTTAAGTTTTGCGACTAATGCCGATAATTAGATACCAAAAGACCAATTTTTAGTACTAAAGTACTGTAAAAACAAGACACAAAAAAACATTATTTTCCGGCAAATGCCTAGCTACTCAGAGATTTCCGCAAGATCAACCTCTGGTAGTAACCACAACCTCAACCCCTCTTTTATAATTTTTCCCAACCCCATAAATAATCTGAAAATAATCTCAAAATCTATGTTGAATTTAATCAATAATTTTTTAGGTCGTCATCCAGAAAAAGTTAAAGCCAATGTAGAAATATATACTTGGCAAACTTGTCCATACTGTATTCGTGCCAAAATGTTACTGGCGTGGAAAGGTGTGCAATTCACAGAATACAAAATAGATGGTGATGAAGCAGCCAGAGCCAAAATGGCAGAACGCGCTCATGGACGGCGTACAGTCCCACAAATTTTTATTAATAATCAACATATTGGCGGTTGCGATGACCTGTATGAATTAGATACCAAAGGTCGGCTTGACCCTGTTTTAGAGCAACTAGCGGCTTAAATTCAGTGAACAGTGAACAGTGAACAGTTATCAAGTCTATGGAACCCAAAAGATGAAACTGATAACTGAATTAACTGACATATCTAGCAGTTCAGGTCAGCGATTTCTTTGAGAAGTCGCTGACCTGGTTGCTCATAAATAATTTGAATCTTAAATTCGGGAGCGCAGTGACTTGAATGAAAATCCAGAATATCTCACACACAAAAGATGGATGAGTTACGCATTAGAGCTAGCAAAGATAGCTGGTGATGCAGGGGAAGTGCCGGTTGGGGCAGTGATTATTGATGATAGTGGTAATCTAGTGGCAGAAGGAGAAAATCGTAAAGAGCGCGACCAAGACCCCACAGCTCATGCCGAAATTATCGCACTGAGAACAGCAACGCAAAATTTACAAACTTGGCGATTACATCAGTGTACATTGTATGTAACTTTAGAACCTTGCCCAATGTGTGCTGGTGCGATCGTGCAAGCACGTTTAGGTATGCTTGTCTATGGAGTGGACGATACTAAAACTGGCGCAATCCGTACTGTTATTAATATCCCTGACAGTGCTGCTTCTAATCATCGTCTACAGGTGATTGGAGGCATTCTAGAATCAGCCTGTCGCCAGCATTTGCAGAGCTGGTTTGCTACTCAAAGACTTCAGCAAAAATAACAGACAGAGGTGAAACTGTCCATCTACTATGACACAACTGACAAAAGAATATTTACGGTGTAACTAAGTCAAGATTCCGCTATATTTTACCCGACAATTTGCAGCTACCGTCATGATGGAATTTCTCTGTGCGTCTGATCCTTGCCACATCAAACCAACAAATACTCCGAATAATCCGCAGGTGGCTGTTAGTACTTCACGGGTTTCTCCTTGGTTGAGTCCCTTGGTGTATTTTGTTGGTTACCACTTGCTCTTGCCCTCATTTTTTCGCCACATCCAAGTTACAGGACAAGAAAACATCCCCACAACTGGCCCTGTTATCCTTGCTCCGACCCATCGGGCGCGTTGGGATTCTTTTGTGTTAGCTTATGCAGCCGGTCGTTACGTCACAGGTCGAGACTTAAAATTTATGGTGACGATGACTGAATGCCAAGGCTTACAAGGTTGGTTTGTGCGTCGGATGGGGGGATTTCCTGTTGATACCCTTAACCCAGCTGTGACGGCTCTACGCCACGCTGTAGAAGTGATTCAAAACGGGCAGATGTTAGTTATTTATCCAGAAGGGAATATTTTTCGAGATGGCAAATTACACCCCCTCAAACCCGGAATTGCTCGTCTAGCTTTGAGTGCAGAATCTAGCCACCCAGGACTGGGTGTCAAAATTTTACCCATTAGCATCAACTACAGCCAGCCTCACCCACATTGGGGTACAGATGTGAGTATTCAGATTGGCTCGGCCATCAATGTCCAAGATTACACCAATGGCAAGCTCAAGCAAAACGCCAAACGACTCACAGAGGACTTAACTAGAACACTACAACATTTAAGTAATCCCCAATTAGTAACGAGTCATCGTGCTTTTGCAGAAGTTAGCAATTCTTGAAGGAGGGAGGGAGTGAAGGAGTGCTGAGTAGAGAGTGAGGGAGTCTAACGTTTGAGGCTTTAAAACCTTTATTTTTCGTTGATGTATTATGCTCTTGACTCCCCTTTCCGCGTCGGAGAGCAGGGTGGTTTCATACGAAAAAAGAAAAATACATACATCTTTGTAGTTAACGATCGCACTCTACCTTATACCAATTCACTAAAAATCTGATACAGATCCAAACACAGAAACCCCTGTAAAGTCAGGCTTTCTTAATTTTGAATTTTGAATTTTGAATTGGTATTAGTACATTTTCTGTCTCCAAAGTCAATCATGCTGTCGTTGTTTCCTTCTGTCATTCCCTCACATTCTGGCTTACAGCAATGTTAAGAAAGATCCGGGTAATGGATAGCCTAGTAGGGAAGGGGTTAGGGGTTAGGTTTTTGAGATTTTGATGTTACGCATGATACTTTTCAAACATCCTCTCAAACAACAATCTCATTTCAAGCAAATGTTAATTTCATAAAGGAGTAAAAATTAAATAGAAGATGTTCTCGTAACAATGCCTGACAAATGCAGCTTGTAAATGCAATTGACTTATCGTTTCCTCTGTTGGCTACTGCAACCGCAGCCGCAGACAGTTCCATGGTAGTAGCCGCAGTGCTGCTGAGTTTAGTAGTAGTTTACCTAGCCAGTAAAGTTGGTGGTGAGTTATCTAATCGAGTGGGTTTACCCCCAGTCTTGGGTGAACTCGTAGGTGGTGTCATAGTGGGTATATCTGTCTTGCATCTGCTGGTGTTTCCTGGAGGTGGTGCAGACAGTTCCAGTTCTCTAATTATGGCTTTTCTGCAAACGACTGCTGGTTTGAGTCCAGAAGCAACGCCAGCCGTGTTTGCTGCTCAGTCAGAAGTCGTTTCTGTGTTGGCAGAATTGGGAGTAATTATCCTGCTGTTTGAAATTGGCTTAGAGTCAAACTTAAAAGATTTAATGGCAGTGGGTATTCAAGCCACAGTTGTGGCTTTTGTGGGGGTGACAGTACCCTTTGCATTAGGAACTGTGGGGTTAATGACTTTGTTCGGTGTTGGTGCTGTACCTGCTATTTTTGCAGGAGCCGCTTTAACTGCCACCAGTATCGGCATCACTTCTAAAGTACTCTCAGAATTAGGCAAGCTCAATTCTAAAGAAGGGCAAATTATCCTGGGTGCGGCTGTCATTGACGATGTACTAGGGATTATTGTCTTGGCAGTGGTTGCCAGCCTAGCTAAAGATGGTGCAGTTGATGTGGGTAAAGTTATTTATCTAATTATCAGTGCTAGTGGCTTTCTCTTGGGGGCGATCGTCTTGGGTAACGTGTTCAATAAAACCTTTGTAGCGATCGCTGATATACTCAAAACACGCGGCGGATTGGTAATACCAGCATTTATCTTTGCTTTTGTCATGGCGTACTTCGCTGCTGTAATTCAGTTAGAAGCGATTTTGGGAGCTTTTGCGGCAGGCTTAGTTCTGGAAGAAACAGATAAGCGCAAAGAACTGCAAAGACAAGTCTGCCCTATTGCCGATATGCTAGTGCCTATATTCTTCGTCACTGTAGGCGCAAAAACCGATTTGGGCGTACTCAACCCAGCTATTCCCACCAACCGAGAAGGTTTAATTATGGCAACCTTCCTGATTACCGTAGCCATTTTCGGTAAAGTAATCACAGGTCTGAGTGTCTTTGGTCAATCTCCAATTAATCGTTTAGCAATTGGTGTGGGGATGATTCCCAGGGGTGAGGTGGGATTAGTATTTGCTGGTGTTGGTGCGGCTAGTGGCGCTCTGTCTAAACCATTAGGAGCAGCAATTATCATGATGGTTATTCTGACAACTTTCTTAGCGCCTCCCTTGCTGAGATTCGTGTTCCCAGAATCAGACGACATAGCAACCGATGCCGAACAAATACTCTTAGATGGTTCCACCGGGCAGCCATTAGCAAATAGTGGGAATGTGAATAATAGCTTGGATTCTTGAGATAGGGAAGGGGAGTGATGAGTGCTGTTAGCGGAAGCGGGGCGTTTAGCCCGTGCTGAGTGAGGGAGTGAGGGAGTGAGGGAGTGCTGAGTTTTTTTAGCTCCTCTGCTCCTCTGCTCCCCTCCCCCCTCTTGTCCCCTTCCTTTCCGGGGAAACTTCTGTTGCCAAATCTCCGTCCCCTGAGATTGTCAATTTTATTTTTATCTGATCAAATATTTGTATTGGAAATTTTCAAGTCTTGAATAAATATGGTAAATACTGGTGAAATTAATGTTCTATTTGATGCTTTATTATCAAAATTGTGTGTTCTGATAGCACGTCAACAATCAAGGGCATACTGATATTCTCAGCCATTAAATTGTGTTTTTATACCGAAAAAACAGGATAGAAGGTATTTAAAACTCAAAGTCATACCAATTTGTAGGTTTTTTCATTTTGTAGCTGGCTTCCTGGATAATATCTGGAATTGGTATTTAGGTGGTAAAAGGGTGACAACTTGCCAATTATGTTGAAAGATTGACGGCGCAGATGAATGCGAATCAGGAGAAAAGATTGTGAAATTACACTGGTTACTATCTGGTACTGTTGGAACTGTCGTTTTACTATCATCGCCAGCTTTGGCAACCAGGCTGGATTCTTGGCGCTTTGATGCCAATCAAAATCGGTTAGAGATTAATACTACTGGTGCTGTACAACCCAGAGCGCAACTGATTTTTAACCCCACACGTCTAGTCATAGATTTACCGAACACCACCTTTGGGCGATCGCAACTAACCCAGCCTATAGGTGGTAAAGTTCGTTCTATACGTGTTGGGCAATTTGACCCCCAAACCGCACGCATCGTTGTGGAATTGGCTCCTGGCTACACTCTTGACCCCCAGCAAATCAAATTTGTCGGCATTACCGCTAGCCGTTGGCGGGTGCAGTTACCCACACCCACATCTGAGCAAGCCGAGTCGCCACCAGAAAATGTTTACAATGTAGTCACCATCGACTCTGATAGCAAACCAGAGTTTTCTCAAAACACCGTCAGCGCTACAACCGGGACGACGCAAGTTGAAAGTTTACAAGTCACAGGTGATGGTTTTTTCGTGCGTACCAGTGGCGGCAATCCGCAAATTCAGGTAAATCGCAGCCGCGATCGCAATACTATATTTATGGATATCGCTGGTGCAACTTTATCACCGCGTTTAACACAGCGAAATGTCAATATCAACAGACACGGTGTCAGTCGAGTAGAATTTATCCAGTTACAAACACGCACACCTGCTGTGCGTATGGCGTTGCGTGTAGATAAAAATAGCCCAGACTGGCAAGCCACTAACAGCAGTGCTGGTGGGTTAGTGGTTTTACCTGGCCCTGTTGTCAGATTGCCTGATAACAATAATGATAATGAGAATACTTCTACTGTACCTAGTAGATTACCTACAACCAATTCCCCAGCAACTATTCAGTCTATTGATATTTCTGACAATGGTACGCAATTAGTCATTAGAGCCGACCAAGCTTTATCTGGTAATGGTGCTTGGGACAGAAATACTGGTCTTTACCGCATCACAATTCCTAATGCCAAATTAAACCCCAATGTCACCGGGCCGACTTTAAACGCTAATAGTCCCATCCTCCGAGTACGCCTGCAAAAACAAGAACCTAACACTGTCGTCGTCTTAGTCCAACCAGCCGCCGGAGTGCAAATTGTTTCCCTCACTCCTATCGGCAGTCGATTTTTAGCACTACAGTTACAAGGTTCTCGTCGATTACTAACCACACCTCCTTTACCTCCCATCCAAGGACAATTACCAGATTCCACAAATCCTCGTCCCCAACCCCAACCAGGAACACGGCCGATTCCCAGAGGTAAAGTAGTAGTACTCATCGATCCTGGACATGGTGGTAAAGACCCAGGTGCTATTGGTATCGGTGGAGTCAGAGAAAAAGATATTATTCTCCCCATTAGCACCCGTATTGCCCAAATTTTACAGCAAAATGGCGTGCAGGTAATTATGACTCGCTCTTCTGACTATTTCGTTAGTCTGCCAGGACGAGTACAAATGGCAGAAAAAGTTGGAGCTGATGTATTTGTCAGTATCCATGCTAACTCGGCAGGTGCAGGTCGTCCCGATGTCAGTGGTTTGGAAACCTATTATTACGACAATGGTTTGAGTTTGGCACGGATAGTTCATAGCAACATTCGCCAAAGTCTGAACGTCCGGGATAGAGGAGTTAGACGAGCGAGATTTTATGTCCTGAGAAAAAGTTCTATGCCCTCTATTTTGGTGGAAACAGGATATTTAACTGGTCGAGAAGACGTGGCGAATCTGCAAAGTTCAGCTTATCAGAATAAAATGGCAGAAGCGATCGCTCGTGGTATCCTCCAGTACCTCAGAAGATAATCAGTAGTTAGTTCATCAGTCTGGGAAAGCATCTGCATAATGTACGTTTTTTCTATCTGTATGGTTCTGATTGCCGCTATTGCCAGAGATTTGGCGGTAAATTTTCCCAAATCTCTCTATTTTCAACCTCCACCTTCTGTCTTCATCTCATGGCAAAATCAAAACAGCGTGTTAAGATATTACGCCATTAGTTGTATTTTTATACCAAGGCAAAATTTTATTGCCTAACAGCTAAAGTTGAGCTAAACGGTGACGGTGTGAGGATTTGCCAACATTGGGAATTATTGACGGCTTTCATGAACGCCCATCAGGAGAAAAAATTGTGAAATTACACTGGTTGCTATCCGGTACTGTGGGAACTATCTTCTTACTATCGTCGCCGGCTTTGGCTGCAAGACTCGACTCTTGGCGCTTTGATGCCAATCAAAATCGTTTGGAGATTACTACTAATGGTGCTGTACAACCCAAGGCGCAACTGATTTTTAGCCCAACGCGCCTAGTTATAGATTTGCCAGATACAACCTTTGGGCAACCTCAACTAACCCAACCCATCGGTGGGGCAATTCGGGCTGTGCGTGTGGGACAGTTCGACCCCCAAACTACACGGATCGTTGTTGAACTCACTCCTGGTTACACTCTCGACCCCCAGCAAGTAAAATTTGTTGGTATTAGTCCTAATCGCTGGACAGTACAATTACCTACGCCAACGCTTGAAAAGGTATCTTCCTCAACACAAATTGCCCAGCAGCAAGAAGTACCAACTACACCAATCGATACACCAGACACCTCCTCTATCTTATCTCCTAGAGATGTTTACTCTGTTACACCAACTACTCCAGAACCACCGCTCAACAACATTGCTGCTGTCACGCAAATTGAAAGTTTAAGAGTTACAGGTGATGGATTTTTTATTCGTACCCGTGGTACTACACCTCAGATTCAAGTCAAGCGTACAGACGATAAGCGGGTAATTAATATTAATGTTGCTGGTGCATCGTTATCACCCGATTTAGAAAAAGACATAACCATTAATCGTTATGGTGTCAACCGAATTCAATTTACCCAATTGTCAACAAAACCACAGACTGTACGCATTTCCATGCAGGTGGATAAAAACAGTCCTGACTGGCGGGTAAGTACTAGTAGTGTTGGTGGGTTTATAGTTATCCCTAGTCGGGGAATTGTGACATTACCCAGAGATAATCCTCCTAACAATATTTCTGTCAATACAGATACACTAGCCACGATTCAAGCGGTAGAACTGAATGAGAATAGTACACGATTATTAATTCGTTCTGACCAACCTGTATCAGCTCAAGGTGGTTGGGATAGGTCTTCTGGATTATTCCGTATTATTATTAATAACGCTAAATTATCTTCTAGAGTTACTGGCCCCAATTTAAATGCCAATAGCCCTATCCTCCGAGTCCGGCTACAACCCCAAACCAACAATACAGTAATTGTTTTAGTACAACCCTCGGCTGGTGTACAAATTGGGGAACTAAATCAAGTTAGTAACCAGCTTTTAGCTTTAGAGTTACAAGGTTCTCGGCGATTTATCCCCCCAGTTGGTTTACCACCCCTACCACCAACAAATCGTTCCCAATTGCCAGATATAAATACTCGTAATCCCAGAAACATCTCTCAACCAGTACCGAGAGGTAGATTTTTGGTGGTTATTGACCCTGGACATGGTGGTAAAGACTCTGGCGCACCGGGTCTAGGTGGATTATTAGAAAAAGATGTGGTGTTACCTATTGGTCGAAGAATTGCGGCGATTTTAGAGCAGAATGGTGTGCAAACAGTGCTGACAAGAGATGCTGACTTTTTTGTGGAGTTACAAGGAAGAGTAGATATTGCCGAGAGAGCCAACGCCACTTTGTTTGTCAGCGTTCATGCCAATTCTGTAGACGGCCGTCCCGATGTTAATGGCTTAGAAGTATATTACTACGATAGTGGGTATGCCCTAGCGGAAACAGTCCGCCAAACTATCCTGAGTGAGATTGGTACTCTCAAAGACCGAGGTACACGCAAAGCCAGATTCTACGTCCTCAGAAAAAGTTCTATGCCGTCGATTTTGGTAGAAACTGGTTATATGACTGGTAGGGAAGATAATCCCAGGTTAGGCTCACCAGAATATCAAAACCGTATGGCAGAGGCGATCGCTCGTGGTATCCTGCAATATTTAAAGATACGGTAAAAATTTCATCAAGTTAACAATTTAGTTAAAATTATTCACTAAAGAGGTGGTAATTAAACTGCGTGTAGATGCAAAATTTAGTAGTCAATTAGCAAATTGTCTGCTAAATTCTGTATTTTAAGTTAAAAATATCAATCAATACTTGCCTGTGTATTCATCTTCCAGCTTTCAAGGTAATCTGTACGGTTTCTCAAATCAAGAACCTCAACGCGCCCCCATTGGGGTGTTTGACAGTGGTGTGGGTGGGTTAACGGTATTACGCCAACTCTATCGGCAATTGCCCCATGAGTCTATGGTTTATTTTGGTGATACAGCTAGACTCCCTTATGGCATCCGTTCCCAAGCAGAAATTTTACAATTTGTTCGGGATATCCTCGACTGGATGCAACACCAACACGTCAAAATGGTGATTATGGCTTGCAATACCAGTTCTGCGCTGGCTTTAGATATTGTTCGCCAAGAATATGATATTCCTATTCTCGGCGTGATCCTGCCTGGGGCTAAGGCAGCTGTGCAGCAGGGTAAACGAATTGGTGTGATTGCTACTCCAGCTACAGCTAAAAGTAACGCTTATCGCCAAGCCATTCAGGAAATAGACCCTAATGTAGAAGTTTGGCAAGTTGGTTGTCCAGAATTTGTCCCACTCATTGAACAAAATCGCATTCAAGACCCGTACACTACAGAAGTAGCTAGAGGTTATCTAGAACCTCTACTTCAGCAAGATATTGACACCCTAGTTTATGGCTGCACTCATTATCCTCTGTTAGCGCCCGTAGTGCGATCGCTCCTCCCACCCCAAGTCAAAATTATAGACCCTGCGGTTCACGTCACCACAGCTTGCGCTCAAGAGCTAGACTTACTCGGCTTAAGCAACACCCATCCACCACTCCCCACACGCTTTGCTGTTAGCGGTTGTCCCCAACAATTCGCTCAATCAGCCGTACAGTGGCTAGGTTGTACACCACTAGTTGAAGCTGTGGATTTCGGTCTACCAGTCTCCCAACTCCAATAAGATTTTGCGTAGTTTGTCAACAGTCAAAGGTCAACAGTCTCATAACTAATGACCAATGACTAATGACTATTGACTATTGACTATCTCACTAATTGTGGGAGTAACAGACAATTCTGGCTGACTATTATTTGTAGTCATCACCGACAGATTTTTCATACTAGATTTTTTTCCGGTTCGCTTGGCTAACCCTAGTAATAGATAAACTGTGAATAAGTATCCAGCAGCCAGAATAAAAATCATCATAGGCATATTCCCGTATATCATTTCTCCACCAGCACTTTTTCAAATACATAATTAAGTTGCATAAATTTAGCCAAACTCCAACCAACCAAATACATCTTGGTGGTCATGTTTTGCTGTGACAAACTGTCCCGTAAAGGTTTAATTTTTTCTGCCTTACGGATGACTTATTTAGTTGATTTTTTGCAGACTATACATCCGACAGCATTCTAATCACTCGAAAGTGATCAGAAGTGCGCTCATCAGCAGCCTACCTAGTCCGCTAGATTTTTCTTGACATCTTTAGATGAGAAGCAATGCTTACGCTCAACATAAGCCCAAAACTTGCAGCAATTTCCCCCATGAGAATTACCTGCTCTCACTAAAGATTTTCACATAACAACACTCAGAAGCCAAAAAACACTTTTTTGATTCTGGGCTTGACTATGCAATATTTGTGACTCACGACACTATCGAGTAAAACCACTCGAAAAGTGATTTACTGCTGTGGAGTGAATAACTGAAAAATTTAAAATCCCTACATTTTAGCGTAACACAACAACTCTAACTTTGAAGCTAACTTTGAGGCTAAATTGCAAATTTTCTAGATGGTTCCACATAGATTAGGAGAACTGAATCTTAACCTAAAAATAACTAATTTTGTCTGAGTAACAATCGTGCCAAAGGATGTATATCGCGGGTTGTATTCAAGGCCACTCAAGATGTGCATCATTCAACCCAAATTTTCCAAGGAAACAACATATGCAGAAAGAAGAAAGTGTTTCCGTTAAAAAGTAGTAAGTATAATTAATGACGTACAAATATATTGTACGTAAAATACTGAAGCAACTTGAGCTAAACAGATACTCATAAGTAGCTCCGAGAGAGTGTGGAGTGCTGAGTGAGGGAGTGAGAGAGTGAGGGAGTGAGGGAGTGAGGGAGTACTAAGTGGAAGTCGGAAGGTGCTGACTAATGACTAATGACCATTGACTAATGACCATTGACTAATGACTAATGACTAATGACTATTGACCATTGACTATTGACTATTGACTAAAATGAGAATCTCTCAAGCAAAATCTTGCACTGTCACAGGGTTATCTTAAAATGAGTATAGGATATGTAAACTTTCGTAACCTAAGTCAGAGTCCGCCCATCCATGACCCCAGCCACCTCCCTGTTTACCCCTGTGGAAGCAGACCTGCGAATACTAGCAGATAACCTGAAACAGCTAGTTGGAAATCGCCACCCCATTTTGTTTGCAGCAGCCGAGCATCTATTCGGAGCTGGGGGAAAGCGTATTAGACCAGCGATCGTGCTGCTGATATCACGCGCGACAATGTTAGAGCAAGACATTACCTCTCGTCATCGCCGCCTAGCCGAAATTACAGAAATGATTCACACGGCCAGCTTAGTGCATGACGATGTAGTAGACGAATCAGAAGTGCGGCGGGGTGTCCCCACCGTTCACAGTTTGTTTGGCAATCGAATTGCCATATTAGCGGGAGATTTTTTGTTTGCCCAATCTTCCTGGTATTTAGCCAATTTAAATAACTTGGAGGTGGTAAAACTGCTCTCAGAAGTCATTATGGATTTAGCCACTGGGGAGATTCAACAGGGGCTGAATCGGTTTGATGCGGGTATTTCCATCGAGACGTATCTCGACAAGAGCTATTATAAAACGGCCTCATTAATTGCTAACAGTTCTAAAGCTGCTGGTTTATTGAGCGAAGTTTCTCCAGAAATGGCTGAACATTTGTATGGCTATGGTCGTCATTTGGGTATAGCCTTTCAGATTGTCGATGACATTTTAGATTTCACCAGCACGACAGACACTCTGGGTAAACCAGCTGGATCTGATCTCAAAAGTGGTAATCTGACTGCACCAGTGCTATTCGCTTTAGCGGAGAACCCATATTTAGAGGTGCTAATTGAAAGAGAATTTGCTCAAGAAGGGGATTTAGAGCAAGCGCTGGAATTGATTCAAGATAGTCAAGGCATACAAAAGGCGCGAGAGTTAGCTGCTGACCATACAAAGTCAGCGATTGAACATCTAGCTAATTTACCATCCTCAGAATCTCATCAAGCGCTGATCAACATAGCTGAATACACACTGAGCAGATTATATTAGTCAATTTTAAAATTTTTGATTTTAAATTTGAGATTTTTGACAGAGAAAATTTTGGATGTGGGGGTGTATTGAAAAACTCCTACATCCAAAATTGTTTCTAAGCAATATCTGGGGGTATGGGTTTAGGCGATCGCATCTGTTGTAACTGTTGCTGTATGAGTTTTTGGAAATCAGTCCGCAATAATTCAAAGGTGTGGGTGGTCTGACCCGGCGTTTCCAAAAAGATGATGCTATCTACGGGTTCTAATGCTACCAATTGGAACAAAATATGGGTCACTGGGGTGATGTTAGGGCTAATTTGAGGGTCTAGCCCAGCAGTGGAAATTAGGGTGACATCCTGTATGGTAGGGAAAGCGTAGATAACACGCTTTTCGATTCCTGGGTTTGCTCGATTGCTCAAGGTAGTTAGCACCCAGCTACCCTCCGCATTTTGGAGAATGTAGTACTGGGAATGACGTAATTTTTGAGCGATCGCCACAAGCGTAGGAGCAATTGCTGATACAAGATTTGGTGTTACGCCATCGTCGGGTGCATTGTTAATCAGTGATTGTATTTGTGCTTTTAAATCCATATGACTTGTCAACGGCTCCTGGGTAATGGCAACAACATTCATTGCAATGTGATCTATTCCATGAGAGTTGGGAATAATAAAATTAGCCACATCTTGAACAAGATGATTGGCACACGTTTAGCTTATCCGCAAAACGTCAAAAGCCAATACCCAAAGTCGTCACAGGTTTTATTTAACTTTATGTTAGGGTCTTTTGATAACCGAGACTATGAATTCAGCCGCAACAGCAACTATTCCAACCGCAAATATTCTGGGAGAAATTTCTATTGGTGTGGAGGGAATCTTCCAACTGGTTTACAAGGAACTAAAGCAGTTTACCAAAGCTTCCGAGCAGAATTGTCATGATGTAGCAAATCGTATCACTACTGAAGTATACCGAATTTGCCACGAAAGTAAACGGATTCAAGCTTCTGGTGCTGTAGAAAGTTCAGCCATGACTCTAGCCAAGCACCGGCTACAACAATGTCTGAGATATTATCAGTTAGGTTCCAACCGAGGCAGGGTAGAATTACACAGCACCCTCAGCGCCATTATTTATCGTTACATTAATCCCCCCCAGCGCCAACTGAGTTATCAAGGGCGACTGACTATCATAGAAGATTTCCTACAAAGTTTTTATTTAGAAGCTTTAAACGCTTTTCGTCGAGAAAATCAACTTGGCCCTACTTACCGTCCCCAAACTCTTTTAGAGTTGGCAGAGTATATGGCATTCACCGAACGCTATGGTAAGCGGCGGATTCCTTTACCTGGACGACAGCAGCAGTTGATCATCCTGAGAGCGCAAACTTTTTCCCAACAGCAACCTCCAGAAACCAACGTCGATATCGAACAAGCCGCCGAAGGTAGTTCCAATGAATCTGATGGTTCGTGGGAAGAACCAGCAGTTCAGCAACTGCGATCAGCAATGGCTACTCAAGCAGAACCCGAACCAGAAGAAGATACATTACGCTCCGTCGTGATTACGGAATTAATGGATTATTTGGAGCAAAAACAACAATCTGACTGTGCTGATTATTTTTCTCTGCGTCTTCAGGATATGTCAGCGCAAGAAATTGAAAATGTTTTAGGTTTAACTCCACGTCAGCGAGATTACTTACAACAACGCTTCAAGTATCATTTGATTCGGTTCGCTTTATTACATCGCTGGGAATTAGTACATGAGTGGCTCGAAGCTTCCTTGCATACTAATTTGGGCTTGACTCCCCAACAGTGGGATGCTTATACAGCACAGCTTGACGATAAACAAAGGTCTTTGCTAGACCTGAAACAACAAGGACAATCTGACGATAAAATAGCTAAAACTTTAGGGTTGTCAATGGCACAACTACAGAAACGGTGGTTTAAGATTTTGGAACAAGCTTGGGAAATTCGTAATTCCCTAGTGTCCGGATCTAGTGCATCTACTCATGAATAGTAACTCAGAATCCTTACAACCCTACTCCATCGGTTTGTTGGCAAATCTTGTCAACAAATACGAAAATGAGATAAAAGATTGTCAGGATGTTGCCGAGGGAGATACCCTTCTCAAATTAAGTTGCTACTTAAAAAAGTGGTGAGTTGACATCGAGAAGGTAGCCCCAAACCTTTTTATTAGGAGAAATTCCTACTGTGCAAGAACGATTTCAAGCTGTCCTCAAGCGTCGGCTACAAATTCACATCGAAAACCACCCACCCTTGTTTCCCTGGGAAAACCAAATTGTCGAATACCCAGATTATATTGAAGAGCCATCATTGACATTGGTTCCTAACTGGGGATGGTTAGCCCAGCAATCTAAGCTGAATCTACCTGTCACCTTACCGGAAAAAGTTTTTCGGGAATTGTTAGAAAGATGTCAACAAATGGTCACATCTTCACTACCTTTGGGTGCAAAATTAGTTCAGGTAGTGGAGAATTTATTCCCCAGTGAATCACAAGCAATTAATGATATAGCTGGTTTAGTACTGAGAAGCACCTATCGGTCGGCAGATACTGTGGAAGCAATCCCCAGTATTGAGAGCGATTACTTAGATTTAGGTTCTCGTCAGCAAATGGCATTGTCCTTGCTGGCGGCTAAACAATTGCTAGACAATCTCACATTACCAGTGTCACCAACTAATCCCGTGGTAGAAAGACTCTGGTTAACTAGCGTCGGTGCTTTAACTTTGCGGGTAGAATACTATTCCCAAGGTGATGTAACACAGTTAGTTGTCCACAGTGATTTACCAACTCCAGGAATTTTGACATTACAAGGGAATGGTACTCTAGCAATGGCTCAGTCAACCAGTCCTGGGGCTTTGAGTGTAGAGTTATGCTGCAAACAACTCCAACCCACTTATACATTAGAGGTTGATTGTCCTGAACTCGATCAGCCACCGTTGGTATTTGTGATTAATCCGACAATTTAGCTGAAATTGCCAACGTTAGCACACTAAGTATGTAAAAGGGGCTAGAGGCGAGATTTTTAGTCAAGACTCAGCACTCATGACTTTTTTAAGACATTTCCAGCTAATTTTTCTCAATCAAGGGTCATTAGGGCTTCTACGATAACCCGCAACGAGAATGAAAATTTACGACTTACCTTATACTCCCAAAGGCCACTTTCGGGGAGTTCCTGTTTTCTGAGAGGAACTTCCCGAAAGTTTGTCTCTATCAGCATCTACTTTATTTCTTCTCAGACAACAATAGAAATGTTTAAATTAACCAGGATGAATCTGTTGTCGCGTCTACCTGTGGGTTTAGATTGGCGACAAAATACCCAGGGGTCGTTGTTAACAGAAGTAGAAGATTCAATTTCCTTGCGGGTACTAGTGCTAGCGTTGGTAATTACGGGAATTGTGGCGATGGATATTGCCTCTGGGACTACATTTAGTCTCTGGGCAATTCCATTAAGTTTCCTGGGTTTTGGCTGGAGTTATTACCATCGTCGCCAAGCTAATATTCCCATCAAGTTTTGTATCGCTATCGGGATGTTAATCGGACTGGGGGCTTTTTTTGGACGATTAATTGGTGAGTTGAATGATACTAGGTTGGCTTTAGCGGAGTTACTAATTCAATTGCAAATACTCCACAGTTTTGATGTCCCACGTCGGAAAGATTTGGGATATTCAATTGTGATTGGGTTAATTTTATTGGGTGTGGCAGCAACATTGAGTCAGACTTTGGCGTTTGCACCTGTATTATTATTATTTTTAGCGATCGCTCTCCCTACTTTGGTAATCAATTATCGTTCTCAATTAGGTCTAGGAAAGTCAACAGTCAACAGTCAACAGTCAAAAGCGTTTAAATTATCTTCTGGTTTCTCTTTCTATTTTGTACTGTTTAGTGTAGTTGTCGGTTTAGGACTGGTGGTTTTTGCTTTTTTACCCCGGTTTCCTGGTTATCAATTGCGGACATTTCCTGTGAGTGCGCCCATTGAGGTGAAAAACGGTTTTACTAGTCGCAGTATTATTAATCCTGGTTATGTGCGTCAGGGTAATGCTGATAATCAAGGTAATGGTCAGGGTAATAGTAGCAATCAAAATCAAAATGGTCAGCCGGGAAAGGTAGATAGCGGCTTTTATTACGGCTTCAATAGTAAGATGAACCAAAACCTACGGGGAGAGATGAAACCCCAGGTGGTGATGCGGGTGCGATCGCAAGTTGAGGGTTTTTGGCGCGTATTAGCCTTTGATCGTTACACGGGTAAGGGTTGGGAAATTTCCCGCAATGAAGATGTGAGAACTGTTAAGCGATCGCCTTGGTCTTATCAAATTTATCTCTCACCACCACCAATAGCTACAAAAACCAAGGAAGTGGTGCAGACTTACACTGTAGTATCGGAATTGCCTAACCTAATTCCGGCTATGTCTTACCCCAAGGAAATTTTCTTTCCCACACCAATGATTGCGGTAGACAAAGAAGATGGGTTACGCGCACCTGTAGGTTTATCAGAAGATTTGACTTATACCGTTATTTCTGAGGTTCCATACCGCGATCGCACTTTACTGGGAACAGCTTCTAATAATTATCCCCTAGGTATTAAGAGTCATTATTTGCAAGTTCCTACAGAAATTGCGCCAAAAGTCAAGCAATTGACTGAAGAAATTTTAGCTAACTATAATCAACAACTGGTATGGAAGTCGCAAAAAACTCTCAATTCTAACTATGAAAAAGCGTTGTATTTAGCTCAATACCTGAAACAACACTATTCCATCCCCCAAAATCCTTTTGAGTTTCCTTATTTGGATGAAAAGGAAGATTTGGTAGATGCTTTTTTATTCAAGCATAAAGGTGGCTATCCAGACCATTTCTCGACAGTTCTTACCGTCATGCTGCGTTCTGTTGGTATCCCAGCCCGGTTAGTAGCAGGGTTTGGTGCGGGAGAATTTAACCCATTCACAGGAATGTATGTTGTGCGTAACACGGACGCTTACGCCATGACGGAAGTATATTTCCCTAAATATGGATGGTTTGCTTTTGACCCCATTCCCAATCATCCTCTAATTCCACCTTCAGTAGAAGACGTACAGACTTTTAGTGTGTTGCGACAATTTTGGCAATGGGTGGCTGGGTGGCTACCTTCCCCAGTGACGGGTTTTCTCAACAATATTTTTGGGACATTATTTAGTTGGATTAGTAAAGCGATCGCTTGGTTTTTGGCTTTATTTACTCAAGGTTGGTTTGGTGTATTCACTGGTTTAACTTTGTCCACAACTATCGCTTTTTTTGGTTGGCTAGGTTGGACACAGTGGAAAATTTGGCGTAACCGTCGTTGGTTAGGTAAACTGCCACCAATGGAAAGCCTCTATCAACAAATGCTGCAATGGACAGCTAAACAAGGTTTAGGTAAACATCCAGCACAGACACCTTTTGAGTATGCAAGTGTCTCTTATCAGCATCATGCCCCAGCTACTGCTCAAGTAATAGATGAAATTTGCCAAGCCTATGTGAGTTGGCGTTATGGTGGTCAGAAGCCTAATTTAAATCAACTAAGACAAAGATGGCAGGAAATGAAAAAGAAGACTGGCGTAATTCGTAATTCGTAATTACTTTTTTACAAGAGTTGATCATAGTCCATTGCTGTCGCTTTTCCTTCGGCAATTTCTTGTTTAGCTCGTTTAGCGGCAGCAATCAATTGTGATTGGGTTTGTTGAAATGAACTATTCCATTTAATCTCATCTTGCAATTCATCAACGTATTCTCGCAGATGATCTACAATGCGTTCCTGTACATCGATTGGCAAAGACTCCATCATTCTAATTACGGTCGTGATGGCTGTTGATGACATAGTATATAGCTCTTATCCATTCTCTATTTTTAAATTAACATTAATCCCAGTTCGTTTTTTCAATAATATTTCTGGCACATTTTACTCCGTACGCCCCATCGCCGTGCTGGGCTGCTGGCGCTGGGCAATCTGAATCAATAATCGCAATGCTTCATTTACTGCTGCATCATTAGGGAAAGCTTGGGCAACATCGGGATCTAGAAGTACTAAGTTTGTTCCTGTGCGATATCTCTCAACATATTTGCCCCTAACACCTCCCTGCATTTGAGCAAAGTCATACTCTGTACTTAATTCATCTTCCATTTCGTTCTCAACTTCCTTCTTCATAAAACTTCCTCTCTTGTCGGGTTGTTTTTCTGGCACTGATGATTCGTACCTTTTCTTCTCTGTCAGTATGTGCAACAACTAAAAGTTGTCCAAACTGAGATACACCAATGATAACGTAGCGGTTTTCCTCGATGGAATGAGCAGGATCAGGGAAAGTTACAGATAGAGGATCATTAAATACGGTTGCAGCTTCTTGAAAGGAAATACCGTGCTTATCAAGGTTTAATATCGCTTTGTCCGTGTTCCATTCAAATTCCATATGTAACTTTATCCAACTCTAGAATTCGCTTCAGGTAATAAACTGCTGATCTGCAATGCGTTCCTGTACATCAATTAGCAAAGACTCCATCATTCTAATTACAGTCGTGATGGCTGCTGATGACATAATATATAGCTATCGTTCTTTCTTTATTTTTAAAGTAACTCTCTGTGTCACTGCTGCGGAAAATAGGAGCTAATACTGAAACAATAGGAATAACACCCCAGCCAGACACATCACCTATGCCAGAATTACCAAATAGCCTAGAAGAAGCGATCGCTCAATCCCGTGCAGCTACCAAAGCCGCTTTAGACGATGGTTATACGCGCCTACAAGTTGACTTGCTGTTTCCTGAACTCAAATTCATGCCTGTGGCAGAACAGTTTCTGCCTTTGTTCACCGAGTATGAATCTCGCTTAAAAGTCTTTTTTGCTGATGCGGGTGCAGCTGCTTTAGCCCGGCGTGATTGGGCAGATGCAACGTTTCAAATTTCTGATATTGGTACAGGTAGAGCTGCTTCGATTCAATCCAAGATTCAGCCAGAAGATGAGATTGTCTTATTTATTGCCCCCACATCAGTAGAAGTACCACAACTGGAAAAAATTTGTGCGATTATTGGCGATCGCCCTACTATTTTTTTAAATCCTCGTTTAGAAGATGCTGGTATTGTCGGCATTGGTTATGCAGCCAGACAAACCCGCGAACGTTTCCTCAATACAATTGAATCCTGTTACTACCTGCGTCCTATAGATAATGAAACTGCTCTATTCCGTTCCTATCCTGGACAATGGGAGGTGTGGGTAGAAAACAGCGACACTTGGGTAAAAATTGCTGAGTTACCGAAAAAGCCTTCAGGGGATGAACTAGATTTAATTTTGATGAAAGGACAATCGCAAACTACAGGTAAAGATAATACACCAGGGAAAAAACCTGGTGTCTTTAAAAGTTTGCAGAGGTTTATTAGAGCATTGAATAACTAAGCAAAAGCAGAGGTAGTATAAAGTATGAGAAATCAGGGAACACCAGAAAATAAATGTTCCCTATTTCCACTTCAGTTCCTCTGTTAGATGTTAGGGTTTGTTTCTAGGCACAGACTAATCGTTCCCACTAACAGTACTTTTGATAGTATGAAACAACAACATGGTTTAGCCTATGACATTAGCAATTGCAGTTGAATTTGCACCTTTAGAGGTTGATGCTCATGGCATTGTAAGAGTTGGTAAAACTCGCGTTACTTTGGACACAGTTGTGACAGCTTTTCTTGAAGGTGCTACAGCAGAGGAAATAGGAGAGCAATACACATCGCTTCATCTGTCGGATATTTATTTAGTCATTGGTTATTATTTGAGACATAAAGCTGAAGTTGATGTATATCTATTAGAACGTCAACACCAAGCAACGGTGATTCAACAAGAAATTGAGCAACGTTTTAATCCACTTGGAATACGTGAGCGCTTACTTGCTAGACGAAATCAAGTAAAATTATTATGAATAATACACAAACTTGGCATATTGTCAAGCAAAACTCTGGTCATTGTGAAATAGTTACTAGCGATCAGATTGCTGAGAGTAACGTAGAGATCATCGAACAGTGGGGGCCTTTTGATTCACATGAGGAAGCGATCGCCCGTCGCATCGGATTAATTAGGGCTGGCAAGTGCCAACCCCAGTAACTTTGCTTATTGAGGAGTTTTATTTTTCTCGGCTGTTGGTACACCCCTAGCAGCAATTTGTTTACCCAACACTTCTACTGCTTTGGCAAATTGGGGATCTGCTTGTGTGGCAAGTTTCTCACGCTCACGTAACCACAAGGTTTGGCGTTGAGCATCAGTTAATTCCACTTTTACATCAGGATCAATCCCGTGCTTGTTAATATCTCTGTCATTGGGAGTCAAGTACTTAGCAATTGTCACTGCCAAACCTGAACCGTCATCCAGAGGACGAACAGATTGCACCAAGCCCTTACCAAAAGTTTGTGTACCAACAATCACAGCTCGTTTATTATCTTGCAATGCACCAGAAAGTATTTCACTAGCGCTGGCTGAACCTTTATCGACGATGATTACTAAAGGTTTATCAGTTAAAGAGCGTCCGTTCGCTACTTCTTTTTCCCGTTCTCCTTGACGGTCAACAGTGGAAACAATTGTGCCCTTATCTATCCACATCCGGGCAATTTCTACACTGGAGAACAGTAAACCACCAGGATTTCCACGTAAATCTAGAATATAACCAGCTACTTGCTGTTTTTCTAAATCCTTAATAGCTTGCTGCATTTCTTTGCCAGCATTGGCGCTAAATTGGTTCAGACGGATGTAACCCACCTTACCAATAGTCGTTTGCTTTTGTGAATAGCGTACAGGATGAATTTCAATTCGCGCTCGTTTGATGGCAAACTGTTTTTGTTGACCATTACGCTGAATTGTCAAAGTTACCTGTGTACCAGCTGCACCCCGGATTAGGGATACAGCTTGGTTAGTATCCATACCCTGAGTGCTTTTGCCATCAATTTTGAGAATGATATCCTTAGCCAGCACCCCAGCTTTAAAAGCCGGTGTATCTTCAATGGGCGCAATTACCACTAATTGCTTGGTTTTCTCATCCTGGCTGATGGTGATACCAATACCTGTTAATTCGCCAGAGGTATCCACCTGCATATTCTTGAATTCCTCTGGGTCCATAAACCGGGTATAAGGATCTTCCAGCTTTTTCAGCATTTCCCGAATGGACTTATAAGCATCTTGCTGACTACTATAGGACTTGTTCAAGTATTCCTTACGGACAGCTTGCCAATCAACCTGATTAAAGGTTCCGTCTACGTATTGTCGCTGGACAATTTGCCATACTTCATCTACTAGTTCTTTCGGACTTGCTTTAAATAAAGCCTGACCGCGCGAATGAATGCCAAGGCTAGTAACTGCGATCGTGGAGAGTGTTACTGCCGTAGCACCCAAAACAAGCCTACTTTTTGTAATCACCATAATGACAGCTGCGTCAGAGGGAAAAATTTATAGTCAGTATGCTCAATCTAACACAGGGTAAAGTGTAACGACCGAGTATGTATTCCTAACTTCATCAAAATACTGTAGAATCCGGCGACATAGCCAGTCGGCGTTCACACAAATTTCAAATTATGGGGATGAGGGATTAGGTATTGGGGATTAGGAAGAATTTAGCCCAGTCCCCAGTCCTCAGTCCCCAATCTCTAAGGCTCTACCCAACGACCATCTGCTTTGATTAAATTAATCAACTCTTCTACACCTTTGTCTTCTGGCACTTTTTTGATTTCTTCTCTACCACGATATAAAGAGATCAAGCCAGGGGTTTTACCTACATAGCCGTAGTCAGCATCAGCCATTTCTCCAGGGCCGTTGACGATGCAACCCATGACGGCAATATCTAGTCCGGTTAAATGCTTAGTAGCTTCTCGGACTTTGTGCAACACTTCTTCTAAGTTAAATAAAGTGCGTCCGCAGGAAGGACAAGCAACATACTCTACCATTGTTTTCCGCAAACCTAGAGCTTGCAGAATGCTGTAGCAGACGGGAATTTCTTTTTCTGGCGCTTCTGTCAGGGAGACGCGAATTGTATCACCAATGCCATCTGCTAACAATGTGGCAATCCCGGCTGTGGATTTAATGCGTCCGTATTCCCCATCTCCTGCTTCTGTGACACCTAAGTGTAGGGGATAGTCCATACCGAATTCATCCATCCGTTTAGCCATGAGACGATAGGCGGCTACCATGACTGGAACCCGTGAGGCTTTCATGGAAATCACTAAGTTCCGGAAATCTAGAGATTCACAAATACGAATAAATTCTAGAGCAGATTCCACCATCCCTTCTGGGGTGTCGCCGTAGGTAAATAACATTCTTTCTGCCAAAGAACCGTGATTGACACCGATGCGCATGGCTTTACCTTGATCACGCAGAGATATCACCAGAGGTGCTAGAGTTTCGCGGATTTTTTCGCCAATTTCGGCAAATTCAGTGGGAGTATATTCGGTTCTGTTGGCGTTTGGTTTTTCAAATACGTATAATCCCGGATTAATCCGGACTTTTTCGATATGCTTGGCGACTTCCAAGGCAATTTTCATGCCATTGTGATGGACATCGGCCACAATTGGTACATCTTGATAAGTTTGGATGAGTTTTTGTTTAATTTCTGCTAATGCGACGGCGTGGGCGATGCTTGGGACTGTGACGCGGACGATTTCACAGCCAATTTTGTGTAGACGGCGAATCGCGGCTACAGAACCATCAATATCCAGAGTGTCTTCATTAATCATTGACTGGACTACCACAGGGTAGCCACCGCCGATAGTGACATTTCCTACCTTGACTGGACGAGTTTGGCGACGCTTGATGGTGGTATCAAAGGTGGCTGGGTTGGTTAAATTATTAGATGTTACGGGTGTGGGCAGAGTTTGCATAACCTTGTTAGGCGAATGTGTAGCTAAAATATCAGATTCAAAAGTCTCTGTCTTTCAGATTGCCATAGTGGGGGCTTTCTTGGGCGATGCGATCGCAAAAAAGAAAAGAAATGAGACTTATGTACCGAGCCAACCAACCCTAAGTTAAGTTTCTAAAATATGCGGCGATGTTGCCAGAGTTTGCGCTCCTGCTTGGATTAGCTCAATATCTGATTGTGACCATGAACGTAGTTCTTGACAATTATGAGCGACTAACAAGCCCCATAACCCTCTGGGAATCAGCACTGGTGCGACTAGGTTAGCCCGGACTTTTAAGCTTTGAAGAAAATCTCGGTGACAAGGAGATATTAATTCTGATTCAATATCGGCGATCGCTCTGACTCTGCCATTTAAATATAAGGCTGCGTACTCATCATTAAAACATTCATCTGGCCCAGTTGACCCCAGTATGGAAAATTCCTCTGAACGGAGAGATTCAAAGGTTACTTGCCCATGCCATTGCCAGTAGAAGTAATATAAAACCACGCGATCAACTTGCAACAATTCCCTCAAATGATTCGTTGTTTGGCGAATTAGAGCATCTCTCTGCATGGTTTGGATCAGACGATTGAGGACTCTTTGTAAACCCTGTTCGGTAGGCTTATTTGAGTTAGGATCAAATTCTGACTCAGAGTAAATTTGCACAGTTCTAAAAATATAAATCAGCCAAGTATGTCAGTTTTAAATAGTAATTTATCGAACCTAGATTGAACAATCGTATTTTGTACAAGTATAAATAATACAGATTGCAAAGCTAGCCCCCATCTACTTTTCCAAGATTTGGAAATTAATATATATTTTTAACTATGTTGAAGTAAACTAAATCACTAATTTGATTTTTATCTAAGAAAATACTGACAAATTTTCGGCTTGCTATGCTACTACTGAAACTTTTATAAATAGCTGGGTAAGGTATACCCAGCCAAAGATCGCTATCTGTCTACAGATCCCATGATTACGTCAATACTACCGAGAATCACCACAACATCGGCAACTTTCATCCCTCGCAGTAAGTGAGGAAGAATTTGCAAGTTGTTGAAATCGGCTGGACGAATTTTCCACCGCCAGGGGAAGACGTTATCATCGCCTACTAAATAAATTCCTAGTTCACCTTTACCACTTTCTACACGGGCGTAGATTTCGCCTTTGGGCATTTTAAAGGTGGGAGAAACTTTTTTACCGATGTATTGGTAATCAAAGGCATCCCATTCGGATTTTTTCCCGGCTGCTAGACGCTTGGCTTCTAAGTTTTCGTAGGGGCCTCCGGGTAGTCCTTTAATCGCTTGCTTGAGGATTTTGACGGATTCGCGCATTTCCCGCATGCGCACGATGTAACGGGCTAGGCAATCACCAGCAGTTTCCCACTGCACATCCCAGTCAAAATCATCGTAGCATTCGTAGTGGTCTACTTTGCGTAAATCCCACTTCACGCCAGAAGCACGTAGCATTGGCCCAGAAAGTCCCCAGTTAATCGCTTCTTCACGAGTGATTGTGCCAATACCTTCAATCCGACGGCGGAAGATAGCATTGTTGGTTACGAGGCGTTCGTATTCATCAACTTTGGGTAGGAAGTAGTCGCAAAACTCCTCACACTTATCTACCCAACCATAAGGTAAATCTGCTGCGACTCCACCAACACGGAAGTAGTTGTTATTTACCATGCGGTAACCTGTGGCTGCTTCCCACAAATCGTAAATCATCTCTCGTTCCCGGAACTGGTAAAAGAAGGGAGTTTGAGCGCCTACGTCAGCCAGGAAGGGGCCAAACCATAGCAAATGGTTGGCGATTCGGTTTAATTCCAGCATGATGACGCGGATGTAACTGGCGCGTTTGGGAACGGCGACACCTGCTAGTTTTTCCGGTGCGTTGACGGTGACAGCTTCGTTAAACATTCCAGCTGCGTAGTCCCATCGGCTAACGTAGGGGACATACATGACGGTGGTGCGATTTTCGGCAATTTTTTCCATTCCTCGGTGGAGGTAGCCAATAACCGGTTCACAATCTACAACATCTTCTCCATCTAAAGTGACAATCAGCCGCAGAACCCCGTGCATTGAGGGATGGTGCGGCCCCATGTTTAGCACCATTGGTTCAGTGCGGGTTTCAATTCTTGCCATAAATTCTGTGTTCTCCCAGTGTGAAAATTTTGAGTTGAACCGCGTAGATGCCATCCAGACACAATTGCTCATGTCTGCCAAAATCAAATTCGTAGGAGCAATGTTTGGGGGACAAGCCCTAGATATATTGCCTGTACGAGGGTATGTTGGAGAGATGGGGGCAGCAGAGGGCTTTTGCTTGATATTTCATTTTGTTTCACTTCTTCAATTATTATATGGAAGCCCGATATCTAAGAAGTTAAGGGACTGGTTTTTTTTCATGTCTTGAGACAGGGGGTAGGTGAGACAAGGAGAGTGAGGGAGTGAGAGAGTGAGGGAGTGCTGAGTGCTGAGTGCTAAGTAGTGACCAGTGACCAATGACCAATGACTATTGACTATTGACTGAATTTATCAGAAAAAATACTGCAATATATTTTTGATTTTAATTTTTCTGTCAGATAGAGTATTGTTGATATTTTGTATTCAGTATTTCTATTTTTAATGGTTGTGTTTGCTGTGAATTTACGTGCATTTTATGTATTTGATTTTTAAATATATCTTTCCAAAGAATAATGTCGTTGAGACGTAGAGACGTAGCACTGCTATGTCTCAACAAGAATTGATGATTACCGTATTTGTTAACGCTAAATCTCATGGATGCTGATTTTCCAAAAACATTAGATATTGAAGAACCGATATTTTCTCATTTACCTGTGTTACCTCAAGAGGTGATTACAGGTTTAGCTGTACATTCTGGTGGACATTATCTGGATGCAACGGTAGGTGGTGGTGGTCATAGTCGTTTAATTTTAGAGGCGGCAATAGATGTAAAATTAACGGCTGTTGACCAAGATGAGGCTGCTTTGGCGGCGGCGCAAAAGGAGTTAGCAGAATTCGGAGAACGAGTTAATTATGTACGGAGCAATTTTGCTGCTTATAAATTTCCCTCGTCTGTTTTTGATGGGATTATTGCTGACTTGGGTGTGAGTTCTTATCATTTAGATACGCCAGTACGGGGTTTTAGTTTTCGTCACACGGCAAATCTGGATATGCGGATGGATCAAAGACAATCTTTAACCGCCAGCGATGTGATTAATGAATGGGATGAGAGAGAGTTAGCTGATATTTTTTTTAAATATGGTGAAGAACGACTATCAAGGAGGATTGCTAGACGGATTATAGAAAGACGGCCTTTGCAGACGACGACGGAATTAGCTGAAGCGATCGCCTCTTGTGTTCCTCCTAAATATCGTTATGGTAGAATTCACCCGGCTACTCGCGTTTTTCAAGCTCTACGAATTGTTGTCAATGATGAGTTAAAATCTCTAGAAAATTTTATCGAGCAAGCACCTCTGGCGTTAGTTCCTGGTGGCAAAATTGTGATTATTAGTTTTCACAGCTTAGAAGATCGTTTGGTAAAACACGGGCTGAGAAATTCACCTCTATTAAAAGTTTTAACTAAAAAGCCCATCACGGCCACTGAAGCTGAAATCGCTCATAACCCACGCTCTCGTTCTGCTAAACTCAGAATCGCTGAGAGGTGCTGAGTAGTGAGTGCTGTTAGCGGTAGCGGGGCGTTTAGCCCGTGCTGATACCAATTCAAAATTCAAAATTCAAAATTAAGAAACTCTGATTTTACAAGGGTTTCCGTGTTTGGATATGTATCAGATTTTTAGTGAATTGGTATGAGTGCTGAGTGAGAGAGTGCTGTTAGCGGAAGCGGGGCGTTTAGCCCGTGCTGAGTGAGGGAGTGAGGGAGTAATAATTGCTAATGACTAATGACTAATGACTAATGACTATTGACTATTGACCAATGACTAGCTATTTTTCATAACAAAAAAGGGAGTAAAACTCCCTTTCAAGTTAAAGAAACTGTTTAATTGAAGATCAGCAAAAATTACACACGACCCCGTGGTGGTAGCATGGCTATAGGGTTGACTGCTCCCTTGCCTGATGGATGAATTTCAAAATGGCTGTGGGAACCTGTGCTGAAGCCAGTACTACCCATTGCCGCTATTTGCTGTCCTTGACGTACTTGTTGACCTGACTGTACCAGCAGCCTACTATTGTGAGCGTAGCGGGTCAAACTACCATCAGGATGGCGGATATCCACGAGAATGCCGTAACCACCATTGTTCCAACCTGCTTTTTCTACCACACCATCAGCTGATGCCATAATTGGTGTCCCAATAGGTGCAGCAATGTCAATTCCTCTGTGTGGTCTTCCCCATCGCTGACCAAAACCAGAGGTCAATACACCTTTAGCTGGCCAGATGTAGTTGGTTGCAGAGGTTGATGGAGGTGGTATAGTTTCATCAATTGGTTGTGGTAGATACTGATCTACTGCTGCTAGAGGTGGTAGTTGGGGAGAAACAGCAGTACCTCTTGGAGGTGTGGCTCTACCTGAGGGGGTTAATTGATTGACTCTTGGGTTGAGTAAAAATTCTGGATTTACTGGCTCGTTGACTGGACGAGTAGCGCGGAATTTTGGCTGAATGGTTTGATTGCTGTAACTGGGTGCTAAAGGAGTAGGCACAGGAATGGGTACAGCGAAATCTTGTTTTCCAGAAGTAGATCGAGAGACCGCCAAATTATTGGGACTAGCAACAGGAATGGGTACAGCTAAATCGTTACTTTCATTGTTAGCTACTTCTGTATAAGAGTTTCCAGATTCTTGTGTGCGGTATTTGGCTTGTAGTCTTTGAATTTCAGCTTGTAAGCTCCGCAGGCGATCGCCTTTACCTCTGGCTACTCGGTTCCCGGTGTTTTGTGGCTGTTGTATTTCTACAAAAGCTTTGGGAACTGGGCTATCACCACCTTGTCCTTGAGTTCTGCGGCTCACAGAGGTTGTTTCTGGCGTGACAACCTGATTATTTTGCTGCTGATTGTTAACTGAGGCTGGTGTTGTCACAGTGTTATCAGTTGTGACTGATGGCTGTGTAATTGGCAGATTTTGGTTAACACTGGGATTCCTTTCTAGGGAGCCAGCTACTTTAGTTACTCCGGGATACTGGAAGCTGTGAGAACTTAACATTACTGGTGTTTGAGCAGTAATGCTGTTGTTAACTCCTGCCACAGGGATAACCAACTTTTGACTGATTTGCAGTTGATTAGGATTGCTCAGATTGTTAGCTTTGACTAATTCTGCAACTGAAGTGTTGTATCTGCTAGCGATCGCTGCTAGTGTGTCTCCAGGTTTAACTTCGTAAGTTCTGGTGTTAGTGGGTGCAGCTATTGTTGCTGGCTGCACAGAGATGGGTATAGTAATCGCTTCTGGCTGTTTGATTGTTGATGCAAAGCTGTCTTGAGCGCCATTAGCTAAAGTTTGTGGCTGTTCAATGACTGTGCTGTTTGTATTTAATGGCGGTAGTTGATTGGTTACAGTTACTGGCTGTGTCAACTCCAAATCAGCAGCTTTTGATAAATCTTTTGATTCTTCAGGGCGTAACTCTGACAAACTGCTTCTTAAACGGTTTGATTTTTCTTTTAAACGATTCAGCGCGAATTCTTGCTGCGCTTTAAGTTGAGCATTTATTTCTTCACTAGCAGTTGTGCTATCTGCTATTTGTGGTTCGGTTGTTATGAGTGTATTTTCTCCAGCAATTGCACTGTTAGCAGTAGTGAGTGGTTGCTGGCGTGTTTGCCCTAGTTGGTATTGCTGATTGATTACAGTTGTGTGAGCCATTTTTCCAGTCACAACTTCTGAGGAGGGAAGCTGGATGGACTTACCACTCGCTAGGACTTGTAATTTAGCTTCCAACCCAGGTAGCTGTGAAATAGCTGTCGGTTCTACTATGACGGGGTTTTCTGGGGTGCTGGCAGATAAAGCTACGGGAGTAGCTAGTTTTGGGGAATTAGGTTGTACTTCCGTTTCAGCCGCAGGAATAGTTGAGGTTGCCTTTTGGCTACCCACAGGCGCAGCCGCTTGGGCTTGATCGCTTTGTCGAGTCACCAAAAGGCTGGTTGCTCCCACTGAAATGGCTAAACCAATCATCGCGGCTTGTCTGCGCGCCCGGCGATTAGCTTTTTTGTTTGCTTCGTTAACTTGATTTGCCGGGGCATCATCGCTGTTAGGGGTATTTTTCAACACAGCCTTCACTCTTTTTTTCAATGCTCGTTTCAAAGACGACCTCCTAATGATCACTAGCGCTTAACTGACCTCAATTTTCCAGTTGGATACTAGTCAATGACTTAGATCACATCACAAGATAGATCAAGATCACTTTCACCAGAGATACTTACGCAAGATTAACCTGCTTCTCTGATTTAGACAAGTTCACACCTGTTAGCAAATCTTAAAGATTGCTGGGTTTACCTGTCTGCCTCACACTTCACACCTCATACAGTCTGCTGTCCACAGTTGTCTTTGCTGATCTTGCTCTGTCTGCTTTGACTGGAGATTATACATCTGCCGAGTCTACTGCCGCCACTAGCAATTAAACTGCTAAGACTTCTGGAAAAGCAACGGCCCCTGCTGTAGATATATTCAGGGTTTATTCACCTGATCCGTCTTCTCAACACGAGACTTTACGTTGATTATTCCCTAAAAGACAACCGTATTAACTCTCAACCGCTTTTTTGGCTCTTTCACAACACACCTGGAGCGAAAAGGGGGTAAATGCTTTATAAGAAAGGGGTTTCAAGCTTTTTGTTCCTGAAAAAGTGATGATTTTAATTCATCAAAATCTATCATTCAAATTGCCGTTTGAATGGAACTTGATATACAAATTTCTTATGTTAATCTAGCTGAGTTTGCAGTGTTTTTCAGGATAAATACTGTTGACCTTAAGCAAAAAAGTAATATTTTTTACAATTAGATTGACATGGGCAGAACCCATCATTACTAGAAAACCAAATTTTCCATAGCTTGAATGATTTTTTGTCAGTGGTTTCACTGAATTAAATTTTGGTTAATGGTTTAGAAGAGATAGCCTAACTGACGACGAGCTTCAAATAAACTGATAGCTACACTGACGGAGAGATTTAAACTCCGAACACCTGGTTGAGCCATAGGTATGTATAAGGTAGTATCACAAGCTGAGAGAATTGTTGGCGGTATACCAGTAGTTTCACTACCGAATATTAGCCAATCATCAGCTTGAAATTGATAGTCGATATAGTTAGAACTGCCCCTAACAGAGAACCCTAATAATCTACCTCCTCGTTCTTGGTGTAGATTCTTAAAGGCTTCAAAGGTTTTGTGATAGTGTAGCTTGACGTAAGGCCAGTAATCTAAACCTGCTCTTTTGAGGTAGCGATCGCTAATTTCAAACCCCAAAGGCCCTACTAGATGTAAATCTGTGTCTGTAGCAGCACAAGTACGAGCAATATTACCTGTATTGGGAGGAATTTGCGGATTAACTAAAACTACCTGGGGCATTGTCCGTATAACTGCGATTTGTATAAAAATATATATTAATTAGAGAAAATCTACCAATAGACAGAGGTCAATCATAGGTTTTGTTAATAAATGTCAAGCGAGGCATATTGATTAGAATTTTAAAATGAAAAATTTACTTTTTTTGAGGGCAATGGTCAATGGTCAATGGTCATTAGTCAATGGTCATTAGTCATTAGTTTTTGCTTTCTTGATACTTTGTGCTTCTTTACTTGTTGACCATTGACTAATGAGTGTTGACTCACACTATTAAACTGGGAGAGGAGAACAGAGCTTGTTTTGCAGTTCTATTTCTCGTTCTTGAGTAGCAGCGATCGCTTGGGTAATGACGCATTGGCTGTCAAAGCCGACTTTATGTAGTTGTAGCCAGTGTTGAGCTTCGTTACCTTCCCGGAGGATTTTGTGCAGTGGGGAGAGGAAACAGCTAAAACCGTGTTTTTTGGCGATCGCCCAAACTTCTCGATCAAGTTCAGCAATCCAATCTCTAGCTAAAATGCTCCTACCGTCTTGCCAATGTTGCAGTTGAGCATCTAGGCTGGCACTAGCGGCTGCTATTTCGTTGTTAGTGGTGATACTAACGAGTTCTGCTGGGGAAAATTTACTTTGGGTGAGAGGATCTAAATCTGGATTTTCGATTACTTGTAACAGTCGGGCTTCTAATAAAGCTGTGATTGCTAATAAGGCGATGGGATCTGTGACTAAATCACAAATTCTCAGTTCTAGGCGGTTTAAATCAAAGGGACGGCGATCGCCATTGGGACGGACTGAAACCCATAAGTGACGGACGTTCTGCATTGTCCCTGCTAGCAATTGCTCCTCTACCCACTCTATGTGATGAGCATGGCTGGTAAATAGGGGTACATGAGAGGGGGTTTGGGGGAATAATCCCCAACGAGTAGAATGATAACCCGTTGCTTTGCCATCGATGAAGGGAGATGAGGCACTTAAGGCTAAAAATAGGGGTGCTTCTAAGCGAATTAGCCGACAAGCTCGCATTAACACTTCTGGATCATCAATACCTATATTGATATGAACGCTAGCGGTGACGACTTTTGTACCGTAGGTTTGTTCTATATAGTCGTGATAGGGGTTCTCTGGATTAGAACGGAAAAAGCGATCGCTCCCACCCAAGGACAATGTGCTACCTGGAATCAGGGTATAGTCTCCCAATTGCTTCAGGTAGTTTCTCAACACACGCCGAGGACGCAACAAAGCGCACAACAGACTTTCATAATTCTGTAATGGCTCGGTTACGTATTCTACGTTGCGGCTATCTGGTTCCCGCATAAACCCGTCTAAGTCGGCAACTATTTTGTCCGAGAGACCGACGATTTCACCTTGAGGTGTGCCGGTATATATTTCAATTTCAAAGCCTTTTAATAAGACCACCTATTTCTCCTCGGCTCTCCCAGCCTCTAAATTGTATCGAGTTAGACAAACTTCTACACTGACATTGGGGTTAATTTAAAGTTAAGAATTATGCAACTTTAGACTGAGCTTTTCTTGACTAGTACCTGCTCAATATGGCTGATTTGTCAATAGCCAACAGCCCAGAATAGTTAAGTCTGATCAGTTTCATGGGGAATCTCGGCGATAGCGTACCAGCAGATGAAGTTCCTTCCCTCTTACTTGCGCTAGTCACTATTTATTAGTTATTAGTCAATACCAATTACTCTAAATAGTTTTTATGCGTGGTTTAACAGAATTTATCAAGTTGCAAAACTAACCCATATTCCATGTTCTCATGAAATGACATGGACTACTAGTTGCAATTTTATTGATAAATAATAAATCAGAGTTACCAAAAATCCTTGTCAAGAAGTAGAGACATAGCACGCTACGTCTCTACTTGTTTTTCTGGAGTGCTAGCTGACGCTCAAAGTTAATAGTTTCATCTGACAGATCACATAATGTTTGTAAATTGACTTTACCTTCAGCTTGTAAGGTTTCTAGAAAGTTTGATGGTGATTCTAAGATTTGTTTACCATTTCTGGCTTGAATAATCAATTTATCTGCGATGACATCATAGATTACAAAAATTGATATTCTTTTACAAATCATTTGAGTTGGTGGTAATACTTTATATGCTGTGACGATTTTTCCTGCTGCTGGGATGTGAAGTCCAAGTTCAGAATCTTGAATAATGTTTTGGAACTCTTGAATAGATAACTCAGAAATATCACTAACTGGATAATTAAGATTGAGGATTTTTTCTAAGTCAGGTTGATTAATGACTAAACTATTTAAAGGTTCCAACTGAAAAATTATTTTTTCTTCCCAAGGATTAGCAATAGCGTAAATTTGTGTAGAATGTGGTGGCTTTTGTACTGAGCCATTTTCATAAAATAATCGTCCTTCATCTGTAACTGTAATCGGTGATTTTGGTTCGAGGGTGTGCAAATCTTGGAGAATTTTTACCGTACTGCGAACAAACACCGGATCAAGTCCTAAAATAGATGCTAATTCATCGGCTGTTGGTGCTGGCTCAAACTGAATTCCAGCACGAATAATAAATTCTTCAAGGACGTTAAATGGACGAGGTTCTTTAATCGTCACTTCGACTAAAGTTTGCTGCAAACTATAGCGGAATTGACGCGCAGCTAAAACTGATAAATGGGGATTTTTAGCTTCAATTTCCGTGACTAAATTTTTGAGAATATCATCAATTGGTTTAGTCGATGAAGCGGGAAACATCAATCAAGCCTCCATGATCATGGACTATATCAGATACTTGGGAATACATTTGACCAATTTTACCTGGTTGATGAGTAAATAAATCGTGACAACCCACAATTATCAATAGTTCTTGCGCGCGGGAAAATGCTACATTTACTCGTTCTGGTTTCTTAGCAAATCCCACGTCTCCTTTACTATTGTTGCGTACCATGCTAACAATAACCACTGGACGTTCCATACCTTGAAATCGATCAACTGTACCAGTGCGAATTTGTAATGAGGGGAAAAGTTCAGATTGTAAACGTTCTTCAATTTTTCTCAGTTGTGCGCCATAAAAAGTAATCACAGCTATTTCTTTTTGGGGTTCACCATTAATAATATGCTCAGACCAAGTATTTTCAAATTGCTGACAGAGATTGTCAATCGCATCAATTTCTTGATGATTAAAAAATGAAGTTCCTTCTCGTTGTTCTTGAAAATCATTTGATTTCGGCATTGTCACCCAAACTAAATGATGATTTGGTTGAATGATTTTTCCTGATAAATTATGAGCGCGTTTAATATCCGGCTGGGCGATACCGCATTCTAGTTTATCATCATAAAACTGATTAATTGCTCCCATAATATTAGGGTGCATTCGGTATTGTGTGGTGAGCATTTGCTTGATGCTATGATCAGCAGTTTCAAATTGACTTTTGAAAAGTGATTCTTCTAAAAATTGCAATTCTGCTTTTGTCGTGTTTATTTCCTCAGCAACTTCAGCTAAAGTGCTAGTATCTAGCATGGGTGGTAATTGGCGATGATCTCCTACCAAAACTAATTTTTTAGCTTTTAAAGCTGGGATGAGTAGTTCTGGGGGAGTGCATTTACTAACTTCATCAATAATGACAACATCAAAGTAGTTAAATTCTTCCGAAAAATCTTTACTGGCAGCTTGTACACAGGTGATACCAACGACGTTAGAATTGTCTAAATAAATCCGTCTTAAATCATGGCGATCGCGTTCTGAAGGATCTCGGACTTTGGCAATCCAATCTTGTACAAAATCCTGATATTTATGCAGATAATTTTCTTCGTTTTTTAATTGCTCTTGCCAAGCAGTAAGCTGGATTTTAAAGTTATGTAATAAATCTAGGTTAAATAAGTTATTGGCATTAAAATTATGCTTTAGTCTATCGGGTATTGTTTGCCATAATATCTGCCACCATTTTCTATCACTGATTAACTGAGGAGATGGTTTTGGTTGAGATTGCTTTGCTAGTTCGCTGATTTTGCTCTGTAATTGAGCAAGTTCTTGCCGACACACTTCTGTTGTTTGATTTAGTTGTGCTAGGTGTTCTTGGAGAGACTTTTTAATCATCTCCAAAATAGTGAAAGGTTCTAATGAGACAATTAGAGATTCAAGCTGATTAATTGCACTTGTATAAGCATTTATTTGCTGAGTAAATTCTTCTGACTGTTCCCAAATATTTGATTGTTTTGTCAAATATTTGTCCACTAAAATCTGTAATTTAGTAGGTGAATTTGGCTGTTGTTGTAGCGTTTGCAAGATATTAACCGTTTGTTCCAGCTTTGTGTTAGCATCTTGGCTGGCAATTTCTACCTGATGTTGAACGTCAACAATTTGTGATTGATTAATGTTATTTTCGGGAAGTTCACTTAATTGTGTTTTTAAATATTGGAGTTGTTGATCAGTTTCTGTTTTGATTTGTAAAACACATTTACGAGCATTGACTAGGATACTATCTAATAACTCTTGAGTCATCCGGGTGAGAGTTGCATCGAGATGATCGATTTCCCATGCTTTACTATAAGTTTGTTGCATCCTCACTAAAAAAATTTGAGTATTTTCTACCAGCAATTTTCGTTGATTTTGGTTGAGTAATTGATAATTAGCAAACTGTTGATAGATTTCTTGCCATTGAGTGCGATCGCTCTTTGACAAAACCATTGGCGTTTGGCTAAAATTTTGCTGAACAAAATAGCTAAAATTATGTTTATTGCCTCGTCTGTCACTAAAACCACCTTCAATCTCATAAGCCAGGGCTTTTGTCAATAGCGCCCAGTCTGGTAAATTGAGGTGATAGTGATTTGGCACAATAGTAATTTTTAATCTACCAGCAAACATCAACAAACCCAATGGTAATTCTGTCAGAGGTTCTGTGAATGGCTGGTGAGATTTTTGGCATTCTTTCAAGGCTTGATACAAGGTAGAAAAAGCTGTGGACTTCCATTCTGTTACTGCTGAAATGATATAGTCTATTTCTCGTTGACGATTTTCCCAAATTTGTAGATTTGGCTGTAATTTTTGTTGTTTAGTGAGCAATTGCTGATAATCTGTTTGTAGCTGATGGAGATGATGCGATTTTTGTTTAAAAATCTCTGCTGATGATGCAACTTCTGCCATAGCTGTAATTGCATCACTAGCATAGGTAAATGTTGTTTTCAATTCAGCTAATTTAGCTTCTACCGTTTCCCTCAGCCAAACTGCAAGTCCAAACGCACCGCACCCAGGACGAACAAGGCCAAGTTCATCAGTATATTTAATTGCTGTGCGAACCTGAGCTAAAAAAGTATCGACTAAACTATGACCTTCTGTGTACGGTTTGAGCAATGGTAGAAGATTTGTAACTTCTGGTGCTTCCCAATTAATATTTTGCGTATTACTTAATAAGGTTTCTAATCCTGTATTTAAAAACTCTACCTCACTTTTTTTGGCTACACTTTCCTGATATGTAGCTTCTTGATGGCGGAAGTTTAATTCTAATTCTGCCTGAGTTTGCTTTAATTGTGCCTGTTGTTGATTAAATTCTGTCTCTGCTTTCAAGTAATCTGTAAATCGTGGTGATGATGTGAGTAATTGCCGAAAAATTTGGATATTTTCTCGGCGTTGGCTGAGATTATGATCGCAATCAGTAGCTGTATTTTGTAACCATGTACCAATTACTTGATCTTCTAAAAATGGCTGTCCTTCTTCCCCCACTTTTTCGGCTCGTCCTTTACGAATAGCACGAATTACTGGGTTATGAACTAAGCGACTCAGAGCATTATCAACTGCTAAATTAGCTTGAGAGGCAATTAACGTTCGTCCACCTCGTAAGGCAATTTGATAACAAATTTCAGCAATCACCGTAGTTTTACCTGTCCCTGGCGGCCCTTGAATTAAAACAAGATCCTTGGCTGAGAGTACCGTTTCTACTGCTGCTTTCTGTCCAGGATTAGCAGAGGATAATAATAAATCTTGTGGTTGTAATTCAACAGTTTTTTTAATTGGTCTTGCTTGAGCAGCAGCAAATAAGAAATTACCCAAGTAAGGATTTTGAGTGCGACCGTTATTTAAATCTTCTAGAGCTTTTTTCTTACGTTGAATTTGTTGGATATCACCAACTGCTTGAAAAAATAAAAATCCGTTATCTGGTATCTGATAACGTTCTGCTGCTATATGTTCTGATAAGTCACGTTCTAATCTAACGCTGATAATGCCACGTTTAATATCAACTTCTTCAATAGTTCCTAACTGACAACCACTATACCAGTTTTTGCCGACGGGATTAGTATTAAATAACTTTAATTCTTCGTTTCTGGCTTGTTTAACTCGTTGCCAAAAGTTATCTTCATCTAAATAGTTTTCTTGATTACCATCAAGAGTGGCTGAGGTAATATTGATTGTCAAACTCAGCCGTCTTTTAGAACTAAGATTATAGTCGATATAAACTATACAAAACTGACGTGCTTTAGCAATCTTTTCCTCAACTTGTAAAAATACTTTCCAAGCTTTTAGTTGTTCTTCTGTAGGTACATGATCACCGCCAACTGGGATATTTCTGATACGTGTTAACGTCGCCAATGGAATCCCAATTTGGTGCTGATTATTCGCTAGTAGACGCAAGCGATAAGCTACAGTGTAAGCATCAGCTTGTCCTCTGGCGAGAGGTAGTAATTGCGCTGAAAGAATCTTTAAACCCCCATACCCATCTTTTTGGACAGCCGCGATTAATCCTAAAGTTTTACCTAGTTCTTTCAGTCTGGCGGGTAAGGGAATCTCATCATGATCAGTGGCAATAACTAACTCCCAAATTTGTTCCCCGGCTTCTTTTCCTTCACCTTGACGACGCACGTAAAATAAGCAGGATTTTTGACCACAAAATTCAAACATTAACTCATTAGCACGCTCTCGTTTCTGCCATGCTTCAGAATAGGATGCTATGTTTTTTTGACTGTCGAAATGGCGCAGTAAACTATCAACTGTGGAACCAATAAACGTATAACTCCAATCTTCAGAATTAATTTTATTTTTTAGAGAATCACTTTTGGCAGCCGCTAATTTATATAAAGCTCTGCGAATCCGTTCCGCATCAGATTCTAAAATTGTACTACTCTGAGTTTTCGCAATGATTTTCAGTCGTTCACAAATTTTTAATAATTTTTTGCTATCTAAATTTAATTCTTTGGATAATTCGTAAATTCTGATTTTACTTTGCTTCTCCACTGCTTTCTTTTCCTTTACAGGTGTTCAGATACGCAACTTTTTTCCCATGTCACTTTCCTGATTTTACTCGTGTTGCATCAAAGTTGATACTGGCGAAAAACTTGACTCGCCGCATGATGTAACAAAGAGTGTCGCCACACGAGAGATTCCATATGATCAGCGTCACCCCCAGCCAGGATCAGTTACAGCTAGTTTACCTAAGCGATCGCTCATACACGAGATATTGGTTACAATGTCATCAGAGGGCTAGTACAAAATTATCGCAACAATTGGCTCATGACTCAAACAATTCCCGCAAAAGAGATCAACTTACGTTACTTAATCGATCATTTTGGGCTGGAATTAATTCAAGATGAGCAATTCTTCCCTGAATGGCAAGCAGATTTACCTGAACTCACTGATTTAGAAAAACAACTTTTAGATAAGGTCAAAGCAGGTTATTTCAATTTGCTTAATTACCCGCCATTGCTGGAAGATGTGGTGAGAATGGCAATTGTAGATCCCATTCTGTTTATTGGTGATTTTTATATAGCTCCTTTTTATATTAAAGCCGAAGAATCCGTAGAAATTGCTAATGACGATGAAGGCGTAATTATCAAGGGTAAAATTGACACATTAGTTTTAAAAGACCAGTTTTGGGTGATGGTAATCGAGTCGAAACAAGCCGAGTATTCGATTGAAAGAGGGTTGGCACAAATTCTCGTTTATATGTTAGGTAATCCATATCCAGACAAACCGAGTTTTGGCATGATTACCAGTGGTGGGGAATTTATTTTTGTCAAATTAGTCAAAGGAAATCCACCACAGTATAGTTTATCCAAAGGCTTTTTAAGCCGGAATCCTGGTAATGAATTGTACGACGTACCCAGAATTTTAAAACATCTGACTCAATTAGTCATTGCTTAACATATCAGACGATTACTATGTAAGTCGGCGAGAAAAATTTAATGTACAAGAAGAAAGATGAATTTGAGGTAGGGTGTGTTATGACTAACGCACCTGGAATTGTTGACGGTACGTTGTGCTGCGCGACAACACACCCTACACATAAATATTCGCACCGACTCACTTACAATTTATACTGGCGAAAAACTTGACTCGCCGCGCGATGTAACAAAGAGTGTCGCCACACCAGAGATTCCATGTCATCAGCGTAACCACCACCAATAACACAGGCGACGGGATAACCTGCATTGATACAAGTACTTAAAACCTGCATTTCTCGACGGAATAAGCCAGTGTCAGTTAAAGCTAGTTTACCTAAGCGATCGCCTATATGTGGATCAACCCCAGCATCGTAAAATATTAAGTCTGGTTTGATGTCAGATAATAAATCAGGTAAGTATTTTGCCAAGGTTTGCAAATAAGCATCATCTTCCATACCAATAGGTAAGGAAACGTCTAAATCACTGGTTTGTTTAGTACCGGGAAAGTTGACTTCACAGTGCATGGAGAAGGTGAACACACTCTCATCATCTTGAAAAATAAACGCTGTACCGTCTCCTTGATGAACATCCAAATCAACGATGAGAATTTTGCGCACGAGTCCCATTTTTTGCAAAACTCGACAAGCGATCGCTAAATCATTGAAAATACAAAAACCAGAACCATAACTAGGAAAAGCGTGATGCGTTCCACCAGCCGTATTACAAGCTAAACCCTGACTGAGTGCTAATTGCGCTGTCAATATTGTCCCCCCAACCGCCACACAGGTACGATTCGCTAAGGCTGGACTCCAAGGTAAGCCGATACGACGCTGGACTTTCGGCTCAAGTGTACCTTCACAATATGCTTGTACGTATTCTGGAGTATGAACTAACTCGATTAACTCTTGGGGTGGACGAGTCGGTGTGTGAAATTGTTCTATCTGCGCTACACCATCATTTAACAGCAATTCGTAAAGTTTTTGAAATTTGGCCATCGGGAAGCGATGACCATCAGGTAGTGGTGCGACATAATCCGAGTGGTAAATAATTGGCAACTCCATGTTATTTATTGTTACCCAAAGCGTGATGCTAAATATGCCGTAAGAGTTAGTATTTGCTGACAATAATGCTGAGTTTGTCAGATGAGATTTTTCTTAGATTCGTTTAAACTGCTACAAACATGAGTAGGTCAAGGGTCAAACTATGTTTAAACAAATTATAGACGTGTTATGGCACGTCTCTACTAACAACTGATACTCATAGCACCAGAAATTTGGCGATGATGACATCAGACTGTAGAATATTCAAAATCTAACTTTTAGCCACTAGTTGATTATGATCGATTGGATTTTACCCATAACATTACTGATTGCCGGCTTAATTGCGGGAATAATTGGTGAAAAAGTTATTTTTAAAAAGCTAAAAATATTTGCAGTAAAAAAGCAGATCCCCGGAAGTGGAATCATTTTTAAATCGCTGCAACGAATGCCATTGATTTGGTTTATACTGGCAGGCTCATTAGGAGCAATTATTACTGCTCCCATGAAACCAGATGTTATTAATTTATTGCAAAAAACTGTTACTATTGTTTTTCTATCCTCCGTCACATTAGTCTTAGCTAGACTGACTGCTGGTTTTGTCAGTATCTACACTTATAAAACAGAACGAGCTACAGCTTCACTCATTTCTAATCTGGCTAAAGCTGCTGTTTTAATATTGGGGGGATTAATTTTATTACAAACGGTGGGGATTGCAATTACACCAATTATTACAACTTTAGGAATTGGTGGTTTAGCTGTCGGTTTAGCACTACAAGACACACTAGCTAATTTATTTTCGGGATTCTATTTAATTATTTCTAAGCAAGTACGCACCGGGGATTATGTCAAGTTAGACGCTGGACATGAAGGATATATTACAGATATTTCTTGGCGAAACACTACAATTAAAGAAATTTCTAACAATGTAATTATTGTACCTAATTCTAAACTAGCTTCGGCAATTTTTGTTAACTATCATTTACCCGCTAAAGAAATTACCCTAACCATGAATATTGGTGTTAGCTATGATAGCGATTTAGAACAAGTGGAAATAGTAACTGTAGAAGTTGCCAAAGAAGTTATGCAAGAAATCGCTCCAGAATTAATTGCGAATGAGCCTTATATTCGATTTCATAGTTTTGGTGATTTTAGTATAGACTTTACACTTTATATGCGCGTCAGCGAATATTTTGACCAACGCATTGGTAAACATTTATTTATTAAAAAACTCCATAAGCGTTATCAACAAGCAGGTATTTCTATTCCTTTCCCTGTTAGAGATGTATATGTTCAAAATGGTTAGAAACAGTAGAGACGTTGCAATGCAACGTCTCTACATAATTCATGTGTATCATGATTAACGTGAAATGGTATCAGGCAATAGGATTCTAGCAATTACCCATTACCCAATACCCATTACCCATATATTATCTCCTTCCTGGAGTCCTTCCGCCTTCGTCGTTACTACCGCCGTGGGGACGAGAATTACCGGGATCGCAACCTTCGGAACCGTTACCAATACCTTGGTTACAATTGCGACGAACTTTTTGCTCATCGTTATCATCGTCGATATCTGTTACCTGATTCACCTCAGCTCGCTGTTGTATACTTTCCACTGCATACTGTGATGATATATCTGCTACTTCACCAGTGCTGACTAAAGCCTTGTAGATCAAAGCGCTGACTTCGGCTCTAGTAGCGACCTTGTTGGGATTGAGAGACTGAACATCGGGATAATTGACTATGATACCTCGTGTGGTGAGTGCAGCGATCGCATTCCGCACATCACTGCGAATGCTGGTTGCATCAGTATAAGTCGATAAAATTGCCTCTGTGGAACCACTGAATGTATAATTAAGTCCCCGCGCTAAGGTGAGCAAAACTTCTAAGCGGGAAAGGCTTTGAGTTGGGTTGAATTTATTACCAGCTACTCCGAGAAAGCCTGTAGAGTAAGCTTCTCGAATGGCATTATAAGCCCAGTATCTAGTGGAAACATCCCTAAAGCTAATGGCATTCCGGACTTTCACTTTGGTAAAAGCTTGACTAATTATCGCCGCAAACTGCGCCCTTGTTAACTGTTCATCGGGACGGAAACTACCATCGGGAAAACCTTGGAGAATTTGCAACGCCGCTAATTCGGAAATAAAATCTTTAGCCCAGTGATTGCTAGAAACATCGCTAAACTTGACTTGGATACCGTTAGCAACACCCACCTCTCGGTAACTCATCATCATCTGACTGAGATTATAAACAGAATTACCGTCCTCGCTGACTTCATTGACTTCTACTAAGCGACCGGGTTCTACTTTCAACGCTTCCGCTAAGTTGTAACTAAAAGCACTAACTGTCTGACGCACCAAAGCAAATCCACCTGTCGTTAAAGAGGTGGGATAAATACTGTTTGTGGGAACTGTTGATAAACCTTCTGCTTGAAACTGACTGACGTTGATAGTTTGAGAACTGCTCAAGAAAGTCACCCTGTCGCCACTAACTTGGGTAAAATAATCGTAAGTGTTATTACTGCTATCAATTGTGCCGTCTTGGTTCGCATCAGCACCATATACAGTCCGAACAACTGGGTATTCTATGGGATTGGCAGACAAAATTAGGTTAACTGTCGTGTATGCCGATAGCAATTCAAATTCGCTGTAGCCGAGAAAGCGGTTTTGCTGATCATACAACCTGATGACTACGCGATCGCCTGCTTTTAACCCTTTGACAAATTTGGCTTTGTGCTTAATCTTATACTTGTAATCACCCAAGAATCTTTCCTTGAGATAGCCCTTTTGGCGTTTTCCCTTGAAGGAAACACGCGCAATCACATCGGTAAAATTACCCGCAGGTTGCCAAATAGCCAAACCAAAACCAGCCGATGAGGTTTTCACTGAAGTGCTAGCAGCACTGACTTGGGTGTTACGTTGTGCTGTGATGGTGCGTCTCGTCGTTTGCTGGGAGGAAGTTTGTTGAGTAATGATTTCTGCATTAACAAACTGAGTAGCTCCTTCATCTAATTTGGTCACTGTCCCAGAATCATCAGTACGATACACCCAAACTTGCTTGTTATTGGCAACAACTACTTGCCAGCCTTCCATGATAGCTTGACTACAAACTCCATCTGCTTTTAAACCCAAACAACCATCAGACCAAGTTTGCTGTTGCGCCTGAATGATGCGTAAAGCTGAGATTTCTAAACCTGTACGTTGAATGATATCTTGTAGGACTGCCACCTTCACAGGTTCTGGTAAATGATCTTCACTGCTGAGAGATTCATCAGCCAATAGTTGTGGCTTGGCAGAATTCTCCAGCCTTTGACTAACAGTGGTGGAAATTCCTGGATTAGCGTCAACAGAAAATATGGGAGAGAAAATTGCTACCGATGCAGCAGCTAGAAAGACTTTGCTTAAAGGAGATAGGGAACGTTGATGTGGATATTTCATCTAGCACCGGGTTAATTCGCTAAAAGACAAGGAAAATTCACAATTTCCTCGACTTATTAATCCCTGTGAGAAGATAAAACTAACATCTAGGAAAATATCGTAATTTCTCCAACTCAGTCAGAATCTTGGCAAATTCATCACAAGAAACAGTAGAGAACAGAAGCATCAATTCAGAGGCTGTTTCATCCACATGATTGCGAGATAAAAAGCTTTACTATATAAAACAATAGTATAGGAATCTTAATAATGACTTTAATCCCTCAGTCGCTACCCACAATTACTAATTTTGAAAAACTGGTTTGGACTTGGCAAAATTACAAAATTCAGTATACCGTCATGGGTACTGGTCGCCCACTGGTGCTAGTTCACGGCTTTGGTGCTGCTATTGGACACTGGCGTAAAAATATTCCCGTTTTAGCAAGTGCTGGCTACCGAGTTTTTGCCTTGGATCTTTTGGGTTTTGGTGGTTCAGATAAAGCAGCTATTAAGTATAGTGTAGACGTTTGGGTGGAACTATTAAAAGATTTTTGGACAGCCCATATTCAAGAACCTGCCGTATTTATTGGTAACTCCATTGGCGCACTTTTAAGCTTAATTGTACTGGCAAAACATCCCGAAATTAGTGCTGGTGGTGTGTTAATCAACTCTGCGGGTGGGTTGAGTCATCGTCCCCATGAATTGAACCCACCATTAAGGATTGTCATGTCAGCGTTTAACCGTGTTGTGCGATCGCCACTTACAGGTCAATTCGTCTTCAATCGCATCCGCCAAAAATCCCAAATCCGCCGCACACTCTACCAAGTATACCGCGATCGCACTGCCGTCACCGATGAACTTGTCGAGCTGCTTTACCTTCCCTCATGTGATCCCGGCGCACAACAGGTCTTCGCTTCCATCCTCACCGCACCACCTGGCCCAGCACCAGAGGAACTATTGCCCCAAGTCGAACGTCCTCTACTCATAATTTGGGGTGCTGACGACCCGTGGACACCGATTACGGGGGTAAAGATTTACGAAAAAGCACTGGAAAACGGCAAAGACATTACTATTGTCCCGATTCCTGGTGCTGGTCATTGTCCCCATGATGAAGTTCCAGGTGTTGTTAATACCCAGATTGTTGACTGGTTAGGACAGAAGATAAGGGATAGGGGATAGGTGACAGGTGATAGGGGATAGGGGAATAGGCAAGAGTCATTGGTCATTGGTCAATAGTCAATAGTCAATAGTCAATAGCCAATAGCGATTCTTACTCCCTCACTCCCTTACTCCCTCACTCAGCACTCAGCACTCAGCACTCCCTCACTCCCGACCTCGTTAACAATCTGGGTTGTACTGAATAATGTTTTGATTTCACCTTGACAAAATCAAACTCAGGTGGTGTTTAATGGAGCTTGATGTAAATAATCAAGGGAAAACCCCCTTAATTCAGCATCCAGATATTTCGGCTTTGGGTTATCAAGTGATCCGCGAATTGGCAAAGAATAGTGAGGGGAGACGGATTACGTACCTAGCTTGTGACTGCAAAACAGGGGAGCAGGTAGTAATTAAAGAATTTTGTTGCGCTAGTGTAGATGTTGAGTGGTCTGGATTTAAGGCATATCAACGTGAAGCAAACATCTTGCAACAACTCAATCATCCCCGGATTCCTCGCTACATCAATTCTTTAGAAACTGCCACAGGTTGTTATCTGGTGCAAGAGTACAAAAATGCTCTATCTTTGGGGACAAAACGCAATTGGAGTCCTGAAGAAGTTAAGCAAATTGCCATATCAATTTTAGAAATTTTGGTGTATCTGCAACAGCAAATTGATCCCATAATTCACCGCGATATCAAACCAGAAAATATCTTGGTTGATGAACAACTCAATGCTTACTTAGTCGATTTTGGTTTAGCTAGAGTTAAGGGTGCAAAAATGCCCCTCACTAGCCTAGTAGCTGGAACGCCAGGTTTTATGCCACCAGAAGCAGAATCCGGCTATACTCTGTCTTTCGCTTCAGACTTATATAGTTTAGGTGCGACACTATTATGTTTACTTACAGATACCCGTTCTGTAGATATTCATAAGTTAATTGATCATGGCGATCGCTTTCATTGTCAGAAATTACTCCCCCATCTCAATTTACGTTTTCGTTCCTGGTTAATGGGAATGGTAGAACCCAAATGGCAATATCGGTTTGCTCATGCAGCAGATGCTTTAGCCATACTCCAGCCCATTCAAGTCACTGGTACACCCACCATGATTGAACTATTAACCACAACGGTGAAATTGAGAAGACAGACTATGTTTATCGGGTTAGCTATGATCTGCATACTCGCTATTGCTGGGACAAATTTAATGCTGTCTCAACAGAGTGCAGCCCAGCAATTGCAAGAAACCGATAGATAATAGACATCTGGTGAAAATGAATGTAGAGACGTTGCAGTGCAACGTCTCTACAAGGATTTCAGGTAACGCAAAATTAATTTCTACCAGATGTCTAATGCCTAATTAACCACGCTAAAAAAATTCCCACTCAAGATCAGCTTGAGTGGGCAATATTGAGTAGGTACAATTTAATGTACCTTACCTGAGTACGATTATTACTTGGTTTCAGTGAAATCAGCATCAATCACATCATCACCGCCATCAGAGGATGTAGAAGTACCACCATCTTGAGGAGCAGCACCAGGCGCAGCACCACCACCGGCTTGTTGATAGATGTTGCTACCAACGGCGAACAATGCTTGTTGTAGTTCGGGAGTCAACTTCTTGATTTGCTCGTCGTCTTCCTTGGCTACAGCTTCCCGCAGTTCTTTTACCAAACCTTCAACTTTGGTCTTATCGGCTTCTGGAACTTTATCACCCAACTCTTGTAACTGCTTCTCGGCTTGGTATGCCAAAGAATCGGCTTGGTTCTTGCGTTCGATTTTCTCACGACGGTCTTTGTCAGAGGAAGCATTTTGTTCAGCTTCTCGCACCATGCGGTCAACGTCGGATTTGTCAAGAGTGGAAGCACCAGTAATACTGATGGATTGTTCCTTACCAGTACCCTTGTCTTTCGCAGTGACATTGAGGATACCGTTAGCGTCGATGTCGAAGGTGACTTCAATTTGTGGTACACCTCTGGGTGCGGGAGGGATACCATCGAGGCGGAAGGTTCCTAAACTCTTGTTATCGTTAGCGAATTCTCTTTCACCTTGCAGGACGTGGATTTCTACGTTGGTTTGACCATCCACGGCGGTGGAGAATACTTCTGATTTCTTGGTAGGAATTGTGGTGTTGCGAGGAATAATCTTGGTCATCACACCACCCAAGGTTTCCACACCCAAGGATAGGGGTGTTACGTCTAACAACAAGATACCTGTAACATCACCAGCCAATACACCCGCTTGAATTGCTGCACCAACTGCGACAACTTCATCAGGGTTAACGGTTTGGTTGGGATCTTTACCCAAGAGACTTTTAACTAGTTGTTGTACGGCGGGGATACGAGTAGAACCACCCACTAACACAACTTCATCAATATCATTCTTGCTTAACTTGGCATCACGCAACGCTTGTTCTACAGGGATGCGAGAACGGTCAATCAAGTCAGAACACAGTTCTTCAAACTTGGCACGAGTCAAGGTCATATCCAGGTGCTTGGGGCCATCCTGGGTAGCGGTGATAAATGGTAGGTTGATTTCCGCTTGGGTAACGCTGGAAAGCTCAATCTTGGCTTTTTCCGCAGCTTCAGTCAGACGTTGCAGTGCTTGTCTATCTTTACGCAGGTCGATACCTTCGTCTTTCCTAAACTGTTCAGCTAGGTAATCAACGATTTTTTTATCAAAGTCGTCACCACCAAGGTGAGTATCACCAGAGGTTGCTAGTACTTCAAATACGCCGTCGCCTACTTCCAAGATAGATACGTCGAATGTACCGCCACCAAGGTCAAATACAAGGATGGTTTCATTGCTCTTTTTATCAAAACCATATGCCAAGGAAGCGGCTGTAGGTTCGTTGATAATCCGTAAGACTTCAATCCCCGCGATTTTACCAGCATCTTTGGTGGCTTGGCGTTGGGAGTCATTGAAGTATGCGGGAACGGTGATAACGGCTTGAGTGACAGTTTCGCCCAGATATTTACTAGCGTCTTCTACTAATTTACGCAGAACTTTCGCAGAAATTTCTTCGGGAGCAAATTGCTTGCCTGCGCCTGGAGAGTCTAGCTTGACGTTACCACCGCTACTCAACACTTTATAGGAAACTTCTGTAGCTTCGTTGGTGACCTCATCATAGCGACGACCAATAAAGCGTTTCACAGAGTAGAAAGTGTTTTCTGGGTTCATTACCGCTTGGCGCTTGGCAATTTGTCCTACCAAGGTGTCGCCATTTTTCGCAAATGCCACCACCGACGGTGTTGTGCGGAAACCCTCTGCGTTAGCGATTACTGTGGGTTTACCACCTTCCATTACTGCGACGCAGGAGTTAGTTGTACCTAAGTCAATTCCAACTACTTTTGCCATTTTAGGTGCTGGGTCCGTATAACTACAAATGAATGGGACAATAAAGGACTAAGTTTTGAACCAACTAGTTTGAAATCAGTCAGTTCGATATCCATAACCTTTGCTTTGGTCTTCCTGGGAAGGAAACTCGAAGTTATTCTGATATATATACTGAGAGCTTCAATGATAGCCAGTCCATGAAGGGTGGTTTCCCGAACCTTGTCTAGGACGGTCAATGTTAAAAATTGTTTTTAGTTGATTCATGGATTAAACTGCTTTCACTCTGTCTAATTTATGAGAATTAATACTGTGAGTAATTAGGGTCAACCGTAATGTTAGTGTGGTGTTTGCCGTCTTTAGGTGTTTAAAACCAAATTTGACTGAGAATATCTAGGCAATACATGAAGCGATCGCTCAGTTAATTCTGTTAAATTACTCATACCAGTCTCTGAATTATTTTGTAATATAGTATGTTTACATTTAATCCTGAGATGAAATACAACTCAGTATCAGGCGATCGCTCAATTTCTCACAACAACTTAGCCCCTCATTTAAAAACTAAGGTTTTTTTATAAAAATTCGCAGTCGAGATTTGCGAAATCATTGCAGGCAAAGTAGCTTTCGGATTGGATAATGAAATTAAAGACTGTGCAAGCTTCTACCAGAATTTTGCTCAGACTTGATCAGCAAAAATTCAGATGGAATATTGGAAGTAAGTGGAGATGGGAAACTATGGTGAATAATCTCGAAATTGATGACACATTGATCCAACAAGCATTAATGCTGGGCGGACATCAAACTGAGCAAGCAGTTGTTGAAGAAGCGTTGCAGGAATATGTGCAGCGACGCAAACAATTAAAAATTTTGGAACTGTTTGGTGAAATCGACTATGATGCAGACTACGACTATAAACAGCAACGGCAAGCAGGATGAAAGTTGGGATTTAAACTTTGTCTATAGCTCCCAACATTTGTAAGATTTTACCTGCATTATCTAAATCGCCAACCAACCGCCGAATCGGTAGAGGCCAGACTTTAACCAGGGTGGGAGTTGCGGAAACTTGATCAATTTCTGCCTGTTCTGGATTAGTTAACACATCCACCACCTTCATAGTATAAGGATATCCGAGCGATCGCTCCAACAATTCATGCAAATTTTGCAAAATACGTTCTGTATTGGCACTATGTCCAGCCACAAACAAACGCAAAACATAGGTTTTAAGTGGCGCTTTGGCAACTGTTTTGACTGGTGGATGATATTTTGTTATCTGTTCGGAAAGGTCTAAATTCACAATTAAGTCATGATCTTCCCATAATTGCGGAAATGCAGCACGATAGGTTCCTAAAACCATGCGATCGCACAAACCATCTTCCCACGGGGCTGGTTGCCAAACCAAATCACCCGTATTAAAAATAGCGTTGAGTATGACTTGATGTTTAAGCACTGCGGGATACGCTTCCGCAAAAGTTCTTACCTGCTGAGTTTGATGATCTAACCAGTGGTCAATAGTCGCTGTGTAACAAGGAACTAAAAAATGCGGTGGTTCTGGTAAATCCAAAATTTCCTGCAACGCACCACACAAATGAGAATGCCATCGACCCTGCTTATGAGGGTCGATGCAATAAATTAAATCACCTCCTGGTGTAAACAAGGCAATACCTTTATACAACCGAGGTATCGTTAAGTCATCTGGAGTAGTTTTAGTCACAAAGGTTACAAAACTTAACAGTATGTTTGAGAAAAGTAAACAATTTTGCTTTTACCTTTCACTCTTTACTGTATGTGAACCACAACACACTGACCTACGGTATGGTGTGGGCTTCCCAATTGATCGGGAATTGCCGCCAGAACCGAAGTTCTCCTGGTCTTGCATTCCTTCCAAAGGCAGGAGTCGTTCTAAGACTCATACTTTTTCTTGCAACCTGTACCTGTTAGCTTGGTTTTCGCTTATGGCAATGAGGGTCAAGATGACTCAAATATACCACGGAATTTGCTCCTTCCAACGCTCGTTCGCTATCATCCACCCCAGCGCTGTTCCAAGCTACGCTGAGAATTCGACTCTGGGGTGGAATCATCAACTCGCTGGCATTCATCTCATCGCTCCTCTCCGGTGAGCGATAGGCTGCTTGCTGTTTCAGCTAAAAACCTACAGTGTAAGTGAACCGTCACTTAGGTAGTTTACGTTTTGTTAACTAATCAAGTTGTTCTGACTGAAATTATTCGCATTGAAGTTGTTGAGTGTGACTAAGGTACTAAAACTTGCACTTGTGCCAAAACCATCAGTGTCAATTTGGATCAGAGTATTTGCACCAGACTGGATACCTCTGATGTAACCGTCAGTAATTGGCTTTGTACCTGTGTAGTTCAAGTTAGTCAAGAGTGTTTGCACTACTAAGACATCATCAGCACTGCTAAAGTCAGTAATAGTATCGATGCCTTCACCCAGGCTGGTAAAAACAAATTTATCATTGCCAGTACCACCAATTAAGCGATCGCTGCCAAAACCACCTACCAGTATATCGTTACCACTACCACCAACAAGGGTATCAGTTCCAGTACCGCCATCAAGGGTATCATCACCTGTGCCACCACTGAGACTGTCATTACCTATGCTACCTGTGAGGGTGTTATTGCCAGCGTTGCCTGTAATGGTGTTGTTGAGGCTATTGCCTGTACCGTCGATATTGGCTGTACCTGTGAGGGTGAGCTTTTCAACGTTATCACTTAAGGTGTAGCTCACTGAAGCCGTAATAGTATCTGTACCTTCGTTGGCATTTTCAGTCACGACATCTCCAACACTGTCAACAGTGTAGCTATCATCACCAAGTCCACCAATTAAGGTATCATTACCGACTCCACCACTGAGGCTGTCGTTACCTGCGCCACCGATGAGGGTGTTATTGCCAGCGTTGCCTGTAATGGTGTTGTTGAGGCTGTTCCCGATACCGTCTATATTGGCTGTGCCTGTGAGGGTAAGTTTTTCAACATTATCAGTCAAGGTGTAGGTAACTGAAGCTGTGACGCTATCTGTGCCTTCGTTAGCGTTTTCCGTCACGACATCAGCCAAACTGTCAACGTTGTAACTATCATCGCCAACACCACCAATTAAGGTATCATCGCCTGTGCCACCGTTGAGGCTATCGTTGCCAGCACCACCGTTGAGTATATCGTTGCCAGCATTGCCACTGAGGCTGTCGTTACCTGCACCACCGATGAGGGTGTTATTGCCAGCGTTGCCTGTAATGGTGTTGTTGAGGCTATTACCTGTACCGTCGATATTGGCTGTGCCTGTCAGGGTAAGTTTTTCTACGTTGTCACTCAAGGTGTAGGTAATTGCAGCTGTGACGCTATCTGTACCTTCGTTGAGATTTTCAGTCACGACATCTGCAACACTGTCAACGTTGTAACTATCATCACCTGTGCCACCAATTAGGGTATCATCGCCTGTGCCACCGTTGAGGCTGTCATTGCCAGCACCACCGTTGAGTATATCGTTGCCAACTCCACCACTGAGGCTGTCGTTACCTGCCCCACCGATGAGGGTGTTATTGCCAGCGTTGCCTGTAATGGTGTTGTTGAGGCTATTACCTGTACCGTTGATATTGGCTGTGCCTGTGAGGGTAAGTTTTTCTACGTTGTCACTCAAGGTGTAGGTAACTGAAGCTGTGACGCTATCTGTACCTTCGTTGAGATTTTCAGTCACGACATCTGCAACACTGTCAACGTTGTAACTATCATCACCTGTGCCACCAATTAGGGTATCATCGCCTGTGCCACCGTTGAGGCTATCATTGCCAGCACCACCGTTAAGTATATCGTTGCCAGCCGCACCACTGAGGCTGTCGTTACCTGCGCCACCGATGAGGGTGTTATTACCAGAGTTGCCTGTAATGGTGTTGTTGAGACTATTGCCTGTACCGTTGATATTGTTTGTACCACTCAGGGTTAAGCGTTCAACGTGATTACTCAAGGTGTAGGTAACTGAAGCTGTGACGCTATCTGTGCCTTCGTTGGCGTTTTCCGTAACGACATCTGCAACACTGTCAACTATATAAGTATCGTTGCCCAGTCCTCCCGATAAAGTATCGTCACCTGCTTTGCCATCGAGGGTATTATTGCCACTGTTACCTGTAATTTGGTTGTTGAGGTCATTACCTATGGCGGAGAGGTTGCTTGTGCCTGTTAAAACTAGATTTTCAACATGATTAGACAAGGTGTAGCTGATTGAGGAACGAACGGTATCTATTCCTTCGTTAGCATTTTCCACTGTCTTGTCTGCACTATTATCGACGATGTAAATGTCATCGCCTAAACCTCCAGTCATGGTATCTTTGCCAGTACCACCATCAAGGATGTCGTTGCCGGCTAAACCAAACAGTTGATCGTTGCCACCTAAGCCGTTGATTTGGTCATCGTTGGCTGTGCCTTGGAGGATATCATTACCAGGTGTACCCGTTTGATCATTGATATTGTTAATGGCGATCGCTATTTGTTTGGCATAGCTCAAGCCATCTTGGTCGGTGGTTTGGACGCGGATGCTATAGCTGGTCTTGGTTTCGTAGTCGAAGACAGCATTGGCTTTGAGTTGATTACCTTCTATGGTGAACAGACTGTTATCTGTATCGCCTGCACCAGTGACTAGACTGTAGGTAAAGGTTTGGGCTGTTTTGGGTGCGTCGGGGTCGGTGGTGGTGAAATTACCAATCGCTGTACCAATCGCTTTATTTTCATCAATGTTAGCGGCGCTGATCACTAGATCTGTGGGTGCTTCATTGATATTGTTAATAGCGATCGCTAAGACTTTCTCATAGCTCAAACCACCTTGGTCTTTAGTTTGGACGCGGATGCTGTAACTGTCTTTGGTTTCATAATCCGGTACAATTGCCAGTCTCAGTTCATTACCGACAATTGTGAAGGCGGTGTTATCATTATCACCTGTACCTTGAACAAGGGTATAAGTGAAAGTATTATTGGGGTCTGGGTCGGTGCTGGTGAATGTGCCAATTACAGTGGCGATCGCTTGATTTTCATTCACACTACTAGCACTCAAACTCAAGTCTGTGGGTGCATTACCGGATGCGGGGTTACTCAAGTTCCAACCAATGACATCTAACGCTCGTAAATCCAAGGTCGAAATCTGTAGCCCTGCCCCTGTCTCCGTTGTGGGGTTCATCAGTCCTAAGTTCAGACCGTCTTTCCAATGGCTTGGTTGATAGCCATCGCCATAGGTGCGTCCAGTGGCAAAGCTGGCAATTTTGGTCGCACCACCATTCAAGGAGAAGTATTTATCTGTATTGTTGGCTGTCCAGTCGATTGTGCCTGCACCGTAGCCATAACTGATGGTGGAGAAGCGGAACAGATCCAAGGTGGAGACGAAAGTTAATTTATCGTCGGTGGTGGGGGGGTTGGTATCTAGCACATCCACGCCGCTATCAAAGCCGAGGGCATGAGCAAATTCGTGAGTTGCCATCCCCACAAAATCAAAAGCTCCTTCACTGATGCCATTGCTGGGGTCGAAATCCCAATTTACCACCGCATTGCTGTTAAAGATGATTGTGGCATCTGGATTGGCGTTATCGGCAGCAATTAATCCTAGCGCTTTGGCGTTGGCTCGGTTCAACCGCACAGTTGTGTTGTTAGCATCACCATCATTATCGAGGTAAGAGGTAGGACTGGCACTGCCATAAGGACTATTGGTGGTGCGGTTGAGTAACAAATTGAGGGCGTTACCGGTGGGTAAATTAGCGATCGCTAAACTATCATCTGCACTACTTCCCTTAGCAATTAAGGCGTTGCGGACTTCTGTGTAAGTGAAGTTATTCCGCAGGGAACTAGTTTGACCAACTGTAGCCGTACCCATATCGCGGAAGGCGATGTTGAGGTTGAGGGTGACATCATTATTTAACAGTGTGGCCCAACGGTTAGCGGCTTGGGTAAAGGCAGCGACCACTTGAGCAGACATCCCCGCATCGGCGGTGAGGTTGAGCTTGAGATTGGTATCGTTGTCTACGATGGTGGCGATCGCACTACTCACACTACCCAAAGCCGCGCCGCCTGTGGGGTTGCTCAGGCTGAGGTTAAAGGTTTCGATGCCTTCAGCGATCGCATCATCTGTGACGGGGATGGCGATGGTTTTGCTGGTTTCGTTGGCAGCAAAGTTGACGGTGATGTCACTGTTGTCAAAATCGCTGTTGCCTGTGGCTGTACCATTGGTAAAAGTCAAGGTAGCGCTGACGGCGTTGGCAGTACTGCCTGTGCGGACTAGCTGAATGTAATTTGTTGCCCCTTCCCCTAAACGGAAACTGGTATCTGCAAAGGCAATCTGGCTAGTGTCATCCACAATTGTCAAGCTTGCTGTGGTTTGGCTACCCAAGGTAGCGCCACCTGTGACATTACCCAAAGCCAGTGTCAGAGTTTCTGCCCCTTCAATTAAATTGTCAGCATTAATGGGTAGGTTGACAATTTTGCTTTGTTCCCCATTGGCAAAGGTGACAACTAGCGGTTGGTTGTTGAAGTCTATCCCAGGCGCAAATGGTTGATTGCCACCGATCGCACTGCCATTGCTGGGGGTCAAGGTAACGCTAACTTCGCCAAAACTACCACCTGTACGGGTGAGGGTGACAGCAGCGATCGCTCCGCCACTTTCGTTAACTTGGAATTGGGTTTGACTAAAGGCAATTTCCCCAGCAGTTCCCAAGACAATTGAGGCTTGGGGTGTCGATTCTAAAGTCGGGGCATCGGGATCAACTAGCCCTTCACAACGGTAACAGAACAACGATTGGGCATTATCTTTGCCCACCGCAATAAAGTTGTATTTGCTACCCAAATCACCAGTAATTGTCACCTCAGTTTGGGTGGTTTTACCCAACAGCAATTCGTAAGCACCATCATTCACTGACATATAAATGTCGTAGTAAGCCAGACCAGAACCACCTGCGTTATCACTACCGCCCCAATTGACAGTGAAGGTATCGCCGACAACATTGGCGGGTAGGGGTTGAATTGTGGCTGTGGGTTTGATGGCATCAATTGTGTTGAAAATCGCCGGAGTCTTAATCGGTTCGTTGTTGTCAAAGATGATTTCCGCTTCCGCATCAATCCGCGCCCCGTGGGTGACATTCCGCTTGGACTTGATACTGTAGGCAACATACCCTTCACCCCGACCTTTATCTTCGGCGGTTGTGCCATTGGGGGGGAGGAAGCCGAGGAGAGGATCGGTCGGTAGAGAACCTGTTGCAGGGTCAATAGCTCGCAGTTCCCAAGAAGCAATACCTGTGGTGATGTCGATGAAGGCGGTAAAGTCCACATACACACCGTATTGTTCTCGGACATCCAGCCGTTCGCTGTAGAAGGATCGGTTTTCGGGAATCTCAACGATGATATCGCCCCAGCTAAATGACTCCAAACGGAAGGAACGCCAATCTAAATCAGGATCTAATTGCTGTGTCACCGTCACTAGTTTGGCGGGTGCGGTGGCTGTCGCCATGTTCTCGAAGCGGATGGTATAACCGAAGGGTTCAGTTGGTGTGACCCAGTTTTCCGCACCAAAACCCACAGGGCCTAAGATATCGTTGGGATCAGCCGATCGCAATCTGGGTGGATTGTATGGCGGTTCGCAACCTTCCGGGGGTGGAGCAAAGCGGTCTTCACCCAACAGGGAAATGACATCACTGGGATTTTCGCTGAGGTTAGATCCTTGACCGCCTGCGAGGACTGGTGTAAACAGGCTGGGGGTTGTCCACTGCCCGGTAGCATTATCGAGCAAGCTGTAGAAGAGAACTTCTTCCGACTCGGTGCTACCCTGGACTGGTTGCAATTGGCTCCAGAATATGCTGGTTTGAGAACCCAGTTGCCCGACACTTGGGGCAGCGAGATTACCAGTAGCGATCGCTGTTGGTGTTGTCCAGCTTGTACCATTCCAGAAGGCAGTTTGTAAGGTGGTGACAGTACCGTTGGTATTTGTCCAAGTGGCGATCGTTTTGCCATCACTGGTTTGTCCCAGTTTCACTCCTTGATCAATGCCGTTGAGGTTGGCCAGACGGACGGGAGCGCTCCAATTGCCTGCTGCATCGACGGTGGCATAGAACAGATTAGTGGAGTTAGCTACTGCTTGAGTTAAAGCTGCTACTTCTTCAATACTGTCGATGGTGGAGGGGTCTTGCGGCAGCACAAAAGCGGTTTCATCTGCCATTGACCACAGCGCCAAGGGACGACCGTTAGCGGCTGTGCTAATATCCAGACCGCGCAACATAGCATTGCGAACTAAGGTGACGGGATCACTCCAGTTAGTCCCATCAAAGGTGGCGACTGTCACTGCTTCACCAGCGCCTGCGTTCACATCATAGAACTGCTTCGACCAAGCCGTGTAAGTTAAGCCATTCTGCCCTTTGGTTAAAACAGCACTACTATCGTTGTAGACATCCGAGCCAACCCCCGATAAGATCGCATTGCTGCCATAAATCGTAGTTGTTCCTATCGTCGGCTGACTGCTGGCGGCGGTGAGGGGAGTTGACCAAACATCCCAGACGGCGTTGCAATCGGGGAAAGAAATAAACCCTTCAATGCCGGCAGAAAGAATAATCGGTTCAAACTTGATTGGCCCTAGAGAAAACTGACCAACTTTCAATTCAGCTACGGCTCTAGCACCAACCCGTCCCGTAATTCTTCCTACTCTGGCAGTCTCAGATGAACCTGTAGTCAAAGAAAGGGAACCAGTGACACCACCAGTCAGTTTGAACTCAAAGAACGTCGGGGGTTTGGCAGACCACAGACCATTGGTTGTACCAAACTTCAGTTTGCCGTAGATCCCAGCATTGACATTTACCCCCCAATTTTCGCGCCAACCTGTAGGACTTTGCAGATTTACTCGGTTGACACCACCACCACCGTTGATACCAGTTTCGAGATCGCCGCCAAACCAACTGACCACACTCTGTGCAGCCCTTAGCACGTTAGCAACTGGCCCCAAGAAGGAAGGAACTACGGTTGTTTCAAAGCCTAAGTTACCCCCAGCTTGGCTGCGCTTTTGGGTCATACCGACAGTTTTCTTGTAGACTGCTCCATAGCTGCCGCCACCGCTTGCCGTGACCTTAAACTCACCCTTGCCTTTGGGGTCTCTAACATTACCAATGTTCCCCTTGTTACTCACGTCTATACGACCACTCCAACCTCCTTGAATCACGGTTTGATCGCAACTGGTGACGCTGCTACCAGAGTACTGACCGGAAATTTTAATATGTGTAACGGGAATAAAGCGTCCTAAAGCATCAGGAAGGTTAATTTCTGCTCCCGCCGCATAAGACCAGGAAATACTACCGTTTTGTCCAGATCCAATGTCCCAGGTAATTGTATCGCCACTAAGATTGCGCTGTTGATAGTACAAATCAGTATCGTCGTTTTCCACATTGCCGTCATATTGCTGATAGACAAAAAATGGATTACCTGCACTATCTACTAACAAGGTTGGTGCAGCCCCGACGACGTTATCGTTCTGAGTAACCGCTATCTGATTTGACCATTCATAACCGCCACCTGCTTTGACTCGACCCAGGGCGTAGAAAACTTCTGTATCACCGTTTACAGGGTTGTTGGGGTCATCGGTGCGTTCATCCCAAGTGACAATCAAGCCGGCATTGCCACCCAACAAAGCGGAGGAAGCTTGGACTTTGTATGTTCCGGCAGGTTGAGCCGCAGAGATGGGCGCAGCATCAATCCACTGTGAACCATTAAAGTAACTGTGCCAGAGTTGATTGTCCTCAACCCAGAACACATGAGAGACACCATTGGCATCACGCACCAAGGAAACTTGCTTTTGCCCGACTTGGCGATCGGCGATAAAATCAGGGTTGCTTGGTTGATAGGTTTGAATATCTAAGTTGTTTTGATTTTGTCCAGATGCAACCGTAAAGCCGTAGGACAAGTGGCCAGGGGTGAGGTCGGTTAAACCATCGGTAGTAGGTAGGAAAGTCAAGCTGAGATTGCTGCCTCCCTGGGTGACTTCATAGTTCCCAGCTTCCAATCCTTGAAAGGTGAAGCGTCCATTCAAATCGGTAATAATATCGGTGCTGTTCTGCACTCCCACACGAGTGCCATCTGCCAATACCCGCACTACATCTAAACGAACTTCTTGTAAGGGAGTGCCATCGGGGCCAAGTAAGCGACCGGAAATTGTAGATTTGGGTTGGAAGTTATACACACCCGCCTGATCACTATACCAGCGACTAAATAAATCTTGGACATCGGTGATGGGATTGCTAGTACCACTGTAGGCGGTGGAAAGTTCTGTTACCAGTTCCACATAATCGCCCCAGGTGTTACCTATACCGGATTGTTTTGCCTGCCAGAAGTTCTGCCAATCGGTGTTTGTAACGCTGGTGGGCTTGGCGGTGTCGCGCAACATTGTCCAATCGCTAGCACTAATGGCGGTACTGTCGTAGCGGCTGATGGGAACAACTTCTAAGCCGGCGGATTCATCGCCACCGAGATGGGTGTAAAACACGGGTAAGGTGTAGCTTTCCCCAGGACGTAGTTGGGTTAAGCCTAAATCCCGTCCTGCGCCTAGTAACTGTAGTGTCTGTCCGGCTGCTTCACTGGCGTTGTAGCGGGGGGTGTAACCGATCGCTGCATTATTATTGACCGTACGTACCAAGAGTAATGGGGCGGTGATGTCGCTATCACCAGCGTTTCCATAAGCAATATTAATCGGATATTTCTGTCCTGCCCAAACTGCCCGTGGCCCGGTGATGTTGGTGCTAAAGTCATCGATTAAATCACCTTGCTGTACTTGGATAGCGTTGGCCAGGGTGACGATTTCACTGCCTTGGGTGGCGCGCAGGCTGTAGCTACCAATGGCTTTATCTGTCAGGTTGAAGGTGGCAAAGGCGGTTGTGGTGTTTTGGGTGCGGGATGTGGTTTGAGCGATCGCATTTCCTTGACTATCGATTAGTTCAAAGGTGGTGTTGCTGCCGAATTTCGCCCCATCAATTTTAATTGTGGCGATACCATCGTTACCCACAACATCAGAGGACACATCAAATACTGAGAAAGGAATTTCGGTGGCGGTGAGGGTGTAATTGGGTGTGGCTGTGGCGGTGTTGCCGTAAGCCAAGATGTAGTAAGTGCCGGTTTGGGTGGCAGGGAGAACAAAATCTGGGTCTGGGGTGAAGGGTTCGTTGTCGGTGACATCAAATTGTCCACGGGTGGGCATTTCGCCGTAGCGCACATATACCTGATTGGTGCTGGTATTATCGGCGCTGTCGAAGTGGAGGCGAATCGCTTGCCCGGCGGTGGCTTGGAGTTTGTAGTATGTGGCTTGTCCTGCGCCCAAAGTACCGGAGACTGTACCACCGATGTTTAAAACTGGGACATCAACATTAATTCGTCCCAAGGAGGTGACGGTATTGTTGGTTTTGTTGGATTCTGGGGCTTGGTTGCGGGAATCACTGCGAATCAGGGCATAATAATTGCCTGGAACTACTCCCGGTAAGTTGCTGGTGACGCTGCCGTTGTAAGTTGCCCCGGAAGCTAAATCACCACTGCGGGTATAAGTTCCCACTGCCAAATCGTTGACATCCCACACTGTGTCTTGGGAAAGATACACTGTATCTGACCAAGAACCGATCGCTGCTGAACTGCCAATATTCTCAACTGTGTAACCAATTGTCAGGGGTTGCCCGACGACACCGCTAGTTGGTAGGGTGATGCTGTTAGCCACTGGTCGGAGATCGGAAGGTGGCGGGATGATGACTTGCGTAGGAGTAGCACTTAAGCTGAAGTTATTTGTTTCGTTTGTCCGTTCTTCGACGGTGTTGTTGACATCCGTCACCACAAAGACGTAATAATTACCAGCCAGACCACGCGGTACATTTAATATCTGACTACCGTTGTAGACAGCGCCCACGCCTAAATTACCTGTATAGTTGCGTCCTCCCAAGTAGGTGTCGGTGTAGCGGTCAAATACTTGATCGGCGGAGAAGTAAAAGCTATCTGTCCAGGTGCGATCGCCTGTGGCTGCTGCGCCTAAATTCTTCACTTGCCAGTTGAGGGCGAAGGTTTGACCACTGATAGCGCTAATCGGTGCGGTGACTTGGGTAACTTGTAAATCGGCAACGGGGGACAGGATGATGGTGGTGGTTGGTGAGGCGATCGCTGTATTATTGGTTTCTGATATCTCGATGACTCGATTGGATGGTTCCCCGTAACGGCTGGTGTTGTCGGTACGGACGATGACGTTATAGTTACCTTGCAGGTTGATTGGCAATCCAAAGGATGTAGTGACTGTGTAAGTATCATTGGCTGCTAGTATGCCACCACGCCGGACTGAACCTAAGAATAAATCGCCACTGTTAATGGTGGTGTCGGCTGATAAATATACTTCGTCATACCAGTAATCCACATTGGTAGCGCCAGCACCGATATTTTTCACTGTCCAACTCACCGCCAAGGGATTACCCGAACTGGCACTACTCGCGGCACTGGCTGCTATGACTGCCAAATCTGGTGTTTGCCGATTTACTAAGAAACTGGCACTATTGACGTTATTCGTGTTCAGGCTTTCGTAAACTACATTATCTGCATCGGTGGTGACAAAGAGATTGTAGGTTCCCGTATTCAAAACGAAGGGAATTAACACATCTTCTGTGCGGGTGTATGTCCCATTAACTCCCAAGCTACCCGTCCGTTCAAATGTCGCCAGTAACACATCATCTGCATCACCCAATGTGGTATTTACGGAAGCGACTAGGCGATCGCGCCATTGAGAAACGGGGGTAGCACCAGCGCCAATATTCCGTACTGTCCAGCTTAACCGGGCTGTACTACCAGCGTTAGCGGCAACTTGTGGTGTTGTCACTTCACTGACTATCAAGTCAGCCGAACGAGATAAAACGTTGATGGGGGTTGTGGAAGCCAAGACGTTTGGTAAAGCAACGTTGCTTCCCTGCACCACATCCACGTCATCTTGCTCAAACAGGCGATTGTAAGCATCAGCCAGAACAATCAGGTAATAGTTGCCTTCTGCCAAATCATTGGGGACTTGGAAGGTGGTATTAATGTCGTAGCTGCCTTGGGTATCCAAAATTCCCTGGCGGTTGACTGTACCTAAAGCAATGGCAGTGCTACTGTTGAATGCTGCTGTCGGTGAGAGGTAAACGGCATCAGTCCATTGGGAAGTACTACCGGGGGTAGCTGTCAAACCTTCATTCACCACTCGGTAACGGACTGTCAGCAGTTGCCCGGCGACAATGTTTGCCGGTACTGTAATGTTATCTACTACTAAGTCGGGGGGTGGTGTTAGTAGCACTGTTGAGGGGGTGGGGCCAGCATCGTTAAGATCGGCATCCAAAACTAGGGTGTTATTGTTCTCAAAGGCGCTTTCAAATACCTGATTATTCCGATCTGTCCGCACGGCAAAGAAATAATTTCCCCACTTACCAATGGGTAAGTTGACAGTTTGGGTTCTGTCGTAAAATGCGCCTGGTGCTAGACTACCTTGACGTTGGTAAGTCCCTAAAACAAATAACTCCCCTGTACCGTCAGCATTCTCTGTCATGATGATTTCATCATTCCAGCGTGTTTGATCTGGCGGTGTGGCCCCCGTACCTGTGTTAGTCACGCGCCAAGTAATTGTGGCTTGCTGTCCAGAGAAAGGACGGGTGGGGGCTAGGGTGATGTTGGTGACGCGGAGATCGGCGGGGGGAGTGAGTTCTACGTTGGTGATGGTGCTGGCGCTGAGTGTGTTATCGCCATCATTGGGGTATTCATTCACGTTTCCGTAGGCATCAGTACGGATAATAAATCGCCAATCACCACTGATATCACGGGGTAGGGCAACGTTGAGGCGGCTGGTATAGCTTTCGTTGATGCCTAAATATGTGGGGTTGGTGACGCTACCGAGGAAATAGTCACCTTGGGTATCCAGTACTGAGTCACGAGACAGCCAGACATCATCCCGCCAGTAGGGAGAATTGGTAGCGGCATTACCTTGGTTCTTGACCGTCCAGACGACTTCTGTACCTAAACCGGAGAAAGCCAAGGTAGGGGGTGTAATACTTGATACTACCAAGTTGGGGAAGTTATCTAACTGCACCGTCAAGGGTTGGGAAGCGATCGCTGTATTATTCCCTTCTTTATTATGCTCGTAAACTTGATTATTACTATCGGTGGTGACGACAAAATAGCGATCGCCACTCCAGTCAAAGGGCAAGGTAATTTCTTGGGAACGAATGATTGACTGTCCTGGGGCGAGAGTGCCTGTGTAAATGTAACTACCGAAGAAGGTATCATTTCCTGGCTGATTATCGCTGGAGGCGTAGAGGTTATCGTACCAAGTACCTGTAGTAGCGGCTGTACCTTGGTTGGTTATTGTCCAGCTTACCTGTACTTTTCTTCCAGAAAATTCTGTGCTAGGTGCAGTAATATTACTGACAACTAAATCCGGCAGGGGTGGTTCTGTCAGGGCAATTTGCCGGAATTGGGTATTGTTATTTTCTAATGATTCTGGTTGGGTACTGTCGGCATCTGTTTTCAGGATTAAATAGTAATTGCCGGCAGCGAGGTTGACATTTAAGGGTAGGGTTATGCTGGCACTGCGTTGATAAGTCTGCGTTGTGGTGAGACTAGTTCCAGGTAAATCACTCAGGAGAATGGCATCATTACCGATGGTGTTGGTGGGAGATAAGTATAAGCGATCGCGCCAAGCTTTTGTGGTGTTGCCCTCTCCGGCATTATTTATCGCCCAAGTTATATCGATGTCGCTACCAAACACGCCACTAACTGGAGTTGTGAAGGAATTTATTTGCAAGTCGGCGGCGTTCACTCTCACGGCTTTGGCTGTGACATTATTCGTCTCGTCCACTTCGGCTTGAGTGTTTGTGGCATCGGTGACAAATAATAAGTAGCGATCGCCTGTGCCAGTGAGAGGAACTTCAAAGCTTTGATTATTAGTAGAAGTTTCCCCAATCCCTAAATCAGTGGTGACGGTGATTTGATTGAGTAGGGTATCACCTGCATCTAAGGTGGCATTATCAGAAATATAAACCCGTTCGATGCGATCAGCTGTTGCGGCTTCCTGTCCTTGGTTCTTGACTTGCCAACTGACATTCACCGTTTCACCTAAACTAATGGTGCTGGGGGCTGTCGGTGTGCCAATGACAGTTAAGTCGGAAGAGTTGAAGCGTGCATTAAATGCCTTAAATGTCAAGTTATTGTTTTCGTTGGTTTCCCCTTGACTTCCTGAACCATCGGTGACGAATAATAGATAGCGATCGCCTGTTGCGGTGTTGGGGAGAATAAAGTTCTTGTTGCTAATGGTGTAGTTACCACCACTAGCTAAATCCGTGGTGACATATTCTGAGTAAACTAGGGTATCGCCACCGTCCAGGGTTGTATTCGTGGAGAGATAAACATAGTCATAGTGATCACCATTGGCAACTCCATCACCTTGATTTGTCACTTGCCAACTGATATTGACATTTTGCCCGATGCTAGCAAAGTCGGGGGCTGTGGTTTGACTAATGGTTAAGTCTGGGGCGTTAATGGTAATTGCTGTGGCAAAAACATTATTATCGTTGTTGACTTCTTTTTGATAGTTATAACCATCAGCGACAAACAGTAAATATTGCGCGCCTAAACTGGCCGAATTGGGAATGATAATTGACTGAGTTGCACTGTAGGTTTCATTGACGGCTAGCGGTGTAGTATTGTAGTGATCGCTAATGAAAATATCCCCATTATCTAAAGTTGTATTACTAGATAAATAAACGCGATCATACCAGAAGGTATTAGTCGCCGTCGTCCCTTGATTTTTGACTTGCCAACTCACATCAATAGTTTGGGCTTTGCTGGCAATTGTTGGGGCTGTCACTGGCGCTGTCACTACTAAATCTGGGGCGACGATATTGATAGCGACAAGAGACTGGTTATTAGTTTCGTTGCTTTCTAACCGATTATTGGTGCGATCGGTGATAAATATTAAATACTTGTTCCCTGTCACCCCAGTCGGTAAAGTGATATTGACATCACGGCTATAACTACCACCTGGAGCTAAATCTGGTTCTCCTGTAGCACGAGAAATCGAAGCCAGGGCAATATCACTGTTATCAAAAACGTTGTCATTAGATAAATAAACTGAGTCAAACCAACCGGCTCTAGCAGCATCAATAGTGGAAAGATTAGTAACAGTCCAAGAAACAGTAACTGTACTATCTATATAAACATTTTGTGCCGATGTCGAACCAGCGATCGCTAAATCTGGACGAGAAATTGCTGTCAGTGTGATGGGGGAAGTTGCAGCAACTACATTATTAGTTTCTACACTCTCTGGGAAAGTATTATCACTATCAGTTTTCAACAACAAGTAATAATTTCCTGGTGCTAAATTCCCAGTGATAATTGGCTGTGAAGTTTGCAGCGTGATATCTAGTCCATAGTTACCAGTGCGGCTACTATATCCTGCTGCTCGTACATAATAATCCCCAGCATAGGCATTACTAGCAAAGGTATAGTTGATTAAAGAATTAAGGCTACCGCCACTGTCATCATCTGCCGCTAAAAGAGTGCCATTCCGATTATATAAATAGAGATAAGTATCAAAACCATATTCATATAATCTGAGTTGGTCACCAGGGGAAGCATAAATTCGGTAGTAATCACCTTCAAAAGATGTAGAAACTGTACCTTTAGCCTTCACTAAATAACTATTAGTTCCCGCCGTCGGCACAAAGTTTTGTTGTAAATCTAAAGCTTGAGCGATCGCATCATTCGGCTCGCTCTCACTTACATAACCATTGGCATCTGTAGGTAAAGGATTATTAAAGTCAACGGTGACAGTAGCACTATCTAAATAATTGCCATTACTGGTTAAATTTTTAGTTTGTCCTTTGGTGAAAACTGCCACATCATCACTGCTGAGAATTGTATCAGTAGATAAATAAATGCGGTCATTCCATGTAGTATTAGCAGCACCTATGCCAATATTGGTAACAGACCAATTAACATTAAATGCCTGACCAAATTCTACTGAGTCGAGGAGATTGTTTTCACTATCAACAGCAGCAACACTATCAGATCGTAAATCAGCAGAGTTAACAGTAACTTGCAAAGCTAAACTATTATCATCTTCATTAGTTTCCGCTTGGCTATTAGCTTCATCTGTTTTCACAATCAGATAATAAGTGCCATCGGTCACTCCAGATAATTTTAAATTGGTGCGATTAATTGTGTAGCTAGTTGCACCATTTAAGGGAGTTTGGCTATTAATATCGACGCTATCTAACTGGCGATCGCTACTATCCCAAATATTATCAGTGGAAAGATACAAGCGATCGCGCCAATCTGCTACAGCACGAGATGTACTATCATTATTCACTGTCCAACTTACATCAAACCCACTACCTTGAGTAATCGTAGTTGGCGCAGTAATGTTACTAACAAGCAAATTCGGCGCACTGATATTAATTTTAGTCGCACTAATTGCCGAGTTATTAGTCTCGTCACTTTCGCCTTGATAGTTATAAATACCATCAGCAACTACAAATAAATTGTAATTACCAATAGCATTAATGCTGTTGGGTAAAGTTAGATTGATACTGTCTTGATAACTATTTCCACTATTGCCAACAGCCGCTAAACCATTATGATAGCGATAGTTTTGCGCCAGGAGAATATCATCACTATTACCTAACTGATCATCCAAAGAAAGCACAAAATTGTCATACCAATAATTTTGTGTGGTAGCTACTGTTCCTTGGTTAGCTACCGTCCAAGTAATGTTGACAGATTCACCAACACCAGCATTTGCCGGGACAGTTACATTACTAACAACTAAATCTGGTGCTGCAATGGTAATTTGCGTCGCCAAACTCACATTATTGGCATCATTAGTTTCCGGTTGATAGTTGTAAATATCGGCAACCACAAATAAATTGTAAGTACCAACCGCATTACTAGTTAAAGAAAACGTCCCGCCAGCATTAACTGTTCCACCATTAGCCGCAATGGGACTGTAATACTCATAACTCTCTGACAAGGTAATATCATCACTATTGCCATATTGAGTATCACGAGAAAGGACTACACGGTTATACCAATAAGATGCAGAAGTAGCGATCGTTCCTTGGTTGGTGACAGTCCAATTTACTGTGATATTGCTGTTAACAACTGCCGTAGCTGGAGCAATTGGTGCAGTGTTGATCACTAAGTCAGATCCAGAAACAGTTATGGACGTTGAACGCGAATTATTATCTTTATTACTCTCTGCTTGATAGTTGTTGATATCGCTAACCATGAACAGTTTATAACTACTGTTCACCCCACTGGAAACATCAATATTGTTGCTACCCGAATACGAATTATTAGTTTGATTGGGATCGTTCGGGTCTTGGGCAGCTAAAATGTTGTGATTGTTGTAAAAGTCCCCAGCATAAATATCATCACTGTTACCAATAACATCATCTAGGGAAAAAACAAAGCGATCATACCAGTAATTAGATGTAGTAGCAGCGTTACCTTGATTAGTGATAGTCCAGTTTACGGTGACGTTTTGACCAACTGTTAAGGAAGGAATGCTCAGATTACTAACAACTAGGTCGGGGCCAGGAATTGTAATTGCCACTGAAGCGACGTTATTAGTTTCATTGCTTTCGCTCTGCTCATTGTAACTGTCGGCAACAAATAACAGGAAGCGATCGCCCGGTCTGATATAATAAGGTAAAGTTACATTAGTCGAGACTACATAACTATCTCCACTGCTGCCGGCTGCGGTGATTGCTGGATAGCTACCTGCATATATATCGTTGATGTTGATATCGCTAGTATCAAAGATTTCATCATCAGAAACATATATAGAGTCATACCAGTTGTTATCCGAAACGAAACCATTACCTAAGTTACGGACTATCCAAGATACATCGAAGCTTTCATTCAAAGCAATTGATGTTGGCACAGTTAAAGGAGAGACAATTAAATCTAGTTCGCTCATGAAGAATCCCTGAATTATTTTTGAGTTAGCAAGCAAATCACAACAGCAAAAACTTTAGCTGCAACAAAACCGATGGAGACTCACAGTTAGACCCGAATTTCTCCCGAAATTTATCAAACCGACATCCAGAGGCTGTAGGAGCAAGTTCACAAATATGCTCCAACCAGACCCTACCGGTTTGTGAAAAATGCAAGTTAGAGACTACAGAAAAGAAATTTTTATCTAGTTATGGATAAGTTGAGGGTTCGCCTAGCGTCCCGCAAGTAGGCAGAAACCTGATGGTATGCTATTCACCTACAATATCCTTATATTTATTTAAACTTTGTGTATATTAAATTTCCTCATCAGTTAGTTTAGGATAAATTTTTTAGGTTAAAAGCTTATCGCTAAGTTACTTAAGTGTATTCCGTAAAAATACTAAGATTAGATTAGACAAGAAAGATTAAGCTTTGGTTAATAAATAATTCTATAAAGGTAAAAATTTACCTTTTACTCATCTAGTAAATTGGCTAACTTTTGATAAGTAGTCGCACAAAATTAAATTCATTTGTGAAGAGAGGGAACAGGTTATACAATTTCACTTTAATAATGATACAAATACGTGAGTCCGTCAGTCCGTCAGGGATTGTAAATCCCTGTCTCATAGCTAAAGTCCTCTCAAAAGGACTGAATATCAGAGTCCATTTTAATGGACTTAAGCTATGAGACCACCGTTTTAACGGTGGGCGGACAATACCCAACGAGTAAGCTATATGTATCAGGATTTTTGTGAATTGGTATTACAGGAAGACGATATGTGTAATTAATTTTGTTTAGGTACTTATCAATTTGAAACCCGCGCAGGCGGGTTTTGCCTGTGTAGCCAAGCCACTGCGTTGGGGAGACACTGCGTTGTGGGGGTTCCCCCCATTGAAGCAAGTGTCGGCGGGTTTCCCGACTTGTAGCAAGTGGCGTGCGACTTCCAGTCACTTGGTGCAAGATATGAGTCATTTTGCATTTTGCATTTTGCATTTTGAATTCAAAAATGGTCAACGATTATAGGTTGGAACTATTGACAGAAGTGACTAAATAGGTAAGTATTTTTGCCAGTATGCAATATTGCTTCTTTGCCAAATATAAGCGATCGCTCATACTGTGAAATGACTAATTTCTTTCCGCAATATTACCTATTGTCTATTCACCATTGATTGTTGACAAACTAACAATGGTTTAGCTGATCGCAATACAGCATCTAATAATCCGGGAAACAACAAGTCTAAATCTTCCCTTCGTAACCAATTGATATGCTGTGTCCCTTCTTTCCGACTCATCACCACCCCAGATTCGCGTAAAATCTTGAAGTGGTTAGACATGGTTGATTTAGCGATCGCAAAATCAAAGTCAGCACAACACTGCTCTCCCTTATTAGCTAGCAAACGCACAATCTCCAAGCGTACTGGATCGCCCAAAGCATACAGTACCCCCGGTAAAAAAATGTCTTTTCGGTCTGGGTGATATAAAAATCTCATACTTGCATTATCTCTAAAAATGAATTATATTTTTATTATTCGATAAAATCGAACAAACGAATAAAGGCAGAAAAGATTATGTCATTCGTTACAAACGTCACAGAAGCCACATTTAAACAAGAAGTGCTGGATAGTAACATTCCCGTTCTCGTAGATTTTTGGGCCCCTTGGTGCGGCCCTTGTCGCATGGTAGCGCCGGTTGTGGATGAAGTGGCTAGCGAATACGAAGGACAAGTAAAAGTCGTGAAGCTGAACACAGATCAAAATCCCACAGTTGCCAGTCATTACGGAATTCGCAGCATCCCTACACTCATGGTATTTAAAGGAGGGCGGCAAGTCGATACAGTCGTAGGGGCTGTCCCTAAGACAAGTCTGACTAAAACACTAACACAACATATCCAAGAAGAGTAATAGACATCTGGTAAAAATGATTGTAGAGACGTTGCAGTGCAACGTCTCTATAAAGATTTCGGGCTAATATCCTCTCCCCAATCCCCAAAGGAAATAAATCCAATGGACTTAAAATTACAGGGTAAATCTGCACTAGTGAGTGGCTCAACAGCAGGTATTGGTTTAGCCATAGCCGAAGCACTAGTCCAGGAAGGTGCATCAGTAATTATTAATGGTCGCACACAACAGAGAGTAGAACAGGCGATCGCCAAGATTAAATCCAGTCATCCCCATGCTCAAGTGTTAGGCGTGGTAGCTGATGCAGCGACAAAAACAGGAATAGAGCAAATAGGGCAGCAGATTCCTCAAATCGATATCCTCGTGAATAATTTAGGAATCTACGAACCGAAAGCATTCTTTGAGATCACAGACGAAGACTGGTTGCACATATTTGAAGTTAACGTTTTAAGTGGTGTGCGCCTGAGTCGCCAGTATTTGCCAAAAATGTTAGAGCAAAACTGGGGGCGGATCATTTTCATTTCTAGTGAATCTGGCGTGCAAATTCCCAGCGAGATGATTCACTACGGCACAACTAAAACTGCTCAAATAGCCATTTCCAGAGGTTTAGCAGAGATAACATCTGGGACGCAAGTGACAGTCAACTCAGTCTTACCAGGGCCGACACGCTCAGAAGGTGTGGAAGAATTTATTAGTAAAATAGCAAGCGATCGCCATATTACACCTGCTGAAGTAGAAAAAGAGTTTTTCCAAAATATCCGTCCTACATCCTTAATCCAACGCTTTGCTACCAACGAAGAAGTAGCAAACCTTGTAGTTTATCTATCCAGTCCCCTAGCCTCAGCCACCAATGGCGCAGCCTTGCGCGTAGATGGTGGCGTTGTGCGATCAATTGTTTAGTACTGAGTGCTGTTAGCGGAAGCGGGGCGATGCAGCCCGCGCTGAGTAGGGAGTGAGGGGTGTAAACAGTGAACAGTGAACAGTAAACAGTGAACAGTGAACGTTTATTAACTGGTAACTGATAACTGGTAACTGATTTGGGGAGTGAGGGAGTGAGTGCTGGGTGGAAGTTGGAAGTCGGAGTGCTGACTATTGACCATTGACCATTGACTAATGACTAATGACTAATAACTAATGACTCTTCCATATTGCCCATTGCCCAATAACCAATAACTAAATTTTTCCAAAAACATTATGTCTACAAATATCAACTTGTTCTCACCTTACAAATTAGGTGATTTAGAACTACCCAATCGGATAGTTATGGCTCCTTTGACTAGACAAAGAGCAGGTGAGGGGAATGTACCACATCAATTAAATGCTACTTACTATACTCAGCGTGCGTCAGCTGGATTGATTATTGCCGAAGCTACACAGGTTTCACCCCAAGGGCAAGGGTATCCCCATACACCGGGCATTCATTCACCAGCACAAGTAGCAGGTTGGCAATTAGTCACGGAAGCAGTGCATCAACAAGGTGGCAAAATTTTTCTGCAACTGTGGCACGTTGGTAGAATTTCTCACCCTGACTTACAACCGGATGGAACATTACCTGTAGCACCTTCTGCCATTAAACCCCAAGGTGAAGCAGCAACTTATGAAGGCAAAAAACCCTTCGTGACACCCCGCGCTTTGGATACTGCTGAAATTCCAGCCATTGTAGAACAATATCGGCTAGGGGCTGCCAATGCTTTAGCCGCAGGATTTGACGGTGTAGAAATTCATGCTGCCAATGGTTATTTAATAGACCAGTTTCTCAGGGATGGTACGAATCAACGTACAGATAAGTATGGTGGTTCTATTGAAAATCGCGCTCGATTGTTATGGGAAGTGACTGAAGCGGTGACAAGTGTGTGGGATTCCCAACGAGTAGGAGTCAGACTATCTCCTAGTGGAACCTTTAACGATATGCGTGATTCCCATCCTTTAGAAACTTTTGGTTACGCGGCTCAAGCACTCAATCAATTTAATTTAGGATATCTACACATCTTTGAAGCCATAGACGCAGATATCAGACATGGTGGAACAGTTGTTCCTACTAGTCATATCAGGGAACGTTATACAGGTACACTAATTGTCAATGGTGGTTACACCCGTGAAAAAGGTGATACAGTACTGGCAAATCAAGCCGCAGATTTAGTTGCTTTTGGTGTTCTATTTATCTCGAACCCAGATTTACCAAAACGCTTGGCTGCCAATGCACCATTAAATCAACCAGATCCCACAACATTTTATAGTGGTGGAGCAAAGGGTTATACAGATTATCCTTTTTGGTCGGTGGCTAGTTAGTAGATAAGTGCAATTACAATATTTAAATCACATAAGAGGAGAATCTCATGAGTACAATCACTAAAACTCAACCTCTAGATGTACCGAGTGCTATAGTTCAGCGTCGTTCCATTAAAACTTTTAAAACAGATCCCATCGCCCCAGATTTACTCAAGCAGTTAGTGGAGTTAACCGTAGCTGCACCTAGTAGCTTTAATGTTCAAGCTTGGCGGATAATTCTGGTTCAAGATGAGGCGAAAAGAGCCGCCCTTGCGGCCGCCGCTTGGAACCAAAAACAAGTTGCGGAAGCGCCAGTTACCTTTGTGTTTGCCGCAGATGCCAACGCCGGGGAAAAAGACTTAACGCCGATTTTTGAAATAGCTTTAGAAAATAAAGCATGGAATGAAGGCACAGTCAATTATTTTAAAAGCTCTATCCCCCAATTTCAAGCAGGATTGGGAGACAAGCGCCGGGAATATGCGATTAAAGATGCAATTATTGCTTCTACTCATCTAGTCTTAGCCGCCGAAAGTTTGGGTTTGTCTACCTGCTTTATGAATGGCTGGATTGAAGATAAAGTTAAAGAAGTGATTGGTGCAGCAGATGAGCCTGATTTAGCGATCGCTGTCTTAGTTCCTGTAGGCTATGCAGCCGAACCCCGCTTAAATCCTGGTCGCCTGCCATTATCACACAATGTTTTTGTAGACACAATCCATAATCCTTACCCAGGATAATTCTTGCTTGGGCATGGGAAGGAGGCAAGCAGGGGTGTAAACAGTGAACAGTGAACTTTTATTAACTGGTAACTGATAACTGTTAACTGGTAACTGATTCCCTCTCCCCATCCCTCCACCTCTATAGTCAAGGGAAAAAATCAAATGTCCGTATTTAGTAAATCCCAACTCCCAGTATTTAATAACTTTGAAGAAGAACGGCTACACCGCAAACAACGTTTAGCGGCTGCCTTTCGCCTATTTGGCAGGTTTGGCTTTAGTGAAGGTATAGCAGGACACATCACAGCTCGCGATCCAGAGTTTACAGATCACTTCTGGGTAAATCCACTAGGAACATACTTTGGTCATATTCGGGTATCCGACTTGATATTAGTTAATCGAGAAGGTGATGTAGTTAAAGGTGATGCTCAGATAAATCAAGCCGCTTTCGCTATTCACTCGCAGATTCATGAAGCTAGACCTGATGTTGTAGCGGCTGCTCATGCCCATTCTATTTATGGTAAAGCTTGGTCTAGCTTAGGTCGTTTACTTGACCCCCTGACTCAAGATGCTTGTGCTTTTTATGAAGACCACGCATTATTAGATGATTATACAGGTGTCATTTTAGACTCTTCGGAAGGTCAACGTTTAGCTGCAACTCTAGGGCAGAATAAAGCCATCATTTTACGTAATCATGGTATCCTGACAGTAGGACATACAGTCGATGAAGCTGTCTTTTGGTACATCACTTTAGAGCGTTCTTGTCAAGCCCAACTCTTAGCAGAAGCTGCGGGTAAACCTAAAGTGATTGGTCATGAAACTGCCCGGTTAACACACAGTCAAGTAGGCGCACCGAAGGCAGGGTGGTTTAGTTTTCAGCCACTTTACGACCGAATTGTTCGTGAAGAACCTGATGCGTTTGAATAAAAGCGAGTAAGTGGAGTGGAAAACTCATTACTTAGCACCACTAATTACCCATCGATTATTGTCTGCATCCCATAACATCGAGAAACGCACAGAACTCGGTACTTGTTTGCCATTTTTTAATGAGTAATTTAATTGAGCGTCAACTGTGGCTATTTCTGAATTAGCCTCAACCAAACTGACTTGCTCAACATCTATACTTTGCACCTGTCCGCCCCACCAATCAAGATATGATAAGTAACCGTTGGGGTGGAGTTGTCGATTATTTTGGTAGCTAGGAGATAGCAAATTCCACGCAGAGCGATATTCACCTTGATTAATGGTGTCATAATAATTCTCTACAGCTTCTGCTGGTGATGGTCTAGCAACTACTGACTCGGTTGAGGTAGGGATTTGAGATGGTGTAGTCTGTACTGGTTGTTGGGTGATGGGAGTTTGTGGTGTGGTATTCTCGTTTATTGATGTTGCAGGAGTGGTGGCGACTGGAGAACTAGCTACTGGCTCGACATTCTGAGTAGCAGGTTGATTTGGTTTATTCAAAGCTAAACCAATCATGATGGAAGTACCTATCAAACTACCAGCAATGATACTCCCCAGGACAATTCCTTTCTGGTTATTACTTTGATTTACAGGTGCAGAAGTAGCAACTGCTCTGGGACTGACAGCAACTGTATTTGTTAAGGTAGCAGGAGATGATGGAGTGTTGCTTGGTTGTAGATGGGAAACTGGCGATGTCGGTGCTACGGCTGGTTGCTGATAGGCAACTGTAGCGGGAAAGTTGACTATCCCGACTTGTAAGGCTTCTAGCATTTCTCTAGCAGTGGCAAAGCGTTCTCGTGGATGATAGGCGATCGCTCGATCAATCACAGCTGCTAAGGTAGGACTAACACTCAAGGCGTGTCTGCGCCAGATAATCTCTCCACTGTGGGAGTCTGTTTCTAAGTCTTGGGGTTGTTTCCCAGTCAGCAAGTAAATTGCTGTCATCCCTAGACTATATAAATCACTAGAATACACTGGTCTACCTGCGGCTTGCTCACTCGGCATATATCCAGGTGTACCAATGACAATCGAACTGGTGGGTAAGCCTTGGGAATTTACCACTGTTCCCATTGATTCCCGTACTGCACCAAAATCAATCAGTACAGGCTTACCATCTCGATGACGCAAAATAATATTGTCTGGCTTGATATCACGGTGAATAATCCGTTTGCCATGAATGTATTCTAAAACAGGTAGGATATTGATTAATATTTCTCTGACTGAGCTTTCACTCAACAAGCCTTGCTGCTGAATTTTGGCTGTGAGTGTATCTCCTTCAATCCATTCTTGAACTACATAAAATTGTGTATCAGCTTGAAAATAAGCATACAAGCTGGGAATTTGGTCTGAATAACCACCCAAATCTTCTAAAATCGCTGCTTCTCTTTGAAATCTTTCTTGGACTAGTTGATAAATCTGGGGATTATGATGAATTGGTCTGAGCTGTTTAATCACACAGCGACGGTGAGAAGGCATTTGACTATCTTCCGCTAAGAAAGTTTCGCCAAATCCACCACTCCCCAAAGTCCGAATCACTCGATAGCGATTATTCAGCAGCGTATCCATAGGTTATGTAATTCGTAATTCGTAATTCGTAATACTCGCCAAAGGCGAGAAGCAAGCTACGTAATTTCATTTGACTATTGACTTTTGTAGTATTAATTTTGATTGACACCCACAGAAATCTCTTCAGATTCTGGATTGACTCTTTGTTCATCCGTTACAGAATCGGATTCTGTAGATTGAGGTACAGCAATCAGCATATCAGCACCATTGATGATTACCCCTAACAATCCTAGTTCTGCCTCGACTAGTTGATCGATCGCTTCACCTAACATATTTTCTTGAGTGTAGTTGACTCGTGATACCAGAGCAATACCATCGCTATAAGGTTGAATTAACAGAGGATCGTTAGATACACTTAAAGGACTGGAATCTAAAATCACTAAATCATATCGCTCCCTCACATCTTCTAAGAGTCGCCGCATTTCGCTAGACTCTAAAATAGCGGCAGATTGACGTACAGGCCCTGGACTAGGGATAATGTAGAGGTTTTCCACTTCCGGTACTAAGCGGATACATTCACTTAGGCTAGCGTAGTAACGTAGGGGTTCAATGGTGGCATCTGGGTCTGGTGTGACTCTCAGAGATGAAGACTTAGAGGGCGATCGCAAATCTGTCTCGATAATTAAGGTTCTCTTGCCAGCACGGGCTGAGGCTATACCCAAGTTGTAAGCGCTGGTTGTTTTACCTTCTTTACTACTAGTACTAGTCACCAATAATACTTTCAATGTTCTACCACCGAGTCGGCGCAGATTACTCCGGCACTTCTCGTAAAATTCTAAGTACACAGAATCTAGAGAAAGCACTACAGGTAATGCGTCTGGTGGTAAATCATCCACTGGCATGAGAGGGACTTCTCCCAACATTGCCACCTCTCGTTGTTTGAGGTTTTCTTTGATGTCCTCTCTGGTTCTGAGCGTGCCTTCCAAAGCACCCAATAAGAAGATTACCCCACCACCAACGATCAATCCCAGGAAACCACCCACAGCCAAAGTTAAAGGTACACTCTTGGGTTTTTTCGCATCAGCTGAGACGGCGGGAGGTCTAGCAATCCCGAAACTACTGACTGTTTCCGCCTCAGCAGTTTGGGCATCAGTTAACTTGGACTGCATTTGATCGTAAACTGCTTTCTTGAGTCCTACTGCCTGTTCTAGACGCGATCGCTCTAATTGTTTGTTGGGTATCTGCGAATATTCTTGCCGTAATTGGACTTCTTCCCGAAATTGCTGGGCTAACTGTTGTTGCAAGGTTTCTTTTTGGGTTTGCAAAGATACCATTTGGTTAGCTAATTGCTGACGGGCTGGATCTAGACTACTTTGCGTCCGGATGCCCTCAATACTACCCGCTAGGGGTGCTGTTGTCCCACCACCACCAATCACTTCTGCTGCTCGTTGTTGGAGTAATTCTTCAGTAGCTTGCTTCTGGCGTTGCAGTTGGATCATCGTTGGGTGTTCTGGACGCAAATCTTTCCGTAAGAGGGCGATTTGTGACTCGGTTTGATAGATTTGCGATCGCAGGTTGCCAATAATCGGGTCAGCACTCAAAGCTGAGGAAACGTAAGATTGCCCAACATTTAAGCCCAATTTATTTTGTAAGCTGCGAATTTGGGCATCGATGCCGGTGATTGTCTGTTGAATCACTCGTTGTTGATTTTGACTGTTGGTAACCGCACCCAATAAACTACCATTTTCTGCGGCTAATATAGCTGGACGCTCCCGGCGATCGTACAATTCTAGCCTCGACTCTGCTGCTTGTAACTCTGATCTAGCTTGGGGGATGCGTTCATTAATTTTTTCAATAATTGCCCTTAATCGTCCAGTATTAATATCACTACTCAGTTTGACCATTGCCTGCATCAGTTCTAGTAAGACTGTTTGAGCAATTTTGGGGTCAGTATCTTTATATGCTAGAGAAATGACGTTAGACTCTAGCTCTCCCGTCCGGGGATTTTTTCTCGGTAGTGTAATTGCTACACTTGAACCAATCTTTTTGGGTGAAAGATTGACCTTGGTTGCTACACTCGCTAGCACTTGATCTGATAGTAAAACTTGCTCGTTTAATTCCTGTCCTTGTTGCTGAATTTCACTACCTGTAGTTGAAAATGATACCGGAGGACGAGAATAGGTCAGCGCACCGCTTGCTGTATATGTAGTTGGTGGTTCTGGTTGGAGAGCCACAACTGTTGACCCCGCTACCACCAATGCAAAGCCGGCTAATCCAATCCATTTATACTTCTCGAAAGCAATAATATAACGCTTAACAATTGGTGGGGTCATAACAGAAACAGATGAAAGATGGACGGAACTTTATGTACTGGTCAACGAGCAGAGATCACAATAGTTAAGTAGCTCAACAAAATCAATACCTGGGTAAAATTCGGACATGGGTCTAAGCAAAAATATCTGGGAAATTAATTTTGCTCAGTTACTTACTAGTTATTATTCATCATTCATGATTCATTAGTCACCTAGATTTGTTCTTTTGTAATCTTCTGATTTTCTCATAGTGCTTAACCCTGCCCTGCTCATTTTGAGACTGACTACCTACCAAAGTTTTCAAAAAAGTTTAAAAATGAGCGAACATTAAAGAAAGGTTGCGTAATCGTACTGAGGAAATTAGTAATCCTACCCACTAAGTTGCGTCCAACTACAATAACATCATTATCTTGTAGTGGCACGTTTTGCGAGACATCACCAGATAAAGCTTTTTTCCCATCAAGTTTTTGGGTGACGGCCTTACCTCGTTCCGGATCGAAGCGGACAAGAGCAATTTCTCGGACATTAGCAGTATCCAGATTTATCCCTCCCAAGGCATCGATAAATGTACTACCGTTAGGCAGAGTTTGTGTCACCAAACCACCAGCAGCATAATTCAGCACCCGGACGCGAATCTGTGGTACAGCCAAGGATGAACGCGCGACTAAATTGCGATCGTAACCATCTTCCGTACCCACTTCTCGACGGGGTATAATCAGTGCATCGCCATCTTGTAAGCGTAAACTAGGAATTGAACCATCATTTTGCAACGTGGCGTACAAGTCAATAGTTTGAGAAATTGCTGAACCATCCATCAACCTGCGACGAACTTGCACTTGCCGCAAATCTGCACCGATTGTAGACCCCCCAGCCACCAGCAAAGCATCAGCAATTCTGGGCAAGGAAGCATTCAGATTATAAATACCCGGTTTAAAAACTTCGCCGCTAATACTTACTTGTACTGGTCTGGGACTTGCCAATGACACCACTAAAATTGGGTCAGTCAAAATCCGACTTAAACTCAAGCGAATTTTTTCTTGTGCTTCTTCCAAGCTCAAGCCTTGTACCGACAAGTTGCCAACTTGGGGAACGATGATATTACCCTCTGGATTAACTTGCGCTTGAAAACTGGCATCTGGACGTGGTGAGGATAAAGACAAAACCACTATCGGATCAACCACATAACGATTAAGCAAGGAGCGAATTTTGGTTTGCGCTTCAGGCAAAGTTAAACCCTGGAGTGGTACTGTCTCCAAAAGCGGAACGATAATATTACCCTCTGGATTAATTTGCGCTTGAAAACTCAAATCAGGAAACCGTTGGACAACCACACTAATCACATCTCCTGGCCCCAAGCGATAAGCCCCAGGAGGACGGGGAAATGTGACATTAATCACATCACCAGGCCCCAGTAAATAACGACTAAATTGGGGAGAAGTTTCGTTATTTGTTCCTGGCGGTACAACATCAGCCTCTGGTGGAGGTGCGGGGAATTTTCCTGGTGATTCTCCTGAAGATGGTAAAGATTGAGCTACAACAGGCTGAAAATTGGTAGTGAAGAAAAGCCCTACTTGTAAACTTACTAAGCATAGGGCGCTAAATGCACGCATATAAGCACTGGAAACTATGAACATTGCTGAATTCAGGATATACTGCAAAGAGCCAATCATGAACTGATTTTTAAAGGCCCTGCCATTAATCTGGCTTGAACAATTTCACCAATTGACTGCGCTAAAGGCCAAGTAGTTTCCACCTGGCCTAGAGGCTCCATCGGAATCAGAATACTCACTGCTACCCACGGAGCGCGATGTTTATGTAATTGTGCCACTTGATCTGCCAAAAACCAGCGAAAAGGTGTGGCATAACCGGCATTGGGCGAGGCATACCATTGCAAAACAGCTAGTGTCTCTTGATTAGTAGAAACACGATAAAATGTGGCTTCTACTTGAGTTTTGCCATTTTTACCCGCAATAGTTAATTGCGCTGGACGCGATTGTGCTATGTCCCATTTTCCCCAGCGAGCTTTTCCCCAACCACTAATATCTGTCCACTCAATTTCTGGTTGATCTTTGGGGCCATTTTGGGGCAGCAATAAAAGTAGCGCCTGATTTTTTGTTCCTTCTTGTTTCAGGAGTTGTAAAGACCATTTATGTTCACCAATGGGTTGTTCTACTTGATCAACAGTTTGCCAACCAGGTAAATTTAATCCTTGGTTCCGAATTTCTTTTAATTCCTTTAGGTTGGTAATGGGTAGAGGTTCTTGCCATTGCCATTTGCCACTTAAGTACCCAGGAACAGCTCCTACTATCAGTAAGACTAGCAATAGTAAAAGCACACCGATGGAAGATAAATGCTTTTCTGGGAAAAGTTTAGATAAGTAAGTCATTCGTAAAAATTGCTATATTTACGCAAAATTTTACTTGAATAAATGACACTGTGGGTTCAGTAAAATTCTCAGTCTACCTATGGTTATACAATAGAACCTGCACAGCAATTTTATTGACTGTGTTTAGGTGTATAAAGTCTTGATAAATTTTCTTCACTATGAGAGCCGGAAAAAATAAAGACGTAGCAATGCTACGTCTCTATGCAAGTTAATATGAGTTGCTACTCACTTACTCCTACTTCGGTATCTTTTTCTGGTTCAGTGTCTGGCAGTACTGAGAAATAACTATCCATCCAATTTAACAATGGCACTAAGGACAGTAGCATCAAAGCAGAGTAAAGATCACCACCCCAACTATCATGTAGCCATTTAAAAGCCCCTTCTTGGCCAGTGCCATGAAAGTAGCTGAGTAAAGTGTTGCGAATAATATTAGCAATCACGCTAATGATCACACCGGTAGATAAAAACCAAATAGTGATGCGGCGTGAGGCTAAGGTTCCTGTCCAATAAAGCAGCATTAAGCTGACGTAGATAGTTGTAAACAACATCTTCAACCCAGCACAGTAGGGAGCAACCTCAACAATTCTGCCATTGACATAAATATTTATCCCATCCACGATCGCTACTATACCCACCTGATTGAGTATAAAACCTGCTGTCCCAGCGATGAAGCTTTGCAGGGGAAACGTATAAGGTGCAATCAGATAAGGTACAGCTGTCGGGGTGGCTAATAATACTAGCAACAGAGAGAAACCATGCAATCTCAACCCAGGTAAACCCTTAAACCATAAGCACAATCCTGCTAAGATCGTCGGTAAGGAGAGATTCACCCACTCGGTAACACCAGTCAAATAAAATATTCCCCCCAGAACAAGTAAAGTTCCGCCCAGAGGATGAGTTTTATTAGCTAGACGTTGCCATTTTTTGCGATTTCCCCAAGCAAGATAAGCAGCAAAGGGGATACCTATAATTCCGTGGCTAAAATATTCGTGTTCTGTGCTGATAGTTTTGTAAAGCCAGCCGTCCAGCCAATGCCATAAAATAGGTGCGTAAAGTAGGACTAGTACACCGAAAATACCTATACCAATTAGTTGGTCTATGCTGCGGTTTTTAATCTGTTGCTGAAGTGCCATAAGAAAAATTCAAGATTAACAATTCAAAAACCAGAGATTCTACATACAAACTGGTCAGTGTTAGTGCCACTGACCATTGATTTAAAGACTTTAATTTGAGATTGGCAGTGAATAACTCTAGTTTTTCACTATGACCACAAGAGGCGATCGCTCTCGTAACTTCATCTATCTGTCATCTATGCTACTTTACTTTGTCTGGTAATAGATGTAGGTTTTTCGGTAAAATTACCAACTGCCTTGGCGATAGTCGCTACGACTTCTCTAATTTGGCTATGGTTCAAACCAGGGTACATTGGTAAAGATAGTATTTGTTTGGCTAGTTGTTCCGCATGGGGAAAATCTCCCGGTTGATAACCCAAATCCCTGAATGCTGGTTGTAAATGACAGGGAATTGGGTAGTGAATGCCCGTTTGGATACCTGCTGTTGTTAGTTGTGCTTGAATTTCTTGGCGTTCTACAGCACATGAATCATCAATTTTAATCACGTAAAGATGGTAAACATGACCATCTCCACTTTGGTTGTGCATGGGAATAATCCCTGCCGATGCCAGTGGTGCTAATTCTATATCATATGTTTGGGCAATGCTGAGGCGATCGCTATTCCACTGTGGTAAATGTGGTAATTTTTCTAGCAACACGGCTGCTTGTAATGTATCCAAACGGCTATTTGTCCCCATCTCGATATGAACATACTTCTGAGATGAACCATAATTACGGATACGGGCAACTTTACTGGCAATATCAGCATCTTGAGTCAGGAGTATTCCCCCATCACCGAATGCCCCTAAATTTTTACTGGGATAGAAACTAAAAGCTGCGGCTGTTCCCACAGAACCAGCTTGATATCCATCGCGGTGTGCTAAATGTGCTTGTGCAGCATCTTCAAAAATTAAGACTTTGTAGGTATCGGCAAAATCTAGTAGCTGGTGGGGTGATACCATCTGACCATACAAATGGACGGGGATAATAGCTTTTGTCTGGGCTGTGACTGCCTTGGCTGCTGCTTGTAAGTCAATTAACGCTGTTTGAGGATCACAATCCACCAAAATGGGTTTAGCCCCTACTTGCACGACACCAATCAATGTGGCCACAAAAGTATTGGCAGGTAAAATCACCTCATCCCCAGGGCCAATATTACAGGCTTGCAAACCCAAAGCGATCGCATCTGTTCCTGATGCTACGCCTACACCATATTTTGCTCCAGATGCAGCTGCAAATGCTGACTCGAAGTCTGCAACTGCTTTTCCTAAAATAAAATCTCCCTGGTTACATACTTTCTCAATTGCCTGTTGTATTTGAGCTTGAATTGGTTGGTGTTGTAATGCTAAGTCTACAAAAGGAATTTTGACAGTCATTTTATCCATTACTAGTTAGCTCCAATAATAAAATACGAGCATTTTCTCTATCCATACCTACAGCAGCGTGTAATCAAAGTGAATTTCCTTATCTAACCCTCAAAACCAGATACAGAGTTTGTTTTACTTGTGTAAGCATTGCCTAGAGGCAGGTTATGCTGAGTTATTAATTTTGCTGTATGATGCCTTTATGACATAACATTCATCTTTGTACAAACCATAATTATCAAAAACTTGTAAATATTTCATGAACTTTTTATTTTCATGAAATATGTGATTTTATCTATTCCCCCCATTTTAATTTTTATGAAAAACAGCGATCGCTTAACGTAAATCTATGGGCAAATAGTGTAATTATCTATATTTTTAGCTAGTAGTTGATTATGCGAAATCAATATAAACATTAAACCTAATTTAATGAAAAACTCCACTCACAAACCGATAGAGTTTTTGTCAGTGGTCAGTAGCCAGTGGCAAAACAACTGACAACCGCTCACAAGGAAGGGATGAAACCAGATCCCAAACAACAGATAAGCGCTGCGCTATAAAAATTGAAAAATCTGCTTTCAGGTTACCTGTTGCCTGTTAAGATACCCTAATTAGCTCATAAACTAACGTACTGTCAGAGATGTTTTAGTGATGGTACTTACGTGTTAAGCGTAAAATCAGTACTTTAAACTACAGGTTTCACTTATTTAAATTTAGGAGTAGAAAATTTTTATTTCCAGCTTGTTTATCCGCAGCAAAATTGGGGAATGCTTAAAAATAGTACATCTTGAAGAAGAATTCAGAAGTCAGAATTCAGGAGTCAGAATCAATGAGTCGGGAATTCAGACCGCGACTCATTGTACGCCTTTGGTGTTCCCGAAGGGTAGAACTCCAAATCGTAGATTTGGAGGGGGTTTTAGACCCATTTATTCATCCGCCAGTCGCACAGAATTCATACTGAATTCTGGCTCCTGACTCCTGAATTCTGTTCGATAACCCAGTATTAGCGGTTATATAAATTACAGTATCGAGCATTTATTAAGGTAGCGGTGTCAATGGTAGAGCCGGAAAACAAATTTTTTGCCATTAAGGATGGTTGGGCTTCTCAGGAAACAAGAGAGCAGCAACGCCTCAAAGCATTATTGGAATTAGGTTTGCGACAACCAGAAACGATACCAGTTTTTGAAGAAGCTACTCAAACTGCGGCTCATTTTTTGGAAGCACCAATTTCCATATTGGGGTTCATCGACCAAGAACGTCATTGGTTTAAATCGGCAGTGGGCTTATCCAGGCTGGGATTAATGAATAATTTAGCTCAAAGTCGCCAATTATTACGTCAAGAATCTTTCTGTACGCAAGTAGTGGAAAATTCTCAAGTTATCGTCATAAACGATACAAAAACTATTGCAGACCCAATATTAGCGACTGGCAAGTTGATCCAAGAATATGGCATCCGGGCTTATTTAGGAGCGCCACTGACTGATGCTGAAGGCAATTGCTTAGGTGTACTAGCCGTGATGGATTTAGTACCACGTAATTTTACGACCAGAGATGCTGAGTTTTTGCAAATTATCGCTCGTTGGAGCATGAGCGAGTTTGAGCGGAATCGATTACTGATGCAAGGAAGACCAGAACAAAGTAGTGTTAAAAACGCTCCTACTTTGTTACTGCCAGAAGAAGCGCCACGTGAGGTCAAAGTTACTCCATCTAGTTTAGAAACAGAATCTCTTTCAACCAAGCAAGTCAAACTAGAACTTTTAGCACAACTAACACAGGAATTACGTACACCATTGACATCTGTATTAGGGATGGCAAGTGTTTTAGGACGGGAAATTTATGGCCCATTAACCACAAAGCAAAGAGAATATCTAGATATCATTCAACATAGCGGTCGCTACTTGCTTTCTTTAGTCAATGAAATTACCGAACTAGGAGCAATCGATGAAAAACCAAATGTACTAAATCTGGCTCCTGTAGATATTGAAATGCTGTGTCAACAAGCCATTAATACTTTAGAAGAAGCGGCTAACCGCCGTGAACAAGATATTCGCTTGTCGATAGAACCGGGGCATGGTCGTATTTGGCCTTTAGATAAAGATAAAGTTAGACAAATACTGTATCACCTGATTTTTAGTGTGATTCAACTCTCTGCTACTGGTAGTATTGTACGTATTCATGTTTCTTATAAAGAAAATACACTCAGTATTACTGTTTGGGTTTCTCATCCCTGGTTAGGAGATGGGATTACTGATGTTGACCCATATTTCCGACTTAATTCCTTATCTTTATATGAGCTGACAGCTGAAACAGCCATTTACACTAAGCAATCAGAAAATCCTCAAGAATCAGGAAACTTACCAATAACACTAGAGAGGTTACAAACTTTAACTGATGCTTATGCTCAAGTTTTAGCTGTTAATCCTGATGGAGATACGATTTCCGGTCAGAGTAATTTGTCTCGTGAAAGTTTGGGTTTATTGTTGAGTTGTCAGCTAGCGGAATTACATGGTGGACAAATTTCTATTCAAGGAACCCCAGAATCAGGGCATCGTTATGTACTGACTTTACCATTACAATTAGCTACTAATTCTCAAGTCAGTGAAATTCCATAAAAGCTAGTTATAGTCATTAGGTAAATAAATAATGAGATATGATGTGCTGGGACTGGAGTTACTGCTCATCAGGACAGCACAACTAATTTGCAATCTGTGTGATTACCTTCTTATAATGAGCCGCATTAAGATCAAGTCCAAGAGCAGTGTGGTCTTGCTAATTAATGGCAGCTTGTTTTATGAATTTAGTCTGGCAACAATTTACTTTATCTACTTTACCGTTAAAACAATATCTGGCGACCAGTTACGTACACCGTTATCTGGTGGGACTATTGTCCTCTTGGCGGCAAACTAGTGTCTTGCTACAGTGGGGAGATGCGATCGCAGCTGCGTTACTCAGCTTGGTCTACATTCTGGCCCCCTTTGCCTCTAGCACCCTTGTAGGAGTTTTACTGGTTGCTTGTGTGGGATTTTGGTTACTACTAACTTTGTCCGATGAACCATCCCCAACAAGGGCTTCACTTTTTACGCCGATTCACCTATTAGTGTTGCTTTATTGGGGAGTTGCATTAATAGCAACAGCATTATCCCCAGTCAAAAAAGCAGCGTTGAATGACTTGGCAACTTTGACGTTGTATCTGCTGCTGTTTACCCTTTGTGCTAGGGTGTTGCGATCGCCTCGTCTCAGGTCTTGGATTATTAGCCTTTACTTACACGTGTCCTTAATTGTGAGTGTCTACGGGTTGCGGCAATGGTTTTTTGGCGCAGCACAATTGGCTACCTGGGTTGATCCGGAATCTCCTCTGTCGAAAACCACCAGAGTTTATAGTTATTTGGGAAATCCTAATCTTCTAGCTGGGTATTTACTACCTGGAGTAGTTTTTAGTTTAGTAGCAATTTTTGCTTGGCAAGGCTGGATTAAAAAAGCATTAGCATTGACAATGTTAATTGTCAATAGTACTTGTTTAATTTTGACTTTTAGTCGTGGTGGTTGGATTGGTTTACTAGTAGCAGTTTTGGCTGTGGCAGCATTACTAGTTTACTGGTGGGGTTTAGAAATGCCACCTTTTTGGCAAACTTGGTCATTGCCTATACTTTTAGGGAGTTTAATTGGAGTATTGGCGATCGCTGTTATCTTTGTTGAGCCAGTCCGCTTTCGAGTTTTGAGTATCTTTGCTGATCGTCGGGATAGTAGCAATAATTTTCGCCGGAATGTGTGGGATGCTGTATTTGAGATGATTGGCGATCGCCCGATCATTGGCATTGGCCCTGGACATAATTCTTTCAATAAAGTCTATCCACTGTACCAGCGTCCTCGTTACACCGCGTTGAGTGCTTATTCCATTTTCCTAGAGGTAGCGGTAGAAACTGGTTTGATTGGGTTAGCCTGTTTTCTGTGGCTAATCATTGTCACCTTTAATGCGGCATTAATCCAACTAGCACGGTTACGACAATCTGCCAATAGACAAGGATTTTGGTTAATTGGCGCGTTTGCCAGCTTGTTGGGGATGCTGGCTCACGGTACGGTAGATACAATCTGGTTTCGTCCTGAAGTCAATACACTTTGGTGGCTGATGGTGGCCTTAATTGCTAGCTATTGGACACCCGTGCATCCAGACCAAAATCCAGAACTTGATTCACCCAATCCAGAAACTGCAACAAATTAACGTCAGACTTATCTGTGTGGGGGTATAGGGGTATGAGGGTAGAAGAAATAAGGCTTTTTGCTGGTTTGATTGGTGTTATGGACATTATCACCTGAAATTGAAAAACCCCTAGCCCCTGTAAATATTACTCTCTGTAGCTAGTAGCACTGGGGGAATTAGGATCACGATAGCGGGTTGGTTCATCGTCACGTTTTTTCCCTGCTAACCCCGCTAAACCCAGCAAACCGATTAAACCTAACCAACCCCAGTTAGAATCATTGCCATCGCTAGTGCGATCATACGTTGTAGTTGGAGGGTTATTGGTTCCAGGTGTAGGGTTGATTTGAGCTTTCGCAGGTAGAGTGAGAGACAACATTGCCATACTTAAAGTCAGAACAGCAGCGCTAACAATCTTGGTATAGTCACGTTTCATGGTATGAGTTCCTTGGTACTTCCACAAGATACTCACAACTCTATCCAGTCCCATACCCAGCAAAATCAATCTGTGGCTATAAACTAGTTGTTTAGTTAACTCACGCTGAAGGCATACAATAGCTACTTTGGTAGCCATCAGTGTATGACTCTAGTGTGGTAGCGAATAAGTGGTCAAATATTAAGTAATGGGTAATTTATTTAGAATTTTCTCTCGATTAGTAATTACCCATTACCCGTTACCAAATTAGTGATTTTTCATTGCCCGTTGCATATCACGTTGGTCTTGACGGCGTTTCAGGTCATCTCGCTTATCATGGAGTTTTTTACCTTTACCAAGGGCAAGACTGATTTTCACCCAGCCGCGTTTAAGATACATTTTCAATGGGACTAAAGTCAAACCCTGCTGTTCTACCTTGCCAATCAGCTTACGAATTTCCTGGCGATGCAGTAGCAGCTTGCGTGTGCGGCGCGGTTCGTGATTAAAATATTGTCCACTAGCGTTATAGGGAGAGATATGCACGTTAATTAACCATAGTTCACCATCTCGAATCAAACCATAACCATCTTGGAGATTCACTTTACCCGCGCGGATTGACTTCACCTCGGTTCCTGTTAATTGAATCCCCGCTTCATAAGTTTCTAGGATTTCGTACAAATAACGGGCTTGTCGGTTATCGGTGATAACTTTGTAACTTTCGCTTTTATCGCTCATTGAGAATTAGGTTACTTTTAGACTGACTGCAAAAATCGTTGGGATTAGCTGGTTAATTTCGCAGGGGGTATTAAACCACTATAAATGATTCACGAAATCTCTGTATTATCTCAATCATTTAGCTTTTCTCTGTTATCTAACAGAATTCAGGAGTCAGGAGTCAGGAGTCAGAATTCAGCATGAATTGGAGTTCGATTGACTGACTAGGCATCCTTGGTCTTTTGTTAAGAATTACAACATTATCTTGGCTTTTTTGTCTTTAGGGCTTGCAGTAGTGCAGAACTTCGTTAACCTGATGATAGATTTAAGATTTTCTTTATAAATCACCCTTAGTGCAGTCATTAGCTGTGAATCCTGTCATAGTATGAAACATAAGAACACTATTGAATTGGTGTTTCAGTATGGTATGGAGCTTGTAGAAGTCGATTTATCAGTAAAAAATCATGCTAGGGGTGTACCGTTCATGCCCTTGACGATTCTTGTTGTGGATGACGATTTGGGCACTCGTCTGTCTATTAGTGATTATCTAGAACTGTCTGGCTACTCTGTGATTATGGCCAATGATGGGCAAGAAGCTTTGGCGATGGTGGAAGAATACCGTCCCGATTTGATTGTGACTGATATTGTCATGCCAAGAATGAATGGTTATGAATTGGTGCGTCGGGTACGTCAACAACCAGCGTTCCGTCTATTACCTGTAATTTTATTAACAGCACGTACTAAGACCCAAGAAAGGATTCTGGGCTATCAGTCAGGATGTGATTTATACTTACCTAAGCCTTTTGAACTAGAAGAGTTAGCAGCAGCAATTCGCAATCTGTTGGAGCGATCGCAAATTATCCAATCTGAATACAGATTCTCTCAAAAAGACGATACCAGCAATTCGCTTTCCTCACAAACAGTGAAAAATCATCACTCTTTGTTCAATCAAATTGAGGAATCACAATTACTCTCATCTCTAACTCTCAGAGAAAAAGAAGTTTTAGAACTCCTAACTCATGGTCTATCTAACGCTGAAATGGGACTACAACTACACTTGAGTCCCAGGACGGTAGAAAAATACGTCAGTAGCTTATTGAGAAAAACAGACACTAGCAATCGAGCTGAGTTAGTCCGTTTTGCGATGAAGCATGGTTTGGTGGAGTAGGGGAAGAGGGGACAGGGGACAGGAGATAGGTGACAGGTGACAGGTGACAGGTGACAGGGCAGAGGGGCAGAGGGGCAGAGGGGCAGAGGGGCAGAGGGGCAGGGGAGAAAAACTTCTTAACTCACTCACTACTCAGCACGGGCTGCATCGCCCCGCTTTCGCTAACAGCACTCTTCACTCACTCAGCACTCCCTCACTCCCCACTTTCTAATGTTTTAGTAACATACTTGAGTAGACCTTCACAGGCATCAACTAGCAAGTCAATGACCTGATTAAATCCTTCCGTACCACCGTAGTAGGGGTCGGGAACTTCCTTGAGGGTGTGGTGAGAGCAAAATTCGCACATCAAATGTACTTTGTTGTGATATTCTCCAGTTGGGTCGAGGGCAATAATGTTGTCATAATTGTCTCGATCCATCGCTAAAATTAAGTCAAACTCTTGAAAGTCTGATTTTTGAAATTGCCTAGCACTACCACGCAGTTTAATACCTAATTTTGTATGTGCAGCTGTATTCATTCGTCTGTCAGGAGGACTACCGATGTGATAGCTGGATGTACCAGCTGAGTCACAAAAAATTTTGTCGCTCAAGTCCGCCTGTTCGACAAGATGATTCATAATGTTTTCTGCCGACGGCGATCGACAGATGTTGCCCAGACAAACAAATAGTAGTTTGTAAGACATAATACTAATTCATAATTCGTAATTCAGAAAGTAAATTTTGCTGACAAAAATCAGTACTAAAGCGATTTTTAGGCCGATGAAGTAACCTGTCTAGTCCAGAGATCGTAGGGGCGGGTTAAGTGAGATATTGGTGAATCATGACAGCATATCTGTTAACCCGCTCCTACTGCTTGTGAGAAATGCGGGTAGCCTCTGTTGACTAAAAATATGTACCTCACTTAAATGAGAAACGCTATATATCTTACTTACTTAACAAATGTCAAAAGTCAATAGCCTAAAGTCTATAGTCTCAAAGGGTTTTGACTAATGACTAATGACTAATGACTAATGACTAATAACTAAAATCCTGGTAATTCTAACCCACTGGTCAAATCTTCCATGCGTTCCCGCATTGTGGCTGTAGACTTGTTGTAGGCATCTTTCATTGCTACTGTTACTAAATCGGCAAGTAAATCTGCTCCTTGTGCTAGGGCATCGGGAGAAATTTCTACCCGTTTGGGTTCCTGGTTGCCACTGACAATCACTTTGACTAGACCACCACCGGCTTCTCCCTGGATTTCCATTTGTTCCAGTTCTTCTTGGAGTCGCTTTGCACCTTCTTGTACTTGTTGGGCTTTTTTGAAAGCGTCGGCTAGTTCTTTCATTTTTCCCAAGCCAAAGCCAAATCCTTGTCCTTTTCCTGTCATAACTGATTGTTCGCGTATGCGTTGAGTAATAAATCAAATTCAATTATAGATGCGGTAGGTAAATTGCCTCTTTTTTTACTAAAACTTTAGGGGATAGAGACTAGAGACTATAAATAATGGACATTGAAAACTAGACAATTTTTCACTAAATTCTAGCTTCTAGCCTCTAACCTCTAGCCCCTCAAGCAGCTACTTGAAAATCGCCAAGCATTTTTACTTCTGGTTCTAACAATATTGACCAGTGTTCTTGAACTTCTTGCTGGATATGGCGAATGAGGCAGAAGATATCGTGGGCTTTAGCGCCGCCGCGATTGACGATAAAATTGGCGTGGAGATGAGCTACTTGTGCGCCGCCTATTTGGTAGCCTTTTAACCCTGTTTGTTCGATTAACCACCCAGCTGTGTAAGGCTTGGGGTTACGGAACACACTACCACAACTGGGAAAGTTGTATGGTTGGGTGCTGAGGCGATGTTGTTTGTGTTGCTTGGTGGTGGCTACTACCTGGGCCGGATCGAACCCTGGTTGGAGTTGGAGAGTAGCTTGGGTGATAATGCGATCGCCTCCCTGTAACAATGAAGTCCGGTAGGCGTAACCTAATTCATCTGGGGTAATAATTTCGACTGTACCATCGGGTAAAAGTACTTGAGCATTCACCAATATATCTGCAATGCAGCTACTATGCGCACCGGCATTCATAACTACAGCACCACCGACAGTTCCAGGGATACCGACAGCCCATTCTAATCCTTGCCATCCTTGTTGGGCTGCTTCCCATGCCAAGCTAGGGATGGATTCACCTGCCGCTACTGTTATTTGACCTGTTTCCGGGTCAAAATGGCTATGACGGAGATGGCGAGTAGCAATTACTAACCCGGAGATACCGCGATCGCTTACTAACAGGTTAGAACCTGCACCTAGAGTTGTGACTCTGAGATTATGTTCTTTGGCATACTTGATGCTGGCTTGGAGTGCTTCTAGGTTGCGAGGTGCAACATACCATTCGGCAGCCCCACCCACCCTATAGGAGGTATGAGCAGATAATAAAGCCTGGGATTTAATCTCGCAGTTAGTACCGGGTAAGCAAATAACTTTACTTTCTGAACGATTTATGGTTTGTGTATCTAAATTTGAAGCAGAAACCGTGCAGGCGTTTCCAGCTGCCTGAGAAATTTTCATCTTTACATCTATAGTGTTTGTGAAATTTTGACATTTATTTACCGTAAAACTACGGTAATCCGAAACCGATTAAACTCTTGCTAAATTCAAGGTTTGCTCTAGATAGACTCGTGAGCAGTGATTATCGTCACAATGTAGCTGTAGCAGGTTCGCACAGTGTAGTAATAATTTCTGGAATTACTTGGTTTAAGTTACCAGCACCCAAGAACAGGGCCAAATCTCCAGGACGGAGAGTTTGGAGTAAGTATTCACTCACTGCTGATAAGGTTGGCTGATAAACTACTTGTGAGTCTGCTTTGGCAATTGCCTCAGCTAATTGCTCACCACTGATTTGCCCTAAGTTGGGTTCACCTGCACTGTAGATATCTGTCAGTACCACCAAGTCAGCATGACTGAAGGATTGAGCAAACTCGGCTAAAAAAGCCAAGGTGCGACTATAGCGATGAGGTTGAAAAATGGCAACTACTCTTTGTCCAGGTCTAGCTTGCAGACGAGCTGCGGCTAGGGTGGCGCGAATCTCACTGGGGTGATGAGCATAATCATCAATGAAGGTAATCCCATCGACTTCGCCCCGAAACTCAAAGCGCCGTCTTGCACCTTCAAAGCTAGCAATACCTTTGGCAATGTCCCCAAATTCTAAGCCCAACAAACGCCCAACCGCTACGGCTGATAAAGCATTACTCAGGTTATGGCGACTCAGGAGTTTTAATTTCAACACGCCTAAAGCCTTACCTTTTTCCCAGACTAGGGCTGTAGTCCCTTCAGCACGGTAGTCGATATTACTAACTGTGTAGTCAGCGTTGGTGTCTTGATGGAGACTGTAAGTAATTGTGGATTTTAGGCGATCGGCAGAGCTGTTGTGTAGTAAATCGCGCACGGTGGCACAATCAATACTGCCAATTAAAGTTTTGCAACCCTTGGCAAATGTTTGAAATGTTTCAATTACTTCTTCTAGGGTTTCGTAGTGGTCGGGATGATCTAGTTCAATATTGGTGATGATGCCAATTTCCGGGGCGTGCTTCACTAGAGAACCATCTGATTCGTCTGCTTCAGCAACTAAATAGCGACTTTCTCCCAGTCTAGCGTTACCTTCCCAAGCATTTACTTCTCCACCCACCAGAATTGTCGGATCTAAACCAGCTGCTAGTAACATATAACCAATCATGCAACTAGTGGTAGTTTTGCCATGAGTGCCGGCAACAGCTATGCTATGGTAGTCAGCAATTAAAGCTGCTAATACATCTGAACGATGAAAAATCGGACAGCCTAATTCCAAAGCTGCTTTGTATTCTAAATTATTGGTATTAATTGCTGTCGAACAAACAACTTGGGGTAGTTTTGCCGCAGGGATTTTTTGTTGAGTATTTGATTCTACTCCATTAGCATCGACATTAATATCAAAAAATTCAAAATTACTAGCTTCTTGTTTAGCAAAAATATGTGCGCCGATAGATTCTAATTGTCTAGTAATGTGGTTGGGACGAATGTCCGAACCGGAGACCGGCAGATGGCGCTTGACTAGTAAATATGCCAGGGCAGACATCCCTATACCGCCGATTCCGATAAAATGAAATGGTCTGCCGCCAAAATCTACGCTATTACTCATTGATTGCTCCTCTTAACACCACACCACACCATTAATCACAAATAACACGGGTATCATAACAGGATTTTGATTTTTACTGTAACTACTCCTATATCAATTTCCAGCTTGATGTTCTCTTAAATTTTTACTGTAGTTTTGTTTGTTGAGAATGATTTTACCTTGGTTGGAGGTTTTTGCTATTTTCAAAGTGTTTTTAAGATTATTCAGCGAATTTTCATCACATCGGGAAATAAATTCTTGTAATGTGAAATACATATTTTCAATTCCTTACTGGTGTTGAGTATATGAGTTTATTGGTAGCGGAACCACTTTTAATATTTCATCAAGCCAAGGCATGAATTAATTAAAATATGACGTTGGCAATGAAAATGATTTTCAATTGCATAGAGCCAAGGCATCATCAGATACAGCACATAGCAATTTTCGGCGGTACATTTGACCCCATCCATTATGGGCATTTACTGATAGCCGAGACGGCTTTAGAGCAAATACCCATTGAAAAAGTCATTTGGGTTCCATCCCGCAATCCACCCCACAAAAAAGCGGCCGCATTTGAGCATCGTTTATCAATGCTGCAATTAGCTACAAGAGATCACCCAGCGTTTACTGTTTCCTCGGTGGAAATGAATCACGCTGGAACTTCCTATGCGATTGATACATTGATCAACTTATCTGCTGGCTATCCAAATACTTATTGGTACTGGATAGTGGGTTTGGATACCTTCCAAACCTTACCTCGTTGGTATCGTGGACACGAACTAGCACAAATGTGTAATTGGTTAGTAGCACCCAGATTGCTAGGTGGTGAGACTATAGCTCAAAGCGAGCTGATCTGCAAGCAAGTGAAGCAACAACTAGAAAATCAGTCAGATGCTATACACTGGCACTTATTGCATATACCCTTAATGGGAGTTTCGTCAAGTCTAGTTCGTAAACTTTATCGAGCAGGCAAGTCAATTCGCTATTTAGTACCAGAAGATGTCAAACATTACATTGCTGATCACGACCTCTACTCAGATAAATCTGAATAAATTATGTGTTTTTTTTTGGATATAACACTTTATGGTTATTAATACTCTCCCCCTTTGCGATATGATTGGGGTCAAAGATATCAACTTATAGGCATATATACAGAGGGCAAGACACTGTGATTAGAGTCGCAATCAATGGTTTCGGGCGCATCGGGCGTAATTTTGCACGTTGCTGGCTAGGCCGACAAAATAGCAATATAGAACTTGTAGCTGTTAATGACACATCCGATCCGAGAACTAATGCTCACCTCCTAAAGTATGACTCAATGCTTGGGAAGTTAAAGGATGTTGACATTACGGCTGATGATAACTCTATCACCGTTAACGGTAAGACCATCAAGTGCGTATCTGATCGCAACCCAGAAAACTTGCCCTGGAAAGAGTGGGAAATTGATTTAATCATCGAAGCTACTGGTGTATTTACCAGCAAAGAAGGAGCATTAAAGCACGTCAATGCTGGAGCTAAAAAGGTACTGATCACAGCCCCCGGTAAAAACGAGGATGGCACTTTTGTGATGGGTGTAAATCATCACGATTATGACCACAATGTACACCACGTTATCAGTAACGCTAGCTGTACAACCAATTGTCTAGCTCCCATTGCCAAGGTGTTGAACGATAAGTTTGGGATTATCAAAGGCACAATGACCACTACCCACAGCTACACTGGTGACCAGCGCTTGTTAGACGCTTCTCACCGTGATGTCCGTCGGGCAAGAGCAGCAGCTATCAACATCGTTCCTACTTCTACTGGTGCGGCTAAAGCAGTGGCACTGGTAATTCCACAACTCAAAGGCAAGCTGAATGGTGTTGCGTTGCGTGTACCTACCCCGAACGTCTCAATGGTAGATTTCGTCGTTCAGGTTGAGAAGCGTACTATTACGGAAGAAGTTAACCAAGCTCTGAAAGATGCAGCTGAAGGTCAACTCAAAGGCATTTTGGACTATAGCGAACTGCAATTAGTATCCTCGGATTACCAAGGAACTGATGCTTCTTCCATTATTGATGCTAGCTTGACTTTGGTTATGGGCAATGACCTAGTAAAAGTTATGGCATGGTATGACAACGAGTGGGGTTATAGCCAGCGCGTTCTCGATTTGGCTGAGTTAGTCGCCGAGAAGTGGGTTTAATAACTTAGTCATTGGTCATTAGTCATTAGTCATTGGTTAATCACCTTGAGTATAACTAATTACTGACAACTGGCAACTAACTACTGGCCAAAATGTTGAAATCCCTGGCTGAGTTTGAGTACTTGGTCAGGGATTTTTTCGTTTTGATGGTGTAATAGGACTGTTGAACCGGGTGTGATAGTGCCGACAATGGCGGCATTTTGCTCTAAGTGTTCTAATAAAATATTGGCTGAATCTGGGGGTAAACATAAGACTAGCTCGAAGTCTTCACCACCGTAGAGAGCGTATTTGATGGCTTGTTCTGGTGAGAGCCAGTGATTAAATACTTTTGGTAAAGGGATGTTTGCGCTTTCGATGACAGCACCGACTCCACTGGTGCGACAGATTTGTAAGATAGCGTCGGCTAAACCATCACTGCTATCCATGCCGGTGATGGGAGTAAGGAGTGGGGATTCGAGGATTTTCCAGAGGAGGGGTAGAACATCTAATCGTGGCTGGGGACGCTGGTGTGCTGTGATTAGAGCCGTCTTTTCTGTGGTGGTAAGGTCTTTGCCTATTTCGGGGTGTAAGAGCAATTGTAAGCCTGCGTGAGAGGCTCCATGAATACCTGTGACAACGATCGCATCTCCAACTTTAGCAGTAGAACGGCGGATAATTTTCTGGGGGTGGACTTGACCAAAAGCGGTAATGGAAACTGTGGTGATGGGCGATCGCACTATATCTCCACCAACAATTGGAGTATTGTATTGTTGCAGGCATTCTGTCATGCCCTGGTATAAGCTTTCTACCCAACTAACCTCTAAATCTCCTGGAAGTCCCAAAGCTACAGTCATCCCCAAGGGTGAAGCACCCATCGCCGCCAAATCAGACAAATTAGCAGCCGCAGCCCGCCAACCTGCATCTTCTGGGGATGTAGTAATCTGACTAAAATGCACACCGTCAACGAGCATATCTGTGGTGACAACTAAAGATTGTTCTGGTGCTGTCACCAATACCGCCGCATCATCACCAACAATTTCTGGTGGGCAGAAACACTGTAATCTTTCTAAAAGGCCTTGTTCGCCAATATCTTTAACTTTAGTCATTAGTCATTAGTCATTAGTCATTCTCCCCTACACCCTACATCCCTATTCCCCACTCCCTCAAGTTAGGATAGGAATATCGCCTAGAGGGATGTTGAAATGGTCGCTACGCCTGTAAAAAAGCTTACATTTGAAGAATACTTAGCTTATGATGACGGTAGTGGTTTTCACCATGAATTAGTTGATGGCAGACTGGAATTAATGAACCCTCCAACTTTTGAACATTGCTTTATTGCTAAATTTCTAGAACAATTGCTGGATGAAGAAATCAAGCGGTTAGGTTTACCTTGGTTGACTTGTCGAGAAGTTGGGGTGAGGACAGGGAAAAATAAATCTCGGTTAACTGATTTGTGTGTGGCGATGCAGGAACAAGTACGCGATTTGCTGAAGGCTTCGGCTGTATTTGAGTCAGCACCATTGTTAATTGTAGAGGTGGTTAGCCCGGATTCTATTAAGCGCGACTATCGTTATAAGCGGTCTGAGTATGCGGCGGTGGAAGTCCCAGAATATTGGATTGTAGACCCGTTAGAGAGAAAGATTTCGGTGCTACTGTTGGAAGATGGATTGTATGAAGAAACAGTATTTACTGGTGATGAAAAAATTATATCGCGGATGTTTCCAGAAATAGCGATCGCAGTGGCACAGGTTTTAAAAGCAGGTAATATTTAACACTCAGAAATTACTCATACATCTTCAATCCCTTGCAAAAAATTTTGCAAAACAACAGATTCATTATCTTTACGCCAAACAGCAACGATTTCTAATATTGGTGATTGTTCTTGAATATCACGATAGACTACTCCATTTCGTCCCAAATTTTCCACATTAGCTGGTAGTAATGAAATCCCCATTTCCCCAGCAACTAAACTCAAAATTGTTGACATCCAAGCTGCTTCTTGTCTAACTTTAGGCGGAAAACCCGCCTCTTGACAAAGACTATTAATCTGCTTGCGTAAGCTATTTAATAGATGTTCTGGTGGCAAAATAAATTGTTCATTTGCCAATGTCTTTAATGAAATGCTGGTTTGTTTAGCAAAACGATGGTTTTCTGGTAAAACGATGACTAGTTTTTCTTTGAGAATACTCTTGCAATCAAATATATCATTATTTCTTTGGGTATTTTCTAAGTTATGTCGATGAAAGAAGCCTAAATCTATTTCTTGGTGTCGCAATTTCTCAATTTGTTCGTAGGACGGCATTTCATATAACATTATTTTTCCTGCTGGAAACTGTTGGTTGAATTTCCTGATGATTCTGGGTAATAAACTGTTAGACATAGATATATTAATTCCTATATTGATTCGCTCTTTTTCAGCCCGATCTAATTGTTGACATAATTCAAATTGTTGCTCAAATTGATTGATGATGTGACGAGCTACAGTTAAAAACTCATTACCCGCATCTGTTAATTTCACTGGACTTGTTCTGGTTTTAAATACTTGGAACTCTAAGCGTTTTTCTAGAGATGTGATTTCTCTACTCAAAAAGCCTCTATCGATGTTCAAATATTCAGCAGTTCTCGTAATTCCCTGTTGATCATATAAAGCGATCGCATACTTAAATTGTTGCAAGTCTATTTCATATATGCTCATCTATCAGTGACTCAAAATATTTGTTTGTTGAGCATTATATAGCAATCTAAATCGTTTTTGAGGAATTACCTCAACGAAATAGTCATCAACTGTTGTCTAAAACAGGTGATCTGATGAAGGTTTTTTCAGATATGTTGATGACAACAAAACAACTCGTCAAAGAAAAAATAGTAATGGAACTTAATAATCATTCTATCAATAGTGTTTTGATTGTAGGCGGAACTCATGGAAATGAGTTGACTGGAGTATGTTTCGTTAAACGGGTTCAACAACATCCTGAACTAATTCATAGAGCTACTTTTGAAAGCCTAACTTTGTTAGCCAACCCTCAAGCCATTAAAGCCGGAAGAAGATACATCGATAAAGATTTGAATCGCTCCTTTTCAGAGGAAAGTTTAGAGGATGCAAGTCTAGTTAATTATGAAGATTTGTTAGCTAAAAAACTTAATTATTTGTATGGACAGAATGGTAAATATCCTGTGGATTTCATAGTAGATTTGCATAGTACCACTTCGCAAATGGGCGTGACTATTCTTTTAGATGATGATAAGCAATTTAATTTGCAATTAGCTGCTTATTTAAGTTCTTTAGATCCTGAAATAAAAATTTATAGTTCTGGAAGCTCTGGACGTGGTAAACATGGGCTGCGATCGCTTGCTAAATTCGCTATTGGTATTGAAGTAGGTGCAATACCTCAAGGTGTTGTAAACGCAGATTTATTTCTCAAAACTCAAACAATAGTTTACGAAGTTTTAGACTATCTGGAACTTTACAACCAGAATAAATTACCCACATTTACTAATAGTTTTACTTTGTATAAATATCTAGAAAAAATTGATTATCCGCGTAATGAACAAGGAGAGATTACAGCCATGATTCATCCTCAGATTCAGTTTAAGGATTATCAAGCTTTAAATCCTAATGATCCTATGTTTTTAACATTTGATGGTCAAACAATAACCTATGCAGGTGAATCTCCAGCATACCCTATATTCATAAATGAAGCCGCCTATTATGAACAAAGTACAGCGATGTGTTTAACTCAAAAACACCAAATAACAATTTAGAAAAGATTGAAATCTGACGCACCCTATCAACTTAAAAAGCCTTTGCCAATGTTCAAATATTCAGCAGTTCTATTAAGCCCCTGTTGCTCATATAAAGCGATCGCATACTTCAATTGTTGCAAGTCTATTTCATATATGCTCATCTATACAGTGACTCAAGATGTTTGTTTGTTGAGCATTATAGAGCAATCTAAATCGTTTTTGAGGAATTAACTCAACAAAATAGTCATCAACTGTTGTCTAAAACAGGTGATCTGATGACGGTTTTTTCAGATATATTGAGTTTACTTTATAAATAGTCTCTGAAAGAGTTAACAACATATGTCTAAAACATCATCTAAATCTTATGGGTGTTTTGGGTTAATTGGTGGAATATTTATTGTTCTATGGTTATGCTACTTATGCTATATATTCACTTCTTATATATGGTTAGTAAGCAGGTCTGCTACTATTGATTGTAAAAAAATCAAACAGGAATATGTTAGCTGTCAATTAACCCGGAATTATTTGCTGGGATTGTGGACTGATAAAATATCTGAATTACAACTATTAGGAAATGATGTTGAAATCATTGATACTGATGGTGGTGAATTTAGAACACTGTACTTAAAAACAAATAAAGGACGTATCAAGTTTCATCAATACGGTTTAAACGAAGACCCTGATGCTAAAGAACTAGATATTTTATTGCACGATACTAGCAAATCATCTGTGCAAATTAGTCGAGCATGGAATCCACTTTTAGATCCTTTGTGTATTATTCTAAGTCCATTATTGTTTGTAGGGTTTTTAATCGCTTTATACTCAGCTTGTAACTCGTTTATAAAATATCTCGCAAACCAGATAATACGTTTAAGGTGACTTGTGAATCTTAACATAGTAAATGAAAGTAACTTTCTCTACTCTTTGTGAGAAAATAATTCATATTTTCATTCAATAAAGGCTTTATTTTTCATGATTAATCAATCAAATGTTATTGAGTCAATGCCATTTGATTCAGTATATCTCTAGCCTTGGCACACATTTATTTTTTACCAATTCAGTAGGTGTAAAATATGAAAAGACATCAATCCTTATGTGTTAGCTTATTATCTTTAGCATCGTTTCTAGGGTTAGGTGCTAAGGTACAGGCACAGTATGTAGATCCTTGGATCAATCCAGTACCTATATATGGTGGAGATAGAAATCCAATCATACCTGTAGTACCAGACTCTCGCAGTTCTTCGCCTCAAACTTTTCCAAAGATATTGACCATCTGTAATAAAAGCAAACAACGGCAAGTTAATGTGGCTTATGCTTACCATAATGGTCAAAAATGGGTAAAAGAAGGTTGGCGTAACATTCTGCGAGGGCAATGTTCAACGCTCAGTTCTAATGTAATGTCCCAGTATGTTTATTACTATGCTGAGGGAAGTCAGGGAGGAAGATGGACTGGGGATAAAGCATTATGTATACATCCAACACAGACCTTTTCTATTGGTGAGCGTCCCATGAAAGATTGTACTACTCCCTATATACTACGACCATTTGTAGTTGTAGATACTGGAACTTCTCCTCAATACAGAATTACTCTAACAGATTGATTGCAAATAACTGATCTTTTTTAGATCGGGTGGAGAGATATAAATTAGCATTTTCAAGTTCAATATTACCACCCATTTGGACAAAAATGGCTTTATACAAATTAGCAGACAGAGACAATGCCTATTTAGATGCGAGAAGGGCAGCTTATTGGTCTCACCAACAAAACAATTCAAAAATCCATAATGCAGCAGAAAACTTCAAGCCCGCAATCTATCGATAAGAATTGAATAAGCGATCGCGTTTACTGCAAATGCGATCGCTAATCATGTGCCAAAATTCTGGTGAAAGTTGCAAATTCCATTGTTCTGGAGCAAAATTTTCTAATTCTATCAAAAGCACGATCAGTTTGCCATTTTGAGTAATCAGCAGAAATGTAGGGTGCGTCAGTATAAATAATTTATTCATGTAGTTAAATTTTATTACACTGACACACCCTACCAAACTCAAAAAATATTAGAGATTTATCAACTCATATTTAGGGATTAAGCTGTTTGGGGTTGGACTAAGTTTTCTATGCCTTGAGTGACGGTAGCTGATTCAATTTTGTCACCAGCTTTGAGGGTATCGAGAATATCTTTACCTTCCGTTAGATAGCCAAAAACTGAGTAACGACCATCTAAGAGGTTACGTCCGGCTGGGGTGAGTTCTGGTTCAAACAAGAAGAAGAAGACTTGAGAAGAACCACCATCAACTTGGCTTTCTGGACGAGCCATTGCTAATGCCCCAAAGGAAGAGAATGGTAGAACTGGCATATCGAGATAACGACCAGCATCTTCGAGAGTAATGCCGTATGTTGGCTTTTTATCACCTTCGACGAGAATTTCTAAGGGAATAGCCCGATATTTACCTGTCGTGGGGTCGATAAAACCTTGTTCTTTACCTGGGGGATCTCCTGTTTGTAGGACGTAGGATTCTTCGGAACGAGTAAATTCTAACCCGTTATAAAAACCTCGTTGCACCAAATCCACAAAGTTACCAGCAGTTACAGGAGCGCTGTAACCGTCTACCACTACAGTCAAATCACCTTTGTTGGTTTTGATGGCTATGGTGGCGCGTCCTTTGAGTTGAGGCAGATTACTGTACTCGTCAGGAACTTCAAAGGGAAATTCCTTCACCATTGATTCTTCGATTAAAGAGACTAAATTAAGTAATTTGGCCCTTTCTTGCAGAATCTTTTCTTTATCTTTGGCTTGCGTCAGTTCTTCCACTTTCGCTACGCCAGATTTTAATTCATTAATCCAACTCTCGGCTTGAGATTGGCGTTCTTCCGGAACGCTTGCTAGGATTTGTGAAGGTTTATCAAGAATGCGGGATGCTTTACTCAGGTCTTTAGAGACTGCACCCCATCTTTTATTCGCCCGCAGTTGGTTAGAAATATCTTCTAAACTGGCTTGCAGTTCACGGACTGGCTTATTATTTATCGGGAGTGCATAACGTAATAGAGCTTTGCCGTCAGTAATTGCATTTCCAGATGGCAAGGCGGCTCTACTGGAGGGAGTCCAGCCAGCTGTATTTATGCCTAAAAATATTGTTACCAACAGTATTGCCACGAGGCTGTTCTTCAGCCAGGATTTTAATAACTTAAGCATGGAATTGGCTCAATGCAGCATTAAATGGTTGACCAGGCGTAACCCATCAATCATCTTCCCACAGTACGAGCATGAGGAGTCAGGGGAGTGGAGACAAGGGGATAAGGGGACAAGGGGACAAGGAGACAGGGAGCAGGGGAGCAGGAGAGCAGGGGAGCAGGGGAGCAGGGGAGCAGGGGAGAAGAAGAAATGCTAATGACCAATGACCAATGACTATTGACTATTGACCATTGACCATTGACTAATGACCAATGACCAATGACCAATGACTAATTACCTAATTACCACCCTTGAAGGGTACAATAAATGCCGATTGTCTTCCAAATTTTGAAAGCTTCATGATTTCTAGTAACGATTTTCGACCCGGTGTATCAATTGTCTTAGATGGGTCTGTATGGCGAGTGATAGATTTTCTTCACGTTAAGCCTGGTAAGGGTTCTGCCTTTGTACGGACGACCATCAAGAATGTCCAAAGTGGGAAAGTTTTAGAAAGAACTTTCCGGGCTGGGGAGACTGTACCGCAGGCTACTTTGGAAAAACTGACAATGCAGCATACCTATAAAGAGGGCGATGAGTTCGTCTTTATGGATATGGAAACTTATGAAGAGGGTAGACTTAGCGCTACACAAATTGGCGATCGCGTAAAATATCTCAAGGAAGGTATGGAAGTGAACGTCATTCGTTGGGGTGAGCAAGTACTGGAAGTGGAATTACCTAACTCTGTGGTTTTGGAAGTAATTCAGACAGACCCAGGTGTTAAAGGTGACACTGCTACAGGTGGCACTAAACCGGCAACGGTAGAAACTGGTGCAATTGTGATGGTTCCTTTGTTTATCTCTCAAGGGGAACGAATCAAAATTGATACTCGTGAAGATAAATACTTAGGCAGGGAATAGATTTTATCTCTTTTGAGAACAAATCCCGATTTCAATCCCTCACTAGGGATTAAATCCCTGCCAGATATTAATTCAAAATTCAAAATTCAACATTAAGAAAGTCAGATTTTACTTGAGTTTCTGGGTTTGTTGCTTGATTTTGAAGAAGTAGTCTTAGATATTCTTATTTACGGACAGGTTGAGGTAATAAAAACTGTGCCATTGGACTTTAATGAAATCCGTCAACTGCTGGCAACGATCGCACAAACAGATATTGCAGAAGTAACGCTCAAAAGTGATGACTTTGAACTCACAGTCCGTAAAGCTGTCAGTGCAAGCAATTATATTGTGCCAAATAGTCAAGCACCATTGAGCAGTGTGGTTGCTTCGGGATTGCCATCAGTTACTCAGGCTACCCCAACTCCACCAGTATCGGAGGTGGGGACAAGCCGTATTTCTGAGCAGGTGGTGGCTAGTTCTGGTACACAGTCTGGAGCTAAAATAATCGACCAGAAATGGGTGGAAGTACCTTCACCGATGGTAGGGACATTTTATCGCGCTCCGGCTCCGGGTGAAGCGCCATTTGTGGAAGTAGGCGATCGCGTCCGTCAAGGTCAAACTGTCTGTATCATCGAAGCTATGAAGCTGATGAATGAAATTGAGGTTGAGGTATCGGGAAAAGTTATGGAACTTCTCGTCCAAAATGGCGAACCAGTGGAATATGGTCAACCGTTGATGCGAATTAACCCTGATTAAGTATTAATCTATATAACAAGTGAGTCATTACCATCAATGAGTCATTGGTAAAACAGTCAGTTGTGCGGGTTAATCCTGATGAAACAAGCGTTGCCTGTACCTCAAGAAGTGGTGCAACAAGTAGCCGAATACTTCAGCCTGTTAAGTGAACCGATGCGCTTGCGCCTGTTGCACTTACTTAGGGATGAAGAGAAATGCGTACAAGAGTTGGTAGAGGCAACCCAGACTTCACAGGCAAATGTGTCTAAACACCTGAAAGTAATGTGGCAAGCCGGAATCCTTAGCCGCCGCAGTGAAGGGACTTGTGCTTATTATAGGGTGGAAGACGAAATGATTTTTGAATTATGTAATCGGGTTTGCGATCGCTTGGCGACAAGGTTAGAACAGCAAGCCCGTAATTTTCGGGTGCTAAGTAAGAATTGAGGGAAGAGTCAAAAAGTCAATAGTCAATAGTCAATAGTCAACAGTTCAAAAAACTTGATTTTGGTCGCTAGTCCGCACAACGGAGGAAAATACGCAAGCGGCTGGCTCCCTTTGACTATGGACTATGGACTATTGACGACCCTCATTTATGGTTTATTGGTTGAGTGCGTAAGTCCTACTAATGACTCTTAAAGTGGATAATCTTTCTTGAAACTGTCACGAGTTAGGGGCTGTTCTAGTACCACACCTTCACCGCCTAGAACATCTAAAGTTTTACCGTTGATGTCAATGTATACTTTGGCGTTGGGGTTTAAGGATGAGGCGGTGTAGACTACTTGCCCGACACGACCCATCATTGAGGTACTACCGCCACCTTTGATAAAATCTTCAGATAAGTTAACGTGAACTTCGTTATTATTTTCTACTCTCAGCCCTAGTAACTTGGTTCCTTTGGGAATCGTGGTAGAATTGGTTCCTTCTGTTGGGCCTGCTAATAAATTTTCAAAAGCTGTTTCTAAGGCTTGGTTGGGACGTACAGTCGCTACTCTGACTGGTTGAGGAACTAAAGCTACATTTTTATCTGTAGGTTTGAGCCAATAAACGTTAGCTGTTTGCTCTTTTCCCGGTTGTTTGGTTGTAGGTTGTTCTGGTTTTTGGACATTTTGGGATGGATTTGGCTGTGTGGGAGGATTGTTGGTGGGTTGGGAAGTCAACCAAGCTACTCCACCACCTACAGCAATCACGGCGGCTGAGACGGCTGCAATTACACCTGAAGATATACGATTTGATCCTTGTTGGTTATTCATGTTTAAAACCTTCCTGACTGAGGGCTGAGATAGTCTTGTTGTGAAGAGCAGCCTGGTTAAAGACGATACTGACAAATGGAGAGTTTCCAAAAACCTAAAGGATAGCTCTGTAAGTTCAAATGCTGCGCTTTCTCGTTACTAGAGACTTTATTAGGACTTACGCACTCAACCAATAAACCCTTCTGAGGGTGGTCAATAGTCAATAGTCAATGGTCAAAATCAAGTTTTTTTGGACTGTTGACTATGGACTATTGACAAAAAAGCCAGAAAATTTAGTGACACTGCGTAAGTCCTATTTATTTCTAATTCTAGAATTGGCTTGAGGAATTCGTCACCTGTCAGATTATATAACTGTTATTTTTCTGGAAATTCTTAATAATTGAATGGAAAACGCAGAGGAGGGCAGAGAGTTTAGAAGCCTCCGCCCTGAATGGGTTATTTTTTATTGGCTATTGCTGTTGTAATCCATTGTTTGAGTGTAGTAATAACTTCATCAATCGGGATTTCTTGGGAGTTGCGGGTTGCTCTTTCTACAACTTCAACTTTGCCATTACTAATGGCTCGTCCGGTAACAATACGATAGGGAATGCCAATTAAATCAGCATCTTTAAATTTAACGCCAGCTCGTTCATCGCGGTCATCTAGTAAGGTTTCAATTCCCGCTTGATTGAGTTCTGTGTAAAGTTTTTGGGCAATTTCGATTTGTTGAGCATCTTTTATGTTGGGAATGGTGACGATCGCATGATATGGTGCGATCGCTACTGGCCAAATGATGCCGTCTTTGTCATAAGATTGCTCTACGGCTGACTGTGCTAACCGGGATACGCCTACGCCATAGCAGCCCATGACGAGGGGTTTTTCTTCTCCTTGTTCGTTGGTATAGGTTGCACCTAATACTTGGGAATATTTAGTTCCTAGTTGGAAGATGTGACCGACTTCTATGCCTCTGGCGCTTTTTAATGTTTGTTCGGGGTGATGAATGGCGCGATCGCCTGGTCTAGCTTTTCGCACATCTACTATACTTTCTGGTAGAGGAAATTGTTCACCCCAATTTGCCCCAACGACGTGATAATTAGCTTCATTTGCACCTGTAATGAAGTTTTTCAACTCAACGGCTGTTTGATCAACTAAGCGCACAAATTGAGGATGAATTTGTTTATTTTTAGTAATGTAGTCATCAGCAATATCTGGGGCAATGTAGCCGAGAGGTAAAGTTTTTGCTGCCCAAGTTTGTTGTGTTTCTGCACTCGGTACAGTTAAGCTAATAATTGTGTTTGCACCGTAATTAGTGGCTAATCTAGTTAACTCGTTCTGTAATTTTACTTCATTAACTTCTTGATCACCTCGAATACTGACTAATACCAAAACAGTTAAACCATTATCGTAAACTGTTTGATAAAGAACATTTTTGACTATTTGTGTGGGTGAAGCTTTGAGGAACTGAGTTACTTTTTCTATGGTTTCTGTTCCCGGTGTTTCTCGTTTTGCAAAACTAGTAAACTGTGATATTTCCGCATCAGCAGGTAAGGAAACAGCCTTTTCCACGTTAGCGGCGTATTTCCCATCATCTGTGTAGAGAACTTCGTCTTCTCCTGCTTCCGCTAACACCATAAACTCTGTGGAACCAGAACCACCAATTGCACCAGAATCAGCTTCTACGGGACGAAACGCTAAACCCGCACGCCGCAGCATATTGCTGTAGGCTTGGTACATATCTTGGTAGGTTTTTTTCAGACTTTCTTCATCAGTGTGGAAGGAGTAACCATCCTTCATGATAAATTCCCGTCCGCGCATCAACCCAAACCGGGGACGAATCTCATCACGGAATTTGGTTTGCAGTTGATACAAATGTAGGGGTAGCTGACGGTAAGAGCGAATCATATCACGAGCGATCGCTGTAATTACTTCCTCGTGCGTCGGCCCTAAGCCTAATTGTTGCTCACGTCGGTCAATTAGGGAAAACATAATCCCTTCAGCTTTGGTGTAAGTATCCCAGCGTCCCGATTCTTTCCACAACTCAGAGGGTTGTAGTTGGGGAAGTAAACACTCTTGTGCGCCTGTAGCGTTCATTTCTTCCCGCACAATTTGAGAAACCTTTTGCAGCACACGCCACATCAAAGGGAGATAAGCATATATACCACTACCGATGCGACGAATATAACCTGCACGCAGCAATAACTTATGGCTAGGAATCTCCGCATCAGCCGGATCATCCCTCAGTGTGACGAATAACATTTGTGACAGTCGCATCGTTTATTTCTTTACTCCTGATTTTTAACTTTTTCAGCATTCATCCTACACTCCTAAGAGTGAGTGTAGGATGAATGCGCGTGAGTTGACGACAGTCCTCTGACCAATGCCGAAGGCGAGGGAAGAGGACGTGGAGGAAACGAACAATTTCTAAGTTTTTTCTTCTGGTGTCTCTTGCGCTTCAATATATTTTCTAAGAGTAGAGACAGTAACGCCGCCACAACTGGCAACAAAATACGAGCCACTCCAAAATACATCTTTCCAGTAAAACTGTTCCAAGTGTTCTGAAAATTCCTGGCGTAGCTTTCTAGAAGATACAGATTTGAGATTATTTACCAACTTACTAAGTTCAACGTCTGGATGATATTGAAAAAGTGCGTGTACGTGGTCTTCCTCACCATTAAACTCAATCAACTTACAATCCCATTTTTCTAGTAACTCTTCAACTATAGTATTCAGTCTTTTTAGCATATCTGCCGTAAAAGCTTTGCGTCGATACTTAGTCACTAAAACCAAGTGAACTTTCAAGTCACTTACTGACCTTCCTTTAGAAACAAAATCATTTTTCATTTTTTTTGGAATTCATCTGAATATCAGTGTATGCTAAAATAGCAACACTGATTAGGTCGAGTAAGTGAGAATATCCTACCAGTACCGCTTAAAGCCCACAAAACAACAAGCTGAAATAATCGACAACACACTAGATATGTTGCGCTGTCAGTACAATTATCAGATTGGACAAAGGTTTGAGTGGTTGGAGCAAAATCGTTGCTCTATTGATAGATGTTCTCTAATTGTTTGTCATTTACCAGAGTTAAAAAACAAGCCCAATCGCTTTAGCCAACAAGCCTCATTAACCCAACTAAAAAAGGATAGACCTTGGTACAAAGGTATTCACTCTCAAGTACTGCAAGAAGTACCTAAAAAAGTAGAGATAGCTTTTGACCGATGGCTTAAAGGTGATGCTAACGGTAAACGTAGTGGTAAACCAAGATTCAAAGCTAAAGGTCAATATAAAACTTTTATTTATCCGCAATTCAAAAGGGAGCATTTCCAGAACGACAAAATAACACTTTCAAAGATTGGGGTAGTCAAAGTAATTGTTCATCGTCAAATACCAGTTGGTTTTGATATTAAAACTGTTGCTGTTACTAAAAAAGCTGATGGTTATTATGTAACATTGAGCTTAGAGGACAGAACAGTTCCAGCAATTAAGCCTGATTTTGATGGCTTAAATATTGTCGGCATTGATGTAGGATTGATAGACTTCCTTGTTACATCAGACGACGAAAGGATAGTATCGCCTAAATTTTTACGCAAAGCTGAACGTAAATTAAAGTCAGCACAACGCAAAGTGTCAAGACGTAAGAAAGGTTCTAACCGTCGTAAAAAAGCTATTAACAAACTGAGTAAACAACACAAAAAATTAGCTGATACTAGAAAGGATTTTCATTTCAAAACAGCTAAAGCATTACTTGATAAATACGATGTAGTAGCTGTTGAAAAATTGAATATTAAGGGACTTGTTAAAACAAAACTGGCTAAAAGTATTAATGATGCCGGATGGGGACAGTTTATAACCATACTTTCAAACAAAGCCGAAAATGCTGGTTTGAAGGTAATAGCTGTTAATCCCAACGGTACTAGTCAAGAATGTTCTAACTGTAGTCACAAAGTCAAAAAGCCGCTATCTCAAAGAATGCACGATTGTCCTAATTGTAAAGTTAGTTTGTGTAGAGATTTGAACGCCGCTATCAACATCAAGAATCGTGGGACGCACGATCTAAAAGCTCAGATAATGTCCTCATAAAGGAGTCTCTGAGAAGCCATCGCCTCCCTTCGGGTAGGCGATGGGTACGTCACATCACTAATTTCTGTATCAACTACATTACGAAATATCGAGCATGAAGTATGAATTTATTTAGTCAATGGTCATTAGTCATTAGTCAATGGTCATTAGTCATTAGTCATTGCTAAAACTCTTACCCAATCCCCAATCCCCAATCCCCAATCCCCATTACCCAATCCCCAATCCCCAATCCCCATGATTTACCAAGCACAACCACCTCTGGAATTTATTCCGCCGGCGTTTAACCCGCTAGTTTTGCGCTGTGTGCATTTGTTGCTACCGACTTGGTTACGTACTCAATCAGGCATTACCCAAATTGAAGCAGACAATGTGGAGAGTTTGGTAAATCTGTATCGCCAGTTTCAAGATCAGAAAGTCCGGTTTTTGCTGGCTTTTCGTCATCCTAGTACCGCAGATCCATTTTGTTTGGTTTATTTGCTGTCTCGACTCGTGCCAAGGGTAGCACGAGAGCAGGGGATAGGACTACAATCTCCAGTTCATGCTCATTTTATCTACGATCGCGGGATTCCACTATGGGCTGGTGCTTATGTGGGTTGGCTTGCGTCACAATTAGGTGGTACTCCTATTCAGAGGGGTAAGGCTGATTGGACTGGGTTACGTTCGGCGCGTGATTTGTTCGCTAATGGAAAGTTCCCGATGGCGGCTGCGCCGGAAGGTGCTACTAATGGACTATCGGAAATCATCAACGCTTTGGAACCAGGAATAGCCCAAATGGGTTTTTGGTGTGCTGAAGACTTGCAAAAGGCAGGACGCTCGGAACAGGTTTTAATTGTACCAGTTGGGATTAAATATAGTTATGTGGATGAGCCTTGGAATGCGATCGCTCAACTTTTAGATGAGTTGGCAAGTACTAGCGGTTTACCTGTAGATACCAGTTTGCGAAGTAAAAATCCTGATTTAGAGTCACTTTATCCACGTTTGTTGACATTGGCAGAACATTTACTGTCTTTGATGGAAGTGTTCTACACGCGGTTTTATCATCAAAAGCTGGTGACGGTGACGGAAGAAGTAAGCGATCGCAATGAAGTGTTAAAATTACGCTTACAAGCTTTGTTGAATGCAGCTTTACAAATAGCAGAGCAATATTTTAATTTACAACCAAAGGGTGAGTTGAGCGATCGCTGTCGGCGGGTAGAACAGGCTGGATGGAATTATATCTTTAGAGAAGAGTATAAGGATATTAAAGGATTATCGGCTGTAGAGAGAGCATTAGGCGATCGGGTGGCAGAAGAAGCCAATGCGAGAATGTGGCACATGAGATTAGTGGAAAGTTTTGTGGCTGTTTCTGGTAATTATATCCGCGAAAAACCAACGGTAGAAAGGTTTGCCGAGACAGTTTTACTTGTGTGGCAAATGTTAGCAAAACTCAAAGGTGAAAAGTCTTTTCAGCGTCCCCAATTAGGTGAGCAAAAAGTCAAGATTACTATTGGTGAACCTCTATCTGTCTCGGAACGTTATTCGGTTTATAAAGAAAGTCGTTTAGGTGCAAGGCAAGCTGTTGCAGATTTAACGAAGGATTTACAACAGGCGATGGAAAGTTTGCTTTAAGAGATTGAGCAATAAATATCTCACTAACTGATATCTAACCCGCGTATAATAAGTGACATAAATAGGTGTTGTAACTGAAAATTATAACTCCTATAAGTTTACCTAAAGTAACGTGAGTTCGACGACTGGAAAAACCCCTCTCCAAACCTCTCCCCTGCAAGGAGAGAGGCGTTAAAACCATCATTTTTAGTTGATATTTCTGCTCTTTACTCCCCTTTCCGCGTCGGAGAGGGGTTGGGGGAGAGGTCAAAAAAGACTTGTCGAATTCACGTTAAAGTAAACATATTAAGCTATTACCTAACATATTTAACCAACGTAATTTTGTTCAAACAAGAACTTATTCTCTATGCAAATTAAACTAACTATTCAAAATTATCGATGTTTTCCTGAATCTAAACCAGCTCGGTTAATTATCCGAAAAGGCTTCACGGCATTTATAGGAGTCAACAATTCAGGAAAGTCTTCTCTACTAAAATTTTTCTATGAGTTTCGTCTTCTGTTTAAATCACTCTCTGATTTTAATAATTTCACAAACGCCCAAAGAGGAAATTTGCAAATTTTAAATTTTCCTAAAGAAGTTTTAGATCCTCAAGAAGTCTTTTGTAATGCCAATAACCGACCATTAGAAATAAACTTTGAGTTTTTACCAGATGATGGAGAGATGGAACAAGTAATTCCCTTAGAAATAAATATATCACTTTTCAGAAATAATATATACAGTCTGTCAATGAATATTTGTGAAAATTTAAATAATATTAATAAAGAAGATAATCAAATTTATAATAACATAAAAAATTTTATTCAAAATAACGATTATGGAATATCTTTAAATGATATTTCATACATAATAGAAACATTTAGTCATTTAAGTAAAACTTTATATATTGGGCCTTTCAGAAATGCTATTAGTGTACTACCAGTTTTAGACCCTGGTTTGATGAACAGTATAGATAGCAGTCACTTAAGTTACTTTGATATCAAGGTTGGAAGGAGTTTTATTCGTCAATGGAGGCAATTTAAAACAGGTTACAATAGAACAATGAATATAGCTACTCTCGAACTTACTGATGATATTAAACGTATTTTTAACTTTGATAGTTTAGAAATTAATGCGTCAGAAGATGATCAATCTATCAAATTATTTATTAATAGAAAAGTTTATAATCTTTCAGAGCTTGGTTCTGGAATTGCTCAATTTATCTTAGTTATTGTGAATGCAGCTATACAGCAACCTTCGTATATTCTAATTGATGAGCCAGAACTCAATCTCAATCCTGTCCTCCAACTCGACTTTTTGACTACATTAGGTAAATATGCTAGTCAAGGCGTTTTCTTTGCAACTCACAGCATTGGTCTAGCAAGAGCAAGTGCAGAATATATTTATACAGTACGCCAAACATCTCAAGGTAGCGAAGTGAGTGATTATGAAAAAAATCCTAGTCTACCAGAATTACTTGGAGAGTTAAGTTTTTCTACATATAGAGAGTTTGGCTTTAATAAAATTTTACTTGTTGAAGGCCCTAGTGAGATAAAGACTATTCAACAATTTCTCCGAAAGTATAAACAAGACCACCACTTCTTACTTTTACCATTAGGCGGCTCTTCTTTAATTAATGGTTCATTTCAATTAGAACTGGAAGAAATAAAAAGAATCTGTGAAAATATTTTTGCCCTAATTGATAGTGAGCGTTTATCTGTCGATGCAGAACTTAGTAGTGAGAGACAAGCATTTATTAGAATTTGCAAACAAATAGGAATAGATTACCATGTTTTGAAGTATAGAGCTACTGAAAACTATTTTACAGATAGAGCCGTTAAATTAGTAAAAGGAGAAAAATATTCAGCACTTCAACCGTATCAATTACTCAAAAATACTACATACGGATGGGGAAAATCGGAAAATTGGCAAATAGCTAAAGAGATGAATATCCAAGAATTAGAACAGACTGATTTAGGTCAATTTCTTAAAAGATTATGTAATCAGTAGTCTGTTCTTGGTTCAAAATATCTGTTTATTCAAATTTCTGTCTAACTTGATTTAAACTAAGCTTTTTTGCCTTAACCAGGAAATACTTTTGATAAGTCTAAAACTAAATTAGAAAAATATGGCAAAATAACTGACTCATTTGGGAGAAAAATTTGCTTGCGTCGATAACCGAACTTACCTTGTAAATCTTGATAAGGTTCACTATATGTTTCTAAATAGTTATCGACTAAATTAAATATCCAATAATCAGCAATACCTGCTTCTGCATAAACAGATAATTTTGTCTCTTGGTCATATTTCAATGAAGAATCGGATATTTCAACTAACAGTAATATATCGGCAGCAGTGGGATGAGAACTGAGATAATCATCATCTCGATTTTTTACAATTACTCTATCTGGTTCAGGCTCACTATAATATGGGATAGTAATTGGCTGTTGTCCTCGCAGTGTTGCAAGTTCTCCGACTAACTTGTATAGTTCTCGCTCTAAACGAGTTTCGCACACTGCATGAGGTTTACCCTTTGCTGCCATTTGCAATATTTCTCCTTTAATTAGCTCAACTCTGTCATCTTCAGCAAAAAAGCCGAGTTCAATTAAACGATGATATTCATTGATGGTAAAACGTTTAATAGTAGCGAGGCTCATAATTATGATGGGAACTTATGGTTATCTTGATTTTAATCTAGGGTAGAGACGTAGCAATGCTACGTCTCTACGTTGGTATGTTTCTATTCATCTTCCAAATCGGCATCATCTGTCCATTCAGATGTACCCATTTCTGATAATCCTTCGCCATCATCACCAAAGCGGATAATTTGCCCATCAAAAAATTGTGCCAGACGTTGAGCAGCGATCGCCACTTCATCGGTTTCCCATTCTGGTAGGGGTGGTTTGTTGGGTGTTGGGGGTGGAGTTCTTGTCCCTCCGGTATTGGGTGATACTGATTCAGTTTTTGATGATGCTGGTGGTGGTGTGGTTGGCTGTGGTGCTGGGGGTTTGTGGTTGTTGTAATTGGCTGGAGGTGGTTGCTTGACAGTTGAGGAACCATTGCCGTTACCGTTATTACCGTAACTGTTGGCTGGGGGTTCTCTCCTCGTGGTAGGGGAATTTGCTCCGGTGCTTTTTTCTAAGGTTACTTGGACTTCATGATGACAAGTTTGCTGGAAAGCTGCGGCAATCATTGGTAAATCTGATTTAACTTTGTCATGCCACGCAGGTTTGACACCAACACGAGCGATAACACCGTTAAACTCGATCAGATGACACATCTGTCCAAGTAAGGCTTGTCTGGATACCTGTTTAATATTGCTGAGTACCTGCTGCCAAATTTGAGCTAGATCAAATTCGGGAGGGAGATTGGGGGACTCGGTGATTGGGGGGACTGGGAAATGGGGAGACGGGTGGCTGGAGGGAATTTTCTGGGGTGGGGGTGGTTTGTTGTGGGGGGTTTTGTGGGGCTGGTTGCTGTTGTGGGGTGGGGGAATGGTGGTTGGATGTGGGGGTGAGTTGTTGTGGGGGGTTTTGTGGTGCTGGTTGCTGTTGTGGGGTGGGGGTGAGGTTTTGTGGGGCTGGTTTTGGGGATGATGGGCGATAATCGCTGGGGGTGAAGTTTGTCGCAGTTAACTGAATATTGGCGCTGGGTAATAAACCTAGTAATGTTACCTCTAGCCATAAACGTGGTTGAGTGGTGTTTTTTATTTGCAGTTCTGCGGCTTGTAGGTGTTTCTGCCCAAGTAAAATTGTGTTGATGGGCATTGATTGGGCGTTCTCAACTAGTGCTTGCCAGGTTTCTGGGGTGCAAGCAACTAAATCATGGCGATTTGGTGCTGTTTTGGCGATGAGTAAATCGCGGTAGAAGGCGGCTAAATTTTGCAGAATTATTAGCGGTTCTCGGCCACGTTCAAGAATTTGCCGGGTACATTCTAAAACTACTTCTGGAATATCTTGAGCGATCGCCTTTAATAATCCTAATAAATCCCGTTCACTGACGGAACCGACTAAATTCCAGACTTGATCTGGGGTAACTTCACCGGGTAATAATGCTAACTGATCCAGTAAACTTTCGGCATCTCGCAGTCCCCCTTGTGATAACTGGGCGACTAAGGTAACTGCGGTTGAGGAAATGTGAATGTTTTCTTGAAAAGCGATCGCATTTAAATGCTTGACCATCGCCTCTAGTTGAATGCGTCTAAAATCAAACCTCTGACAACGGGAAATAATTGTCGGTAACACCCGTTGGGGGTCGGTTGTGGCTAAAACAAAAACTACGTGTTTAGGTGGTTCCTCTAGGGTTTTGAGTAACGCATTGAATGCCTGATTACTGAGCATATGACATTCATCGATCACATAAACCTTATAGCGACACTGTACAGGGGCAAACTGGGCTTTTTCAATCAATTCGCGGATATTATCTACACCAGTATTACTGGCGGCATCAATTTCGATTACGTCGAGAGTGTAACCCTTGGTGATGCCTTGACAAACATCACAAATACCACAGGGTTTAGCTGTGGGCTTGTCATCTTGGAGACAATTGAGAGATTTAGCGAGAATCCGGGCGCTAGAAGTTTTCCCTGTACCTCTGGGGCCAGTGAACAAGTAAGCAGGCGCAATTTTTGCTGTCTGAATGGCATTGGTGAGCGTAATAGCGATCGCCTCTTGCCCCACCAGTTCAGCAAAACTCTTTGGACGATACTTGTGGTGCAGGGGTTCGTAAGACATGAGTGCAAAAAGTCAATACCTTCTAGGGTTGATTTGTTAAGTTGTCTTGTCTTTTAATTTGCCTACAACCAATCATCAGAATTTTCACCACCAAAGAGTCTTACCATTGGAATTTCTAATCGCCTATGCACTCAGTCAAGTTTAAGGTTAAACCATTTTAAACTTTGCCACCTATATTGTGGACTGTGACATACCCTAGAAGAGACTGTGAAATTCACTGATATAGATTTTATTGACTTGGCTAAGGCGATAGTACAGTGGAATGGCAGTTTGCTGCCACTGTAGGCGATCGCTACAATCTGCGGGGAAACAATAGTAAATGGTACAGCAAATGCTCAGGCGGTTAGTGCAGTTGTGGAAAAGGTTCTTTCAGCGCTTGTTTGGCGGAGGTAGACAAAAGACAACTTCCCCCAAAACCAGTGTGAATGTTCCCAAGGAACCAGCAGCCCCACTCACCGACACAGATTTAGAATTTCTCTTCACCGAACTTCTCGAAGGAGTTCATCAAGCACGAGGCCAAGCTTGGGCTGTCAAATGGCTGAAAAATATTGAACATCGTGTGACAACGGCACAGTGGATAGACTGGTTAAGCCGCTTTGGCGAAAGACTCGTAGCAGCACCTACACCCAATAATGAATTAGCATCTCGACTAGTACAACTAGGCGAATTAGGCATCGAGGAACTCAGTGATGTTGCCTATGACATAGGGATGCAAGTGTTAACCCGCAACCAAGGCGAACCAATTTGGGAATATGACGGCCCCGATGCCGATAGTACAAATATATCATATTTTGGGGAGAACATTTCTACATCAGAAGCAGCCCCAGAAGGAGACTACCAAACCGTCACCCTGGATCAGTTGTTTGTGATGTTGCAGCAAGATGAAAATCTCCGCCAACAAATAGCCGAACAACTAGCCATTGAGACAGATGATCCTCAAGTCATCGTTGAGACACTGATGAATCAATATTATGCAGCTAGTCAATCGGGGAATGAGTAGAAGGATTGGGAGATAGGGGAAAAGACCAAGGATTAACAATCACAACCCCTGTCTCAGCAAAATCATTGGTCATGGGTTGAAGTCGTCGAGGGGAAAGCTGCGATCGCGGCTAAAGTCGAGTTCTTCGGCGATTCCAACCAAGGGGGATTGACGGAAAAACTCTATAAGTGTGGTGGGTTCTTCTGGGTGGGTGTTCTGTATAGTCAGGCTTTGGGCCAGAAGTTGGATAATATACAGTTTATCGTTGGGGGAAAGTTGAAGCAGTTGTTTTTCAAGTTCTGGGATAACCATGATGGAAGGGTTAAGTGAGGATAATTTTATTTTACTTTCTGAATTAGGATGTAATTTTTAATGATGGCATGAGCTAAAATCACTACGTTTTGACCATGAAAAAAATATAGTTTTCTCTCTTTGTCCCCTTCCACTCCTTGAATTGATGAGTTTTGTATATTTTTTCGGACTCTAATGCGGAAAACTCTGTTAATTCCAGTGGATTTCACGTAAATGATGATTTATCATGGGGTTTTTAACACAGCGATCGCTACAATCTAGGGAAAATAACATCCAAGAGTATGGCAAATGCTCACTCGGTTATTACATTGGCTTAAAACGTTTGATAAACACCCAGTTGATTATCAGCAGGCTGGTTCTTTCAAGGGTGTGAAGGAAGAGGTGGCAGAAGAACCACCTGCGCTAACTAATGGGGATTTAGAACTGTTGTTTACGCAACTGCTGGCAGGTGTACATCAGGGACGGGGGCAACAGTGGGCAATTAAGTATTTACAACGAATGGAAGACCGTATTGGTCTGGATCGTTGGATAGATTGGCTACTAGTTTTTGGGGAAAAATTACTGTTGTCACCTGCGCCAAATCATCAGCTAGCAACTCAGATGGTGCAGCTAGGTGAACTGGGGATTGGCAAAGTCGGAGAACTATCTTATGACATTGGTATCCAGTTGTTAAATAGAGAGTTTGAAGATTTATATGAGGTTGATGAGGAGTCAGAAACGTCAATTACAGAAGAGGAAACTAGCGCGACTTTCAGCGATTCCCCAGGACAAGAGTTAATCCGCAGTTTGGGTGAACTATTATGGGAATCACAAGAACCAGAAGTGATTCCGACAACAATAGAATCAATAGCACCAAACACTGATGATACTCTTGAGGAAAATACCATCAAAAGTTTACAAGAGTTAAATTGGGGATATCAACCAGAGTTTGTTGTCACCGCAACTGATGATGCTGTCATCGAAAATTTACAAGAATTAAGTTGGGGATATTTAGAAGATTTTGTCGCTACAGCAGATGCAAGTCCAACGGAAAATTTACAAGAATTAAGTTGGGAATCTCCAGAAGAATTGACTACACCAACACCAGCTTTACTGATGCCAGCCCAGGAAGATGTCATCAGTAACTTAAGCGAATTGGTATTGGAACATAGAGGGCAAAACTCAGTTTCTTCAGCTATAGTATCAGTCCCAGGCAATTGGGATCAATCTTTAGTAAATATAGATCCTCATGTCGCTTATACCTTAGATGAATTATTGGTAAGATTGGATCAAAGTGCTAATTTAGTTCAGCAATTGGCGGCTAATTTAGTTGTACAAGCAAACCAAGTGCCAGTTATTACTACTGAAAAATCAACTGCTTTTATTCAAGCACAAGCACTATTTTATCAAGGATTACAACAAGCAAAAAGTGGCAATTTGTCAGGGGCGATCGCCTTATATGAACAAGCGATTCAATTACACCCCAACTCTTATGAATACTGGTTTAATCGGGGTTTAACTCTGTTTCATTTAGAACGATTCTCCGAAGCGATCGCCTCTTATGATCAAGCCATAGAACTGAAACCTGATTATTACAAAGCTTGGTATAATCGGGGTGGAACTTTGGGTCAATTGGGACTATTTGATGAAGCGATCGCCTCTTTTAAACAAGCGATCGCTATTCAAAGTGATATGCCGGAGGCTTGGTCGAGTAAGGCTTGGGCTGAGTTAAAGTTGGGACACATTGCTGAAGCCATCGCCAGTTACGAACAAGCTTTAAATTTGCAACCAGAAGACCAAGAGAACTGGTATTATCGAGGAATTGCCCTGGGTATAGATGAACAATACGAACAAGCGATCGCTTCCTATGACAAAGCTTTAGAAATTCAACCAGACTTCCATGAGGTGTGGATTGATCGGGGTGTAGTTTTATTTAATTTAAAACAATGGTCAAATGCGATCGCATCCTGGGATCAAGCCCTTTCTATTCAACCAGACTTTTACCTAGCTTGGTACAATCGGGGCATAGCTTTAGATAATTTAGGTCATCGTGAAGAAGCAATTGCTTCCTATAAACAAGCGATCGCCATTAAACCAGATTTTCACCTAGCTTGGTATAATCAAGCCGTCGCCCTGTTTTATTTAGAAAGATATTTAGAAGCGATCGTTGGTTATGACAACGTATTACAAATTAAACCCGACTATTGGGAAGCATGGATTGGTCGGGGTACAGCTATTGGTAGTTTAGATCATCCAGAAACACCATTAAATTTAATCACCACCGTCGCCACAAATAACCCTGATTTACAGCAGGCTGGCTATGAAGGTAAATTGGCTAGTTATCAAGAAGGGTTAAAACATATTCGTCCCGACACTCACCCAGAAGGTTGGGGGAGATTGCATTTGGCGATCGGTAATACTTACTATGAACAAGGTAAGCAAAATTCCACATCTCGTAACTACTGGCGTAAAGCTGTCAGCGAATATAATCAAGCCTTACTCACTCTCACCAGTACAGATTTTTCTCAACTCCATATAGAAGTTTTACAATCACTCGTCAAAGCCCTTCTAGGACTGGGACAAACAACACAAGCCCAAGAATTACACCAACGAGGCTGTAACTTATTACAACAATTATTGAGTGAAGCAAATCGTTCAGAAGAAAGCAAAAAACAACTAGCACTCAAATTTGCTGGACTCGGACAATTAGCCGTTGATATTGCTGTCGAATATGGTGATTTAGTAGAAGCTTGGGAAATAGCAGAACAAGGTAAAAATTCTTGTTTAACTTGGTTATTATTAGAGTGGAATACAGATATTCCATCACTCAATTATCGCTCAGTTCAAAAACTACTAAACCCTCATACAGCAATTATTTACTGGCATCTTAGCCCAGTTGCCCTACACACATTTATCATCAAAGACCAAGCCCCATCACCCATTCTCGTATTTACACCAATACAAGATTTAGGTACAAACAACGCTACACCTCTGCAAGATTTACCTCTACCAGAAGCCACCAGACGCTTAATTGCATTTGAAAATTGGTTAGAAAATTGGCAACAAACCTACCAAGAATATCGTAGCCAAATTCAAGACCAACAAAGCAAAAGCCATCATCCTTGGCGTGTCCAGATGGAATCTCAGTTATTACATCTGAAAAATATTTTAGAAATTGAGACAATTCAGCAGGAACTTGAAGGGATCACGCAATTAATTTTAGTTCCCCACCGCGATTTATTTAGATTGCCTCTCCATGTATTATGGCAAAACTCTGCTTTTGCACCAGCCTCAACACCCAACATAGAAACAAATTTCCATATTACTTATCTACCCAGTATCCAAGTTGGTTTATCAACACGCAATGTAGATAGTTGGCAGTTAGCTAATCAGACATTATTGAGTGTGGAATATCCAGATAACATCGCATATCCCACATTCAGATTTGCTAATTTAGAAGCCACAATCATCAGCCAGATGTTTAGTCATACCCAACGTATTCAGGGTAAAGACGCTGATCATAATAATGTTAAAGATGCTTTATTTAGTAATCATGATATATTTCATTTTACTGGGCAAGTAATTAATCATCTAACTGAGCCTAAAGCATCAGCATTAATCTTAGCAAATGAAGATAGACTGACCTTACCAGAAATCAGTCAAGGCAGGTTAGATAGTTACAATTTGGTGACTCTCTCTGCTTGTGAATCTGTCACTAATTCTCAGCCAACCATTACTCCTGAATATGTAGATTTGGTCAGTGGTTTGCTAATTAATAGTGTACCTTATGTAGTCAGTACCTTATGGACTGTCGAATCATCCGCCAGTGCTTCAGTCATGATTGAGTTTTATCGCCGCCTACAATTAGTATCATCACCCACCATTGCTTTAGCTGAAGCGACAACATGGTTAAAAGAATTAACAGCAGTAGAACTAACTAAATGGTATGAAGATTTACTCACTAATTTAAACCCAGAAGAATTAAAACTCAAAGCTTACTTAGCTACACATCTTTATCGCATCAGTAAAATGCCAGCCGATAAACAACCATACTCTCATCCTTACTATTGGGCAGCTTTTATCATCACAGGTAAGCATAGTCAATAACCCCATCGGTAATACCATTTCACTTTAATAATGATACAAATACGTGAGTCCGTCAGTCCGTCAGGGATTGTAAATCCCTGTCTCATAGCTAAAGTCCTCTCAAAAGGACTGAATATCAGAGTCCATTTTAATGGACTTAAGCTATGAGACCACCGTTTTAACGGTGGGCGGACAATACCCAACGAGTAAGCTACATGTATCAGGATTTTTGTGAATTGGTATAAGATATAGTCCATCAAAATTAGTTAGTACCATTTCTTCTTTCTAGCTGCCACAATTTTATAACGCTAAAGAACGTCGGGTCATGATATCTTCTCCATGTATATTCTTTGGCAATACGAAGATTAGAGCTAACTTTGATGACATAATCTAAGAGAGATGAACTATCGACACTATGACTAAAAACAAATATATTTTTATAACTATCTAAAATTTGATTTTCAAACTCATATTCAGTAAAGTTATTTTGTTTTTTAGAGTTTGGATATAAGAAATAAATATTGCTCTTCAAACTATGATTGAGGTCAAAGGGAATAACACCTTGACATATAACTAATGAATTTTTAGTCTGATTAAGTATTGCCGCAACTTTAGGAATATCAAAACTACTAAGTTTATTCCACCAAGCATCAGTCTGAGATAAAGTTAAACAAGAGATAATAGATAAAGAAACTAAAGAACCAGCAACTACTCTCCAGAAAGTTTGGTAAGACTTTTTAATATGCAAATTAAATATTAATCTAGCAATTAAATATGCCACAGCAAGCTGAATACCTAAGTAAGCAATTATTAAATATCTAGCAATAGCAGAACGTTTACCGCCAAAAATTAAATCTGGAAGCAATAAGGGTAAGACATTAATAGCAATGATAATGATGACAAAAGACCAAGTTTGTTTCTGAGTAGAGCGAATAATAAAATATATAGAGTAACCAACCAGTAAAGTGGTAAGTGTAATACTCAAGTATGATAATAAATCAGCATATACAAAAGCATAGTTAAAATCTATGAAAAGACGATTAATGTTTAACAGCCAAGCTTTAACAAGAGATTTAATAGAAACATCATCACTCAACCATGAAGTCATTTTTTGAGCAGATGATAAGTTAATATATAAAGCTATCAGCCAAGGCACAAATAGAATTAGGCTGACCAATGAAGCCCCAAAATAGCTGAATAATATTTTTTTATGCCAGAATTTTTTGTTAAATAAAATATAAATACAGTGTCCCGCAGCTAATATTATAATATTAAGATGTGTATAATAGCCTAGTGACAGAGTAACAGCATAGATAGCCCAATTTAGTTTTTTACCTGACTGAACTGCTTTAAGAAATGTCGCACTTGATAATAGAACAAATAGTGTTAACCAACTAGATGGACGTGCTTCTTGAGCATACAAAACATGGAAGGGAGAAACAGCTATTAATGCGACAGCAGACCAACTAACTCCAGGAGAATTAAATAATAATTGGGACAACCAATAAATTGCAGGTAAAGTTAATAAACTGGCGAATGCAGAGACGCTGCGAGTGACTGATATTGAATCACCTAATAATCTCACCCATGATTGTACAGCCATAAAATAAAGTGGTGAGAGTTGAGCTTCTTCTTTTATCAAACCATTCAACAGTCCTTTTAAACCATTTTCTGGTTGAAATGTCTGGTATTGTTGTAAATCTTCTACCGTAATCACATCGTTAGCAGCAGTTTTCTGCTTTAGTTTTGCTTCTGCCTCTACATAAGTGTAGCCTGATACTCTCAAAGAAGTAAAAGTCTCGTCATACCAGAATACTTTTTTATCGAGATGAACAAACCTAAAAAATATTCCTAGAGCTAAAATACTAATTATTAAAAACTTAAAGACTTTATTTGAATTGATATTACTCAGATAATTCCCAATTGAGATGATTTTCATTTTTATCATTTACAATCAAAGTTATTTCGCGCTATTTCGCACAGACTCTTATTTTAAGAGTTCCCATAATCAATATTCATCTAACAGATTCTCGCATAAAAGCTCTGAGAAAAGTATTAAAAACTTTGTCAGGAGAAAGAGCTTATACCAATTCACGAAAAATCTGATGTAGATGTAGGTTTAGGCGTAGGTTGGGTGTACTCCTGTGGAGTTCTCATAGGGTAGCGTAGCGCAACCCAACAGAGATCAGAATGTTAGGTTACGCAAAGCCTACAGAGCCACGTCATACCATTTCACTAAAAAAATGATAAAAATAGTTAAATCAGAAATATGAGTAGAAGTTCATGGCTGGAGTCACAAAAGTAAAAATACAAGAGTCAGCAGAAGAATTACGTGAACTGCTGAAAAAACAAAAAACTGTATTAGGGAAAGAACGTATTCAAGCATTGTATTTACTGAAAATACAGCAGGTAAAGACAATCCAAGATTTGGCAGTAGTGAAGGGATAAGGAAGTGCCACAGTGCAAAGGTGGTTAAAGGCTTATGCAGAATCGGGAATTGACACTCTGGTATCAAGAAAAAAAGGTTCAGGGCGACCACCAATTATTAACACAGATGTTCAAGAGCAACTTTCAAAGGAACTAGAAGACCCCCAGGGATTTAAAAGTTATGAAGAAATCCGAACATGGTTAAAAGCGGTAGAGGGAGTAGAAGCTTCATACAAAGTAGTACACGATACAGTGCGTTATCGAATGAAAGCGAAGCTAAAAGTACCGCGTGCAGTAGGTATAAAACACCAACCAGAAGCGGAAGAGGAGTTTAAAAAAAACTTCCACAATACATAGAAGTAATTCAGAAATATGTCATACCACCAATAGATAAGCAAAGAAGAATTAGATACTGGTGCGAGGATGAAAGCCGTGTGGGGTTGAAGACTGAAGCGGGTAGATTAATTACCAACTTTGGGACTAAACCTATCGGTATCATGCAATGGAAACGGGAGAATTTTTATTTATACGGATTAGTAGAACCGTTAACGGGCGAATATTTTATTTGGGAGTTTTCTCATTTAAATGCGGCTTGTTTTCAGATTTTTTTAGAAAAATTCTCTGCTACTTATTCCCAAGATATACATATTATTCAATTAGACAACGGTGCTTTTCATTTTAGCCAACATCTTCAGATACCAGAAAATATAATTTTGTTATTTCAACCCCCACACACACCGCAAGTTAATCCAATTGAGCGGTTATGGGAAGAAGTTAAAAGACATTTGGCTTGGGAAAGTTTTGCCACGTTAGATGAATTAAGACACTTTATCTGGAAACGTTTGGAGAAACTAAACACATTAACCGTTGCTTCTATAACAGGGTGGGATTTTATTCTTGATGCTTTATTTGAATCAAATTTTTCGTGAATTGGTATCACTGTCGAGCCAGCCGCTTGCGGGGGTTCCCCCCATTGGGCGGACCAGCGTGGGAAACCCGCCCATGTGAGTGGCTTCCCAACCTACAACTTTATTGCCACATTTTAGCCTTGTCACGTCACTACTATTGCACTATTTTAGCCTAGACACGCCACTAGAACCCTATTACCTATTGCCTGACTACGCAAATCAGTTTAGTAATCAAAGCCGATTCCTATAAAAAAAATATCCAAAATGTAGGGTGTGTCAGTGTGAGAAAACCTAGCTACACCAAGAAATTTTTCCTACTAACGCACCCTACCAACCGTCAATTTGGGATAATTTATTTTTTGGTGTTCTCTTAACTAAAATATTAACTGTGGATGAATTAATTTGTACCCAGCTTCTTTGATTTTCTGATTAGAAACTTTAGTATTATAAGGGCGATTACTTTTGAGTGTATTATCCCAAGTTACTGGAGTGAGATTGTGTTTTGCCAATAAAGTATCTAGTAATTCTTTGCTGGATAAATGTGCATCATCTACCAAGTTATAAATTCCCTGTAATTGATGCTGACGAACAAACTCTATTGACCCTACAATATCATCTAAATGAATCCAGTTTGTGATATCACTGCCATCACCAGGACGAGTTGTGCCAGGAACTCTAGCAAATATTTTCATCAGTTCTCGACCAATACCATAGATACCTCCCAATCGCAGAATACAAACACGGAGATGGGGACTAGAGGCTGCAAGTAAAATATCTTCTGTAGCTTTGAGAATTTCCCCATTAGGAGTTGTCGGTATGGCTGGTGTGGTTTCATCTACCCACTCACCATTTCTATCACCATAAACTGAATAACTGCTTGTGTAGATTAGTTGTTGAACAGAAGAATTTTGTTGTAATGCAGCAACTAAAGCTTTAGCTGTTTCTATATAAGTTGCTTGATAGACATCTGCACCTTTCGCGCCAACGCTCAGTAGTACAGTATCTTGATTGTTGATGACAGTTATGAGTTTATCGAGATCATTTCCTGGAGTTAAAATAACCTTCTGTGCTACTTTTTCTAATGTGGGTATACGTTCAGGTGTAGTGGTAGTAGCGGTGATTGTAAAATTAGAATTTTGCTGCCAATATTGAGCGATCGCACAACCAACATAACCACAACCGATAACTGCAATATTCATCATAAATTTTATGGAGTGGTCAAAACAGACCAAAATCAACGGTGTACAAGCCCATCAGGCATAATTGCACCGCTTAAATTTGCCCCTATTAATTTTACCAGCAGGCGATCGCCTGAGCGAATCCTCGCCCCCGTCAAATCTGCTCCTCGTAAGTCAGCACCACTGAGATCAGCACCAATTAAGTTTGCAGAACGTAAATTTGCTTCTCTCAAGTCAGCCAACAGTAAATTAGCTCTAAATAAATTAGCTTCCGATAAATCAGCACCGCGCAAAATTACCTTGTGCATAAAAGTATCGCTGAGATTAGCACCGCTAAGGTTAGCGTAACTGAGGTTTCTGCCAGATAAATCTTTGTTACTTAAATTGGCTTTGCTAAAATCCTTACCACTTAAATCGGAACTTTGCTTTGGTGGTGGATAGGTATTAGCCGATGATTTTGGCGGGTGATATGGTGAAGAGGGATAGATTGTTTGCTGTTTGCCGTTGAAAGAGCGTAACTTTTCCCTCGCTTCATTAATTGCTTTGAGCTTATCCTGTGCTTTTTGTTGCAAGCGAAGATTGTCTTTGGGAAGGCGATCCGGATGCCACACAAAAACCAAATCTTTATAAGCCTGGTTAACTTCCTCAAGGGTGGCTCCAGGTTCCAATTCCAAAACCCGATAATATCGCTCCAACTCGCTCATAAGATATTTTAGTGGAGAATCAACTTAATAAAGAAAGATTTAGCCCTCCCTATTTGTAGATTAGGACTGGGCAGTAGTAGTTCTGCGGGGAAAATTCAGTCCTTAGACATTATATAAGCCTATCGCAGCGTACTCAGTCTATCAACAATTTTTTATCAAGAAAACCTTCAGGAGTCAGAATTGAGTGGGGATTATGTACACCTGACACCTTGATTATTTCTAAATAAAATTTGCCCTTCATCAGCAAACCAATGAAACTTCTTACCATTGCCAGATTTTATCTAACAAAATACAGGAGTCAGGAGTCAGAAGTCAGCATGAATTGGAGTCCGACTGGCGGATGAATCTTGGTTTAAAATCTCGCCCCTAGTGCTGTATTCTGACTCCTGTATTCTGACTCCTTTTTATTATCTTTCCATTTGCCGATTTCTCCATCTATTCATAGCTCGTAAATATGCAGCCACAGGAATCTGATAGACTTCTATAAAAATCCAAATAATAATTGATAAATGCGACAAAAAAGTTAATATTGTCCAAATGTATGGGAACCAGGTAAAAATATCCCCAGGCGTGGGGGGAAAATAATAAGCTACTATGCCAATTAAAGTTGTCGGCAGCAAGATAAAAGATGCCGCAGCTAAACCATACCCCCAACCTAACTCCACACCTTCTAATTGCGCTTCTGCCCAATTAAAACCATTCCATCGCCAAATCAACGGGGGTTGTCGAGAAGGCATCTTGATTTGCTGTTGTTCTACATTGACAGTAAAAATCTCATGGCAAAAATCACAACCCATTGCTTCCATCAAGGGTATATGAGAAATTTTACCTACTCGACAAACTGGGCAAGGATAAACACCATGAGGATCAAAAGATTTAGTGAAGAGTTTAGACCTGGGCATAATCAAGTTAGGTTGTGATTCAAGATTGTTGTGGAAATGTCAAATTCTCAAAGAATTACCAAAATAGATTAATTTTACAGCCTATTTCACTGATAATTCTTCTCATTTATTACCACTACCTAAAAAATAAAATCTATATCCATATGCTGATGTCTACTAACAAGAAACTTATTGTCTATCTCTATCAGTAACAGGTTTTTAGTCCTAGATTTGTACTGAGTTTATCGTTTTTTGAGAGGTTTTATTGGTCTTGACACTAGCAAATTCTTCTGATATATTCGTTTTACAATAGCGCACATATATATCTTTTACCCTACATTTATACAAATGTTCAGCAAAACCTACTATTTTTATTTTTGGTGCAAGGCGGTTCACTGGGAGTGAGTCGAGTTTTCCGTTGGAAACCGCCCAGTGAACCGCAGAGCAGACTCTGCGGTTTTTGTTTTTTAGGAGCAAAATCTCATCATGACGACCTATTTCAGTAATTGGTTTTATAGCTTTTACTTTTGGCCCAGAGCAAATTCCGGGTAAATAGCGTCATGCTGATAAATCATACGCGCCCGGAACACGAGAGGTTCTGGGCTTTTTTTTAGTGAGTGAGTGAGGAGTGAGGAGTGCTGAGTGCTGAGTGCTGAGTAAAGAGTGAGGGAGTGAGAGAGCGAGTGAGGGAGTAAGAATTGCTAATGACTATTGACTAATGACTAATGACTATTGACTATTGACTATTGACTATTGACCAATGACCAACCTATTAGGAGAATTAAATCATGATTAATGCCAAACTTGTTGCCCAATCTCACCCTGGTCATCAAACAATTGTTCGACTCTCAGACACCGTTGCTTTCGGTGGAGAGGAATTGGTGATTATCGGTGGCCCTTGTGCGGTAGAGAGTTTAGAGCAAATGCAGACAGTAGCTCAAAAACTAGGCGGAGAAACTGTCCATGCTTTACGTGGTGGTGTTTACAAACCGCGTACTTCTCCCTATGCTTTTCAGGGAATGGGAGAAGTTGGATTAGAAGTTTTAGCGCGAGTGCGATCGCACTATAATATTCCAGTCATCACCGAAGTTATGGCAATTTCGCAAATTGAAGTAATTGCAACTCATGCGGATATGTTGCAGGTGGGTAGCCGGAATATGCAGAACTTCGACTTGCTCAAAGCTTTAGGGCAAGCTGGTAAACCCATACTCCTCAAGCGTGGTTTAGCAGCCACAATCGAAGAATTCGTGATGGCGGCTGAATATGTTGTCAGTCATGGTAATCCTGATGTGGTGCTGTGCGAACGAGGTATTCGCAGCTTCGATAATTACACCCGCAACGTTTTAGATTTAGGTGCAGTCGCCGCACTCAAGCAAATTACCCACTTACCTGTGATTGTTGATCCTTCCCACGCCGTTGGTAAACGGGAACTAGTTGCACCAGTAGCCAAGGCGGCTGTAGCTTGTGGTGCTGATGGGTTAATTATTGAGTGTCACCCAGAACCAGAAAAATCTGTATCTGATGCTCGTCAAGCTTTATCTCTGGAGGATATGGTGAGTTTAGTTGATAGTTTAAAGCCTGTCGCCTTAGCCGTTGGACGGAGAATATCAAAAAACAGAGGGGTGGGTTTCAAACCTACCCCTATTTGTTGTGTAATTTAAGTTGCCCGAAATCCTTATAGAGACGTTGCAGTGCAACGTCTCTACATAATTTAATTTATGTGTATCGTGATTAACGTGAAATGGTATTACTTATTGCGCTTTTGAAGTTCTTTAATTCTGTCCTGTGCTTTTTGGGCATTGAATATCTCGCCCCTTTTCTGAAACAGAGAAATGGCATCTTGGTAATTTTTAATAGCTTCTGGTATGTTGCCTAGTTCAGAGTTGATATCTCCCAAGCTAAAGACAGCAGAGGCTTTACCAAAATAGTTAGCTGCCGGATTGATAGCTCCCCAGTTTTTGTTGATAGTAATTCCCTGCATTAAATCTCTGAGCGCTCCTTGGCGATCTTTATCTGAGAAGTAGCGAGCAAGTCCCCGATAGTAATAGGCAATAGCTAGATCAGACTTAAAATTAACTGCCTGCTGAAAATTGTCAAAAGCAGGGCGAAATTCGCTCAATGAATAGTGAACAAAACCTCTATTGAAATAGGCAGAGGCAATACCATAGTAGTTAGTATCAGGATTATCTGTTCCCCAGTTTTGATTAATTTTAATTGCTTGAGTGTAATCTGCGATCGCACCTTGGTTATTGCCTTGCTTTTGTTTGTCAAATGCCTGATTATAGAGGTCTAATGAACTATTCTTGGTTGCATCAGCAGAAGTAGGACTGGCGATCGATGTTGGTGATTTAATTGGTTGCTCGCGGGATAATGTCACCAGTAAATAAGCGACTAAAGCTAAAGCAGCAGCAATGCTTACTCCCATCAGGAGTTTAGGGTTTCGCACAAATGTCTCAGAAATAGCCTGTGGAGGTCTAATTCTCGGTGGCAAAGGAAGTTCATCTGGGCTTGTAGCTAAAAGAACTGTGTTTGACGGGTTGACAAGTGTCACATCTTCAGATCCGTCGGAAGTTTGCACCGACATCTCTTTCTCCGCTTCACCTGAAGGTTGAATTGCTTTTTTGTGAGAAGTAATTTGTGCTTCAATTAAAGCAATGTCTTCATCTCTGAGTTGTAAAACCCGTTGTAAATGTTTTAACTCGTATTGAGTGTGGCGACTGAGAGAATGCTCACGCCCAATCGCCTCAACTAAAACTTGCTGATAACGGTGCAATCTTTTCTGGTACTCTCGGTAAGGTTTGAGTACCTCATCTTCAATTGTTGCCGCAACTTCTGGTAGCAGTCCTAACCCATCTCGTAAGGCATCTAAGGTATTACGCCCTACGACAGAAATCACGCCACGAATGGCAAAATGCTCAACTTCTTTGCGATACCTTAGTTTTGGATCTTCGATGGGTGCTTGAAAAAGACGGATTTTGTAGCCTTCTTTCACGGCATAAATTTCTGGTTTCATTGCTGGCGCAGCTTCTTGAACTTTCCCTTTGGCATACTCATGCAGTTCATCAATGGAAACTACACCATCGCTATCAATATCTGCTGCTCCAGTCGCAATTCCCTCGACTAGATAACGAGTGTAAGTCGAAAGGTCTGATCCTTCCTGCTCAAAGGAATACTGGGTGGAAGTCGAAGACGTAAGCACAGCTCGTCCTTCTCCTCCCAATTGGCTTTTAACATCTACAGAACTATCATCTTTTGCTAACCAACCCTCCGCAAATGCTCCACTAAAGCAACAATCCAGAATAACAACTTGTCGCTTAGAACGGCTATTACTCATAATGTCTTGGACAAAACTGGCTGAAACTGCTGTGGCGCGAATTAGTTCTCCCTGTGGGGTTTTACGAGTGATGCGAGTAGCTAAATGCAGCTTACCATTGTTGTCTTTGACACCATGACCAGAGAAAAACAGCAGTACTAAATCGTCTTTCTTGCGACCGGAAAACAACGTTTCAATTGCTTCCTGCATCTGTTGAGGTGTAGGATTTAACAATGTATTGACTTCATTAAAAGCACCCACATCGGGCTGCTGTAATACTTGCCGCATTGCCTCTATATCTCTAGCAGCTCCAGGCAAGGGTGTCAAACCAGGTTCGTAATCGCTGACCCCAATCACTAGTGCCATCTTAGCCATCTTGACCTCCTATATCGAAATAACCAAAAGCTGTGAAGCAGTTGCTGTTACTATCGAATGTATTTGCAGTCACTTAAAATTGCATTTGCCAAAATAATTTTCAATGTGGGAGAAATAATACTTGCCACCACAGCCTTGATCGGGATAGTCTTTGAGACTTTATAATGTTAGCGTCGCAGACAACAGTATTTTTGAGAAAAAATTTAAACTGATATTTTTAATGACAATTTACCATTAAAAAATCCAGCCGTAAATTAAAAGACGTAGCTAGGCCACGTCTTTTATAGAGCATATATGCAAATTACCAGAATTTTTAAGCTTTCTTTAACCAGCTAAACATTGCTCGTAGTTCTTTGCCAACTTCTTCAATTTTATGTTCAGCTTCTTGACGACGCAAAGCAGTAAATCCAGGCTTACCAGATTGGTTTTCTAAAACAAACTCTCGTGCAAATTGACCTGATTGAATTTCACTGAGAATCTTCCGCATTTCAGCTTTGGTTTGTTCGGTGACAATGCGAGGACCACGGGTATAATCACCGTATTCAGCAGTATTGGAAATGCTATCACGCATTTTTGCTAAACCACCTTCTACCACCAAGTCCACAATTAACTTGACTTCGTGGAGACATTCAAAATAAGCCAACTCTGGCTGATAACCTGCTTCTAATAAAGTTTCAAAACCGGCTTTAATTAAAGCACTCAAACCACCGCATAATACAGCTTGTTCACCAAATAAATCGGTTTCTGTTTCTTCGCGGAATGTTGTTTCTAGAACACCAGCACGACTCCCACCGATACCTTTAGCATAGGCTAAGGCGCGATCGCGTGCCTTACCACTAGCATCTTGATACACTGCAAACAGGGCGGGGACACCTTCACCTTGTTCGTAAGTCCGACGGACTAAATGTCCAGGGCCTTTGGGTGCTACCATCACTACATCTACATTGGCAGGTGGTACGACTTGTCCAAAGTGAATATTAAACCCGTGGGCAAAGGCCAGTACATTGCCTTCTTCTAAGTTGGGGGCAATTTCGTTGAGATAAACTGTTTTTTGGACTTCATCAGGTAATAAAATCATGATGAAATCGGCAGCGTTGGCAGCATCTGCCACATTTTTCACAGTCAACCCAGCTGCTTGGGCTTTTGCTGCTGACTTACTACCTGGATATAGCCCCACAATGACATTCAAACCACTATCTTTCAAGTTGAGGGCGTGGGCGTGACCTTGGGAACCGTAGCCGATGATAGCAATGGTTTTTCCTGTTAAAAGGTCTAAATTAGCATCTGTGTCATAATACAACCGGGCCATACAAGTATCTCCTGTCAGCAAGCATCATTTATTGGCAGGCTTTCGATCTTACCCCAAATTGAGGAACTGCGGGTAGTTATTGGTCAATGGTCAATGGTCAATGGTCAATGGTCAATGGTTAATGGTCAATGGTCAATGGTTAATGGTTAATGGTCAATGGTTAATGGTTAATGGTCAATGGTTAATGGTTAATGGTCAATGGTTAATGGTTAATGGTCAATGGTTAATGGTTAATGGTCAATGGTTAATGGTTAATGGTCAATGGTCAATGGTTAATGGTCAATGGTCAATGGTTAATGGTCAATGGTCAATGGTCAATGGTCAATGGTCAATGGTCAATGGTTAATGGTCAATGGTTAATGGTTAATGGTCATTAGTAAAACTCTTAGCCAATACCCAGTACCCAATACCCAATACCCAATACCCATTACCTAACTACACTAATTTTTTGTACTTCTGCTTCAGATAGTTTGACTCCAATAGCTTGGACTGTGTCTTCGATGCTGGAAACTTTGCTTGCGCCGGGGATAGGTAAAATGGATGGGGACTTGGCACGCAACCACGCTAGTACAATACAGTATACAGATACGCCTTTGTCTTTAGCTAATTGAGCGATCGCCGGAATATCTTGTAGGTCTTGATAGCGACGACGACCACCAAAAGGACTCCAAGGTAAAAATGTCAATCCTTCTTGCTCACAATATTCCAATACACCATCGGTTTCTGGTTGTCGTTCCCAAGGACTGTATTGATTTTGGACGGAGATAATATCTACTACATCTTGTGCTTGTTTAATTTGTGCTACGGAAAAATTAGAAACTCCCACAAATCGAATTAAACCTTCCTCTACAGCTGCTTTTACTGGTGCTAGGGATTGGGCAATGGTATATTGCGGGTCTGGAGAGTGGTATTGCCAAAGGTCGATGGGTTTTTCACCACCCAAGGCTGCAAAGCTGGCACGAATTGTTTGTCGCAGATGTTCGGGATTGCCGTTGCGTGTCCAGTTTTGATGAGGACGCATTAAACCGCCTTTGGTGGCGACAATTACTTGGCTGACATCACCAGGGTAACTAGCAAGTGCTTTGTGAATCAGTCTTTCATTGTGGTGCTTATCGGACTCATCTTTGCAATAAGAGTCGGCAGTATCAATAAATGTAATACCCAAATCCAAAGCGCGGTGAATCACTGGGATGGACTGCGATTCTGGAGGGCGGTCATATACTGACATTGGCATCCCACCTAAACCAATGGCACTCACAAAGACATCGGTTTTTCCTAGCTGTTTAGTTTCCATGCTTCTTGCTTAAGTTTTTTGCACCGTTACTAATCTAGTAACGGGTTAGAGATATTTTGACAATGCCTCTACAGATAGGATTGACATCTTTTTTCCCTACAACCCTACCCCTCTACACCCGCCCCAACGGGGTTTGGTAAAAATGATATACTAGCGATCGCTTCGTTTAGCTCCACGACGGGATGAGCTGGGACGAGCATCAAACTTTTTACTACCTGTCACCCTTCTTGGTGTTGATTTTTTCGCTGATTTTTGGGGCAAGGATTTAGTATTGGATCGGGGTGGACGCGGGCTATCTTTGGGTGTATGCTTGCGTTCATCGGCAATTGGTTCTGGTTTGGTGTGGGAAGTGACACCAAAATTAGTAACTACTTCCACAGGCAATCGTTTTTCAATCAGTTTTTCGATATCTGCTAACAGATGGTATTCATCAACAGATACCAGGGATATGGCTTCACCCGACGCGCCAGCGCGGCCAGTACGACCTATACGATGAACATAATCTTCTGGGACATTGGGCAGATCGAAATTGACGACATGAGGTAATTCACTGATGTCAAGACCTCGTGCAGCAATGTCGGTTGCTACTAACACTTGTAAACTGCCATTCTTGAACTTTGCTAGAGCGTGGGTACGCGCCGACTGGCTTTTATTCCCGTGGATAGCTAGTGCTTGAATACGCTCATCAGCCAATTGCTTGACTAAACGATCAGCACCATACTTTGTGCGAGTGAAGACTAGTACTTGATACCAATTATCCTTCCGAATCAAGTGAGCAAGTAATTGGCGCTTTCTGTCGCGTTCTACTTTGTAGATTTTCTGTGCCACTGTTTCGGCGGTAACGTTGCGGCGTGCTACCTCGATCATCTTCGGACGATCTAATAGTCCGGTGGCTAGTTCCTTAATTTTGTCTGAGAAGGTGGCGAAAAATAGCAAATTTTGGCGTTGCTTGGGCAACAGGGAAAGAATGCGCCGGATATCACGAATAAAACCCATGTCTAACATTCGATCTGCTTCATCCAGAACTAAAATTTCCACCTGTGACAGGTTGACTGTACCCTGATGTACATGGTCTAGCAATCGTCCTGGGGTTGCGACTAGAATATCCACGCGACCCTGTAAAAGCCGTTTTTGCGGATTAATGCTGACTCCACCAAACATCACCATCGGGTTTAATTTCAGGTACTTGCCGTAGTCACGCACGCTTTCTTCCACTTGTGCGGCTAGTTCACGAGTCGGGGTGAGAATCAGCGCTCGAATTGCCGAGCTTTTATTCGATGTACTTTTAACACTGTTTTCTGACAACCGATGCAAGAGTGGCAAGGTGAAGCTGGCTGTTTTGCCAGTACCAGTTTGTGCGCCGGCTAAAAGATCGCTACCTGACAAGACAGCAGGAATCGCTTGCATCTGAATTGGCGTGGGTTTAGTGTACCCCCGCTCGGTGACTGCACGAATAATTTCTGGGGACAAGCCGAGATGAGAAAAAGACATAGAACTCCATAAATAACATCGGCCTGTCGCCACTGGCGGCATCAGTCTAAGGCAGATAAACAAAATTTCTAAAGCTGGATGGGCAATAGCGCTAAGACTGAGAGCGAATGCCGCAGCTCTGCATTCTAACAGAAGTCATTAGTTATTGGTCAATGGTCAATGGTCAATGGTCAATGGTCAATAGTCAATGGTCAATAGTCAAGGGTCAATAGTCAATAGGCAATAGTCGGTTGTATTTTCTCCCCTGCCTCCCCTGCCCCCCTGCACCCCTATTCCCCTATTCTCCCACTAACAATTCCTGACCACTGGACTTTTTTCTCTTGTTCACGGCGATAGGAAAAGAAATGTTCTGGGGTTTGATATGTGCAGTAAGGTGCGATCGCTATTTGCTCGACACTGATACCTAAGTTTTGTAGTTGCAAAGTATTGACTTGACGGACATCAACTCGGACTCTACCCGGTTCGGGATCAGCTAGTAAGGGAGAATGGGGTAATGCGTGTAATGCTTGGACAATTTTGTGAGGATCATCACCAGAGATGATGCTAGCACCAATTTCTGCTGCTACCTCCACCGAGACTTGGTAAACTTCACCAGCAATGGCTGGCCCCATAGCAATTCGTAAATCATCTAATTTACTGCCTTGGGCTTGCAGACGAGCGATCGCTTGGGGAACAATTTGTTTAGCTGTACCCCGCCAACCTGCATGGAGTGCTGCCACTTGTCCAGTTTGGACATCGCCAATTAAAACTGGTGTACAATCGGCGCTGGCTACCCAGATTGCTTGTAGGGGTTGTTCGCTAACTAAACCATCTGCCAAGGCTAAATCATCTTCAATCAGACAAAGTTGCTGATCTATTTCTTGGGGTGTCAGAACTGTATTTCCATGTACTTGTTTCAAGCGATATGCTGATGCTTCTGGGTGCAGCAGCTTTGTCAATTCTGGAGGCAACATCGGCCAAAACTGGTGAGTAAAAAAGCCGTGTTGCCAATCTTTTAAAAGGCTACAACTTAAATAAGATAGTCCTTCCCAATTGTGCCAGTGCCAAGTGTGCATTTTTAACCCAACCTAAACAGAAAATCACTCATCAGCCAATTAATGCTAACTTGTAAACAAGCAAATTATCAGTATTTAAAAATAGATGCTAGAAAAAGAGAGTTTGCAATTACTATTCGAGGCTCTTGATAAATTGGAATTGGGTTTTCAAGGGATGCCAGAATTCAACTCTCCATACCAATTAGAGAGTCTGCGGACTGTTTTATTGGAAGTGGCAACCCGAATGCAGGATAACTTTCCTTATCCTCATCCCCTGTATGTAGGACAAATGCTCAAACCGCCTCATCCGATCGCACGTTTGGCTTATATGCTCTCCATGTGGATTAATCCGAATAATCATGCTTTGGATGGAGGACGAGCTAGTACCTTCATGGAAAAAGAAGCAGTCAAGGAAATAGCCCAGATGTTTGGCTGGGAAACTTTTCTTGGTCATCTGTGCGGTGGTGGGACGATCGCTAACTTAGAAGCTTTGTGGGTAGCAGGAAAAGTCAAGCCTGGCTTAAAGATTGTCGCTTCTGAGCAATCACATTATACACACGAACGGATTTGTGGTGTGCTGGGTTTGCCTTTTGCCCCAGTCAAAAGCGACTGCTTTGGCCGAATGGATCTAGAGGCGCTAGAAACTCTCCTCAAAGCTGGTGATATTGGCACTGTTGTTGTCACAATGGGAACTACGGCGACTGGTTCTGTAGATCCTCTACCAGCAATTTTGGAGTTGCGATCGCAATACCATTTCCGTATTCATGCTGATGCTGCCTATGGTGGTTATTTTACTTTGGCAAATAATTTAACCGAGACTACTAGAGCTGCGTATGATAGTTTGTCAGCTGTTGACTCTATTGTCATCGACCCTCATAAACACGGTCTTCAGCCCTATGGTTGTGGTTGTGTCATTTTTGCAGATCCGACGGTAGGCACATTTTATCAACATGAGTGTGCTTTTACTTACTTCACCTCATCAGAACTACATCTCGGTGAAATTAGCTTAGAATGTTCTCGACCTGGAGCCTCGGCTGTGGCACTCTGGGCAACACAGCGTTTGCTACCTTACACTCGTGAGGGAGAATTTGCGACTGAAATCAGCCATTGTCGCACGGCGGCGGTGGCTTTGGCACAAAAAATTCAAGCTGATGGCAGATTTGTCATACCCTTTTCTCCAGAACTCGATATTTTAGTTTGGACTCCCCGCGCCAAGAGTGCTAGTATTGCTTCCCAATTGGCAAAAGATATTTTTACTGCCGCAGCTCAAAAAAATCTCCATTTAGCGATCGCCCATCTCAATGTAGAATTATTCACTGATGTCCATCCAGAAATGGAGCCTGATCAAGACAAAGTAACTTGTCTACGCTCATGCTTAATGAAACCAGAGCATCTGGAATGGGTGGAGGATATTTGGCAATTACTAGAACAGGTAACAGATCAAGTTCTAGCTGATAAATAATAGGTTATACCAATTCAAAATTCGTCTTGAAAAGTTTTGGGCGAATATAATTCGCTATTACACAAGCTAAGTCCGCCTACGCGGACTAACATAAAATTAGGTTTTTTAACCCACGAAGGTGGGTTTTGTCTGTGTAGCCGCGATTTCTAATCGCCAAGGCTAGTATTAATTTAGACTTTTCAAACAACCTCTAAGAGCGAACGAGCGTCATTACGAATTACGAATTAATTATGGGTATTATTGTTTTTGGCAGCATCAATATAGATTTAGTAGCAATAGTACCTCGATTACCTATGGCTGGGGAAACTTTGTTAGGACAAGAGTTTTTTAAAATTCCTGGAGGTAAAGGTGCAAATCAAGCAGTAGCATTAGCGCGATTGGGTGTTCCTACCCACATGGTAGGGCGTGTTGGCAAACAGAATTTTAGTGCAGAACTGATGCAAAATTTGCAAGAAGCAGGTGTACAAACTGAGGAAATTTTGATAGATGAAAGTGTGAGTTCTGGAGTCGCAATTATTAATGTGGATAGTGATGGGGAAAATCAAATTGTGGTGATTCCTGGTGCAAATGGGCGTGTCGATCAAGAAGATGTAGAGCGATTATCATCTTTATTACCAACAGCTATAACATTACTTTTACAATTAGAAATTCCCATCAATGCCGTTATAGCAGCTGCCCAAGCAGCAAAAAATGCCGGGATTACAGTTATTTTAGATCCTGCACCTGCTCACACTAATTTACCAGCAGAACTTTATCCATTGGTCGATATCATCACACCCAATGCAGTAGAAGCAAGTCAATTAGTAGGTTTTACCGTGGATGAAGAAGATACAGCAGTGAAAGCAACTGAGGTTTTATTGCAACGGGGGGTAAAGTGTGCGATCGCTAAATTAGGTGCAAAAGGTGTTGTCTGTGCAACTGCTGAGGAAACATTTTTTGTTCCAGCTTTCTCGGTTAATGCTATTGATACCGTTGCTGCTGGTGATGCTTTCAATGCTGGTTTAGCAGCCGCACTTTACAACGGACTTTCCCTACATCAAGCAGTTGTGTGGGGTACAGCCGCAGGTGCATTAGCCACAACAAAAATAGGCGCACAAACTTCTTTGCCTGATAGGGTGAGGTTTGATGCTTTTCTCAAGGAAAGGGGAATGGGTAATGGGTAATGGGTGAGAGTTTTACCAATGACCAATGACCAATGACCAATGACTATTTGCCAATATCTTCATTCCACAACTCTGAATTACTAGCGATAAATTCACTCATCATTTGTTCGCATTCATCTAGATTTAAATCAATCACTTCTACCCCGTGAGACACCATAAAATCTTTAGCGCCGGGAAAAGTTTTTGATTCACCAACGATGACTTTTTTGATCCCAAACTGGACTACAGCGCCAGCGCACAAATAACACGGCATAAGTGTTGAGTATAAAGTTGTGCCTCTGTAGCTGCCAATTCTCCCTGCGTTACGGAGACAATCGATTTCGGCATGGGTAACAGGATCACTGTCTTGTACACGTTTATTGTGTCCTTTGCCTACCAGTTTGCCATCTTTGACAAGCACAGAACCGATGGGAATTCCCCCTTCTTGTCTACCTTGCTGTGCTTCTTGAATGGCAGCTTGCATAAATTCATCCATACTCTTAACCTCCTCATCATGAATCAACAACGGGAACTACAAACGCTCTTTCCCTATTCTCCCAAGAACAGCGCAATATCGTTACTATGAGATAGGGTATTTCTTAGTACAAATGTATGAGAGAATTTGGTCTGCAAGCTCCCTTTAGTCCAACGGGTGATCAACCATTAGCGATCGCTCAGTTAGTTGCTAGCATTCAATCTGGTAATCGTTACCAAACCTTATTAGGTGCAACAGGAACAGGTAAGACATTCTCAGTAGCAGCAGTAATTGAGAAAATAGGTAAGCCGACTCTAGTTCTAGCTCATAATAAAACCCTAGCGGCACAGCTGTGTAATGAATTGCGAGAATTCTTTCCACACAATGCTGTTGAATATTTCGTCAGCTACTACGATTATTATCAGCCGGAGGCGTATATTCCCGTCACTGATACATATATTGAGAAAACTGCGGCAATTAACGATGAGATAGATATGTTACGACATTCTGCTACGCGATCGCTATTTGAGCGTCGGGATGTGATTGTCGTTGCTTCTATTAGCTGTATCTACGGTTTGGGAATTCCCGCAGAATACCTGAAAGCGGCTATTCCTCTAAAAATTGGCATGGAAGTGAACCAGCGTGAAGTGCTGCGAGATTTAGCCTCTGTGCAGTACAGTCGTAACGATATTGAAATGGGACGAGGACGGTTTCGTGTCCGGGGTGATGTTTTAGAAATCGGCCCCGCTTATGAAGATCGAATTATTCGGGTAGAATTTTTTGGTGATGAAATTGACGCAATTCGCTACATTGACCCAGTAACGGGGGAAATTATCAACAGTTTGGAAGCTATTAATATCTACCCTGCACGACACTTTGTCACCCCAGAGGAACGTTTAGAAATAGCTTGTGATGATATTGCGGCTGAATTAAAACAGCAAAAAGCTGATTTAGAAGTAGCCAGTAAACTATTAGAAGCGCAACGTATAGATCAGAGGACACGCTACGATTTAGAAATGTTGCGTGAAGTTGGTTATTGTAACGGTGTAGAAAACTATTCTCGTCATTTAGCTGGGAGAAAAGCTGGGGAACCACCAGAATGTTTAATTGATTATTTTCCTAAAGATTGGCTTTTAGTGATTGATGAATCACACGTCACCGTTCCCCAAATTCGGGGAATGTATAATGGCGACCAAGCCAGAAAGAAAGTCTTAATTGAACATGGATTTAGACTTCCTAGTGCGGCTGATAACCGTCCTTTGAAAGCAGAGGAATTTTGGCAAAAGGTCAGTCAATGTATTTTTGTTTCTGCCACACCAGGAGATTGGGAATTAGAAGTTTCGCAAAATCAGATAGTTGAACAAGTTATTCGTCCTACGGGTGTAATTGATCCAGATATTTCCGTGCGTCCTACAGAGGGACAAATTGATGATTTATTAGGAGAAATTAAAGACAGAGTAGACCTGAATGAAAGGGTTTTGATTACCACTCTGACTAAACGCATGGCAGAAGACTTAACAGAATACTTGCAAGAACATAGTATTCGTGTACGCTATTTGCATTCAGAAATTAATTCTATTCAGCGCATTGAAATTTTGCAAGACTTGCGTCAAGGTAGCTTCGATGTATTAGTTGGAGTCAACTTATTAAGGGAAGGTTTAGACTTACCGGAAGTTTCCTTAGTGGCAATTATGGATGCTGATAAGGAAGGTTTTTTACGGGCGGAACGTTCTTTAATTCAAACTATTGGTAGAGCCGCGCGTCACATCCGAGGACAAGCAATTTTATATGCTGATAATTTAACAGACAGCATGATTAAAGCTATTGAAGAAACAGAAAGACGACGTAATATTCAAATCGCTTATAATCGTCTGCATGGGATTACACCACAACCAATTGTGAAAAAATCGAGTAATGCAATCTTGTCTTTCTTAGAAGTGTCTCGACGTTTAAATGCCACAGACTTAAAAGTTGTGGAAGAACATCTAGATGAACTACCCTTAGAAGAGATTCCTAACTTGATTGAAAAACTCGAAGTCCAGATGAAAGCAGCAGCAAAAAACTTAGAGTTTGAAGAGGCAGCAAAATTACGCGATCGCATCAAACAATTGCGAGATAAATTATTAGGACACTAACCCGAATTATTCATTAAACTTAAAGGCGCACAGATATCTGTGCGCTCTTATTTATTTATTTATTTATTTATTTAAAAATACAAATGAGTTGACAATCTGTTGATACGCTCGACGATAAATAGCATCGTTATTGCCATAACCAGTTTTTGATAATGTCACGACAATAATCCGCGAGTCTCTAGGGTTGACAAAAACTACGTGTTCATTTTCATACAAGCCGCTAGATTGAAATTTTATTCCAGTTTGTCTAGCAATTTTGGCAGGTTTAAAATCACGGGTAATAGAGAATTGGTTACTCTGTTTCACCCACTGTTGTAAAGTCAATTTTCGCGGATTATTATATACATTTATATGTACATTAGCAGGGTATTCTGTACCACCTGCATAGTCTCCAGCGCGAATTTTTTGCGCGTGATTTTTAGTCCAAATATCTATAGCAAGTAAGGGTGAGTTAACATTATTTCCAGAACTAAACGTTTTGTCCTCGACTACAAAATCTGGCAGAGAATAATTAAACTGTAACCGCAAGCGATCGCTCCGGTAAATCGCCTGGTTTTGTGACACAGGTTTAAATGTAGACTTGTCTAAGGTAAGCACGTCTTGAGTAGTTGCGGCAAAACTAACAGTAGGTTTGTCAGCGATCGCTCCTACTATTAGCAAAACCATGAATACTGAATTTACTATCCGCTTACCATCTACTCTCAAGCATTTTGATTTAACTAAATCGCTAGAAAACACCATACTTTTATCTTTTCAATACTTTACGCGATGTGCGACTTATTCTGAAAACCCCTCTCCAAACCTCTCCCCGAAACGGAGAGAGGCTTTGAATCTTGCTCCCCTTCCCTACAAGGGAAGGGGTTGGGGGTTAGGTTTGAGAGAAATTTGCACACCGCGTTACTTTACCTTTAAATAAGTACTACAAGCACTTCCCCAGCGATTTCTCATCAATTGACTTGAATCTAGTAAGATAGTATCCTTTCTCTTCAAACTGAGAGATAAGAACATGGAAAAGCAGCCTCAGTGGTGGCAAAAGCTGCTATTGAATTTTGTCGCAAGTATTGTTTTTTATACTAGTATTCCTCTGCCTTATGTGAATGGGTTAGATTTTCAAGCAGTGTCACGCCTTGTTCCATTGGTAGGTTTATTGATCGGAGGAATTTTAGGACTGCTTGATTTAGGTATAAACTACTTCGGTATTTCAGTATTAACTCGTAGTGCTTTAATCGTAGGACTGTGGATAGCTATCACCGGAGGATTACATTTAGATGGGGCAATGGATACGGCTGATGGTTTAGCCGTGGGTAATCCAGAACGGCGGTTGGAGGTAATGGCAGATAGTGCTACAGGTGCATTTGGGGCTATGGCAGCGATCGCTATTATTGTACTCAAAACATCTGCCTTAACGGATATTGGGCAACATCGATGGCTGATATTAATGGCAACTTGTGGCTGGGGAAGATGGGGACAACAACTAGCGATCGCCTGCTATCCTTATTTAAAACCCACCGGTAAAGGGGCATTTCACAAACAAGCAATTAAGTCATACACAGATTTACTACCAGGATTGCTGTTAATGCTCGCTGTCAGTGGTTTATTCTGGCTAATAAATGGTCGGCGTTTGCTCACCTCAATTATTATGGTTGCGGCTGGGAGTGCGATCGCTACTTTAACTGGTGCATGGTTCAATCACAAATTAGGTGGACATACTGGTGACACCTACGGCGCAGTAGTGGAATGGACTGAAGCCTTATTTCTTTGTATCATGACTACGCTTTAGTGCGGTTTTAAAATATCTTTGCTACTGACTATTGAATACTGACAAGGCTTCATCCTGCAAATGGTGTGAAGTTAGTTTTCATTGCGTGGTGTGACCTTAATATCTCCCGTCAGTTCATTAGTAAAGAACTATAGTTAACATTTGAAGTTTTGCTGAATCTGGCAATTAAGCTTTATCAGTAGGGAAATATAAAATAACACTTCTTGATCATGTGTAACAAGATGAGGGTAAATATTAGCTTAACTTACGGAAGCAATGATCAATTTCGACCAACTTCAAAATGCGATCGCTTACAGGCCGTTTAGCTATTAAGGGAGGCTTTTCCCCATTTTTTAACCATCAAAACGCTGATTTTCTATGGAACGCAACTCATGTCAGGCATAAGCCCATATTCTCTTTCTAAACAACCTCCGGTAATTTTGGTGGCTGATGATGACAAAACCATCCGAGTATTGTTGCGTGAAGCTATGGAGCAAGAAGGTTATCGAGTCATAGAAGTGACAGATGGTAAGCAATGTTTAGATGCCTACGAGACTGTTCAACCAGATATAGTTTTGCTGGATGCGATGATGCCTGTCATGGATGGTTTTACTTGTTGTCGCCAATTACTCCAAGTCGCCCGGAATAAATTAATTTCTGCTTTAGCAAATTTAGATACTGATTCTGGCTTGGGTAATACTGTGATTTCTAAATTATGGGAACGTACTCCTATATTGATGATTACTAGTTTGAATGATCCAGAATCTGTAGATCGTGCTTTTGAAGCAGGCGCAACTGATTACATTACTAAGCCTATTCATTGGGCAGTTTTACGTCAGCGATTACGTAGATTGCTACAACAAGCACAAGTTTATAAACAGTTAGAAGCAGCAAATTTAGCTTTACAAGAGTTAGCTAATGTAGATGGACTGACTGGTCTAGCTAATCGCCGACGCTTTGATAATTACCTCAATGCACAATGGATTAATTTAGCGCAAGAAGGTGCGGCTTTATCTCTAATTTTGTGTGATATCGACTTTTTTAAATTTTATAATGATGAGTATGGACATCCGGCGGGAGATGTTTGCTTACAAAAAGTAGGTGTAGTTTTAGACCACAAGGCACAAAAACATAGAGATTTGGTAGCCCGTTACGGTGGTGAAGAATTTGCTGTGATCATGCCATATACCCATGCAGATGGTGCAATGTATGTCGCTAATGTCATGCAAGCTAGTGTGAGAAATTTACGCATTCCTCATCATCAATCTGCTGTGAGTTCACACATTACTCTGAGTATGGGCGTAGCTACGATAACTCCTACGTGGGATTCTTCACCGGCTGACCTAATTGCTGTGGCTGATAAAGCGCTTTATCAAGCAAAGGCCACAGGACGGAATCGGATTTGTCAATGGGGAAATAATTTGTAATTCGTAATTCGTAATACCCTACGGGTTCGCCGTAAGGCGTTCTCGAAGAGTAGGCTTGCGCCTACGTAATTCGTAATACCGCTATGCGGAAGCAAGCTACGTAATACCTACGGGTTCGCCGTGTTCGCGTAGCGTCTGCGTCAGGAGAAGAGTAGGCTTGCGCTTACATAATTTGTGATTCACCCTGATTGTGAATTGTTTAAGCAGGATAGACGGGGAGTGTAAAATGGAACCATGCACCGCCATGAGGGTTGGAGTCTACCCAAATTTGTCCATAGTGCGCCCTGATAATACGTTGGCAAAGACAAAGACCAATCCCATAACCTTCGGTTCCGGCATCTCGTTCTAGGCGATAATGATTTTCAAATATTAGCTCTCGATTTTCTACAGGAATACCGGGGCCAGTATCACCTATGCTAAATTGCACTTTTTGCGTGGTACGGTGTAATCCAGCAATGCTAATTTTGCCGCCTTGGGGTGTGTATTTAATAGCATTGTCCAAGAGATTTATCAGTACTTGGCGGATGCGTTCAGGGTCGGCATAAACAGATGGTAAGTCTTTGGGGATGTCTGTTTCGATTTTTTGCGCTTTGGTGGTGTAGCGATCGCGCAACTCTTCTAATATATCTAAACACAGTCTACCCAATTCGGTTTTTTGGGGTATAATGGTGAACTCAGTATCTTTACCTCTACCCACCTGCAACAAATCCGCAATCATTTTATCAATTGTCTTAGTTTGAGTGCGGGCTTGTTTTAATAAATGGGCGGTTAAGGCTGGTTTTAAGCGGGTAAATTCTCCTGTATCTGGGTTGTAGTTGGATTGTAGTGTTTCGATAGCGATCGCCGCCGCCGTCAAAGGATTGCGGAGATCGTGAGCAAGCATAGCAATGACTCTATCTTTAAATTGCAACTGCTCTAGAAGTTTTTCTTTTTCTTGTTTGAGATGAAAAATTTCGTCTGAAAGTCGCATCAGTTCGGCAGAAACGGCAACAGACCGGATTGTCGATTTCGATGGGGATGCCCGACCATTGTCATCTGCACGTTCTTGTAACTCTTCTTGCAACTTTAAGTAGGATTCGACGGCTGTTTGCCAGCGAGGCCACCAATTTTTCAGTTGAGTTATGATGTTGCTTCCAGCCAGGACTTGTCTGGGTTCTGGGTGAATTTTGATTAAAGCTGGCGTTGCCACTAGTTTAAAGTGTTCTGCCAGATAAGGTTGTTGTCCAACGTCAATGATTTGGAGTTCAAAATTATACTCAGCCTCTAATTCTTTTAAGTAAGCACGGATACGCTGCACCTGTTGTTTGGACTTAGGTCGTCCATCAATAAATAGCAACAGCTGGAGTGGAGCCTCAGAATAAATAGGCTGATCCTGGGAAACTTGCATGTAATCGTGTTTCGGCACTGGTAACAACCCGGCGACGCTTTGCAGAAATTAGAATAGACTGACGGTTGTCGGTGGTCGTTCGTTTTTCTCAATTTAATATCTATTTTAGATTTTTCTTACACCTATCTATACAAGGTTTTTGACATGAGGTACATATTTTTTAGCTGGTTACTTCCTTTTGCTGTCACTTGTTTTGCGAGAAACGCCTTAGCCGTGCAATATCAGTCTTCATCTTCTCTTAATCATACTCTGGCTGTAGTGTCAACAGATGAAAATTTTTATACCCAGGCAAATCAGTTACTCCAACAACAACTGGATTTGATTACACGTATTGAACAGGCTTTGATTTCCCCAGATGCCAATCGAATGAGGGCTGTCAGGGGACAATTAACTGTCCAAACGAAAATTGTGGAAGGTTTTCTCAAGCGTCAAAATCGGAGTAGTCCAGTTTTATGTAACCCCACGGATGCTTCCCCTCTACCTGGACAGTTAGATAATTCACAAACAAAAATTTATTGTTCTTTGTCTGCTGCTAGCCAGGAATTACTTAAACTAGCTCCAGTGCTAGATCAACTTTTATCTCGACGGGGTGAATTAGCTTTAGTCAGAAAGTTACCTCTGATTAATGGTGAACGTCAATCAGATCCAGTAATGGCGATGAAACCCATACAGCGTCCCTATCTGAACCAGCCAGCAACACCTTTTTCGACAACAGAACCAAATTTAGAATTGACAAACCAACCAACACCCAGACAGTCTACGGAAATTACCTCCCCATCTACACTACCAATAATTGGTAGAATTACCAAAACCGCCATAGCTAACTATGTACCACCAATTCAACCTGCGATCGCTGCACCAGAAACAGTGCTAACTATTTTGGCAACGGCGAAGCAGATGTTAACAGCAGTACAAACGGAATTTCCCGCCGGAACCAAGTTTAGAGATTCCCAGGAAACAACCACAGCCCTTGACCGTTTTGCTTACGGACTTGACCCCCAAGAACCGCAAACCTATGCCAAGTTTTTGCGATTACCACATACGGGGATTTTCCGAGCTTTACCCACATTGGCTTACCAGCGTCCATTAAATACGCTGTGGAACCGATTACAGCCTAGTGTGAGTGAACGCTATCCTTTTCCGGCTTTGGGTAATACTCAGGGAGGATTTAATCCTAGTCTAGCACTTCAGGTTGTAGGCGATCGCTTTAAATTACAGGATCAAGGAGTAGATTACAGTTTTATGGTGGATGTGGGCGATATTCCTTTGGAAAAACTGGATCACCAGTTAAAATCAGTAGCTTTGCCCACAAGAGAATTTTTTCTCAACTATCAACCACCAAAAGAGTTAGCAGCTTTACCAGTGGAAAGACGGCGGTTTATTACTGGCAAAGACCAAAACTGGAATCAAAGCCAGGTGATTTTAGCCAGTGCCACAGCTAAATTGCATCATACTTATATAGTGCGATCGCTGCAATTCCAACTACCAGAAATTCTCCTCAATCGTCAACTAACAAATTTAGAACAAAGCCGCTACATAGACCAATTAAAACAAATCCGCAGTAGCGACATCATTTTAGCTTTCCGACCAGTCCGCAGCCGTACTGATGGCAGTTATACAATTCTATGGCGAGTTTTAAACGAACTACCTGCGCCGCAAATTAGTTATTAGTCAATAGTCATTGGTCAATAGTCAATAGTCATTGGTCATTGGTCATTGGCTACTCTCTCTATTCTGTGTTTGACTCTGTCTGTTGACTCAATTACGTAGCTTGCTTCTCGCCTTTGGCGAGTATTACGAATTATCATCACTTTGCGCTAGGGTAGGAATTGACACGTGATTTGTGATTTTGTGTGTTTGCTTGTAAACGACCAACTGTATTTTTGAGTTTGGCTGTCTTGATGACTGCTCTAACAGCCTGTTCTAGCTCTCCTAGTGCTAAAAATTGGGAGCAGTCTTTGGCAGCTGATCCGCAGTTGCAGGATAATTCTGTGGTTTTTGGTGGTAGGAAAGAGGGTGCAGGTCAAGTAGGGCAAAATCAGCCTTCTGTGCAATTACCAGCCGACTTTCCCAAAGAGATTCCCATATATACAAATGCTCAATTACAGGAAGTCACACCTGCTACGGGTTCAGACAATCGAGTTTCAGCTCGTTGGCTGAGTTCTGAACCGAGCAATTTTATCATTGGCTTTTATCGTAACCAGTTGCAGACGAACAACTGGCAAATTTTGCAACAGCCGACTGATGATGCGGAAGGTACATTTGAGGCACGGCGTAATGATTTGTTGGTGAAAGTTGCGATTCAACCTAAATCTGTGACTAACGCCGCACCAAACCAACCACAAACATCTACGTTGTTGAAAATTGAGTATACACCTAATAGTACAGCTAGTACAGCTACAGCCCAACCTGACTCAGCTAACAGTCCCACGGCAACAGGCAATAATATTCCCCAACCTGGTGAACCACAGTTTATTGGCCCAGTACCACCAGCCAATTGGGCAACACAACCAACAAACACAGCCGTGAATCCTGCCCCCACGACATCGACATTTAGCGATTTAAATAAAGCACCGCAACAACTACGGCAATACATCCAAGATTTAGCTGCGTTGGATATATTTGATTTAAATTCTGCATCAACTAAAAATAATTCCAGTCCTACAACTAATCAATTTGAACCCAATAAAATTATTACCCGGAGAGAATATGCTCGCTGGTTAGTCGCTGCTAATAATGCTATGTATGCTAACAATCTGAGCAAACAGATTCGTTTGGCGGCAGAAACTTCACAACCAGCTTTTAGTGATGTACCTGCCAAAGATCCAGATTTCCCAATTATTCAGGGTTTAGCTGAAGCAGGGTTAATTCCCAGTCCTTTATCAGGAGATGCGACGACAGTTTTGTTTCGTCCTGATGCACCGTTGATTCGGGAACAGTTGATTTTGTGGAAATTACCTTTGGATACTCGGCAAGGTTTACCCACCGCTAACTTGGAAGCAGTTAAGGAAACTTGGGGTTTCCAAGATGCAGGCAAGATAGATCCCAAGGCTTTAAGAGCAGTGTTAGCTGATTTTCAAAATGGTGAACAAGCGAATATTCGTCGGGTGTTTGGCTACACCACTTTATTTCAGCCCAAGAAACCTGTAACTCGTGCAGAAGCGGCGGCGACTTTGTGGTATTTTGGAACTCAAGGTGAGGGTATATCAGCCGTTGATGCGCTCAAGTTGCAGCAAACACCAACCGTGAGTGGAGTGCGATCGCCAAATTAATCTAGTCAAAATCAAGCAACAGAAAAATCTGTAACCTGACGATATTCAGGACGAATAAAACCTAGAACAATATCATCTTTCATTATCCCTAAATCAAGTAAAGCGTCAGTTATTCCTGTTTCTGTGCCATCGGATTCAATGTATACTTTACCTGCAAAAATTCGTACATGAATTACTACTGCATGAACTCTACCTGTTTGATCCCAGCCAGTATCTATCAATAAATAATTATCAGATTTTTCATCACAAATAGATAGGCTGTCAATCTGACCATGACTAGGTTTATATTTGGCGTGCTTTTCCACAACACTTGCTACGACTTGTCTATATTTCTCTAACTTATCCATTGCACAATTACCTCCTGGTTTGGATCAAAAATCAGATAGTTAATTTGCTGGTCACTCAAAATATCTTGAATTGCTGGTTTAAGAAAAAAGTCTTGATAAGCAGCTTCAGGAATAGTTATGTATCTGGGGATTTTAATTGTCCCCAGTTAGACAAAAAGTAAATTTTAGTTAATTATTTAGCTCACAGAAATTACCTGTGATGGGGAGGCGAGATTTTTAGTCATGGTTAAAACTGTTTGTCTTGCCCATTGATCTGCTGCCAAAATGTCATCTAAAGAAGGATTTGCACAGTTATCATTTTGATGGCGATCGCACACTAATTCAATACACCGAGGAATATCTAAAAATTTGATTTTCTCTTCTAGAAATAATGCCACTAGTTGTTCATTGGCAGCATTTAATACTGCTGGCATGGAACCACCTGCTTTCCCCGCAGCATAGGCTAACTGCATACAAGGATACTTTTGGTGGTCTGGTTCACGGAAGGTGAGGTTGCCAGCTTTGACTAAATCTAGGCGTTCCCAATCAGTGTGGATGCGTTCTGGCCAAGATAGGGCATACAACAAGGGTAAACGCATATCTGGCCAGCCCAGTTGCGCTAGTACAGAAGTATCTTGTAGCTCAATCAGGGAGTGAATAATGCTTTGGGGATGAATGACAATTTCAATGTCTGAGTAGTCTAACTCAAACAAGAAGTGTGCTTCAATCACTTCTAGACCTTTATTCATCAAGGTGGCTGAGTCTACTGTAATCTTTCGCCCCATTGACCAGTTAGGATGCTTGAGGGCATCAGCTACGGTCACTTCTGCTAACTTAGCCACATCCCAATCTCGGAATGCACCACCAGAAGCCGTCAGTAGAATCTTGCGTAAGCCGCCTTTGGGAACGCCTTGGAGGCATTGAAAAATCGCTGAATGTTCAGAATCGGCAGGTAGTAGTTTAACACCGTGTTTGGCAACTAAGGGTAAAACTACAGGGCCGCCAGCGATGAGAGTTTCTTTATTTGCTAAAGCAATATCTTTACCAGCTTCAATGGCGGCGATGGTTGGCAGTAACCCAGCACAACCGACAATTCCGGTGACAACTGTTTGAGCATCGCCATAGCGAGCTACTTCAATCACGCCTGCTTCCCCACCCAGTAAAATGGGTTGGGGATCAAGGTCTTTGATAGCTGCTTGCAGGTCTGGCAATTTTTCCGCAGCCGAAATGGCAGCTATTTGTGGTCGAAATTGCCGAATTTGCTCTGCCAACATTGCTACATTGCTCCCAGCTGCTAACCCCACGATCCGAAACTGATCTGGGTACTGAGTCACAATATCTAAAGTCTGAGTACCGATTGAGCCGGTGGAACCAACAAGAGTAATAGCTTTCACAATTGCTTCAGGATCTACAGATAACTCTCACTATAAATTGCTGGGGACTCATTACGAACAGCGATCGCCACATTAGGGACTTTCAACTAAAAAAATATACAATCGCTTTGGTGAGTCGGGGAAGCAGGTTAAGTAGGGGAAGTAGGGGAGGCAGGGGAGGAAAAATCCATTTTCGCCATGTAGGTGCAAAATATTACTGTTAAATTACAGAATTATCAACATCAATCAGAAAATGCCGAGGGGAATTGCAGGAAATATTCAAGTCTATGATTAAATTGCCAATATTGATGAAAAAATTCTTATGGAAAAATGATTTTCTCTTCCCGATATTGATGTGGTTTTTTAGTCGCATCTTTATCGGGATTACTATGTTACTGGTAGCGCCAAATTTGCCATCGGCTGAGAATAATTCATCTGGTTGGGGTTGGGAAGTTTTTGATGCTTGGGATAGTGTACATTATCGGGCGATCGCTACTACTGGATATGAATTTGTTAATGATGGCAAACAACACAATCTAGCTTTCTTCCCCTTATTTCCCCTGTGCATTCGATTCTTGATGAACTTGGGTTGCTCTTTTGAAGCTGCTGGTCTTTTGATTAATAACTTAGCTTTTTTAGCAGCACTTTACTGGCTCTATTTTTGGCTGAAAGATTTCTATGGTATTAGTGTTGCCAGGTGGGCAACGGCTGTGGTGTCTTGGTATCCTTCTTCGATGTTTACCGGAGTAGTGTATACAGAGGGATTGTATTTATTTTTGAGTACAGCCGCCTTAAGGGCTTTTGATCAAAAGCAGTATGGATGGATGGCTATTTGGGGGGCAATGGCGACAGCCACCCGTCCTACAGGTATGGCCATGATACCCGCATTTGCGATCGCTGCTTGGCAAGAACGCCGACCCCCCATTGCCTACATTGCAGGTTTAGCAACTGCTACAGGTGTCTTGCTATTTAGTCTATATTGTGCTATGGAATTTCACGATCCGTTAGCTTTTATCGCTGCCCAACGCGGCTGGCGGCCTTCTTTGGGATTTGATTGGCAGGGTTGGTTGAATATGCTGATGCTGATTGCTGTTGGTTCCCAAAACTGGCAAGGTGGCTGGCTACCGGCTGCTTCTGGGCTGATCAATGATCCTTGGCATCCTTTGCTGTTTACTATAGTTGTGGGCGGTGGATATTGTTTATATCGCTTCCGTCAACACTGGAATTCTGCCAAGATTATCTACGGTTTTTATACTTTAGTTTTATTGTTGTTGCTATTGGCACAAGAAAATCTAATTAATCGCTTGCTCAATGCTGTGATGATTTTGGGTGGTGGTTATATCTTGTGGCGTTTCCGGCAGCAAATGACTTTAGTAACTACAGTGTATGGATTTTGCGGTATTGGGTTGCTGCTAGCTTCTGGCGGGACAATATCCTTGAGCCGATTGGCCTATGGCATAGTACCTTTAAGTATAGCGATCGGGATGCTGCTATCTCGCTATCCCCGACAAGGCTATTTTGTCTTAGGTTTATTCATTACATTACTGGCGAAGTTAGCTGTAGGATTTGCACAAGAACAATGGGTGGGTTAAAAGACCAAATCAAAAAACCAAATCACTCTATATCTATAGTGCTGATGATTGGCGTAAGTGCGTTAATTTTATTTGCTGCTAGCAGTCTGAGACACGCTTTATTTCAATCAACAGCTCTTGATTTAGCTGTCTTTGATCAATGGGTATATTTAACTAGTCAAGGACTACCACCCATTTCATCATTCTTGGGATTTCACATATTAGGAGATCATGCTGCTTTTATTTTGTATGCGATCGCATTACTATATAAAATTCACCCTAATGTACACTGGCTATTTGCAGTACAGGCTATTGCTCTAGCTGTAGGAGTAGTTCCCATATATGCCTTAAGTTTGCAAGCTGGCTTATCCATTGCTTATGCTCAAGCAACTGCTCTTACATATTTACTTTATCCGGCATTGTTCAATATCAACTTTTTTACAGACTTCCGCCCTGAAGCGATCGCCATTCCCGCTTTATTATGGGCAATGTGGGCTGGAATTGGTAAACACACTTGGCAAATAATTTTAGCTGTTGCTCTAGTCTTAAGTTGCAAAGATATCTTGAGTTTAACTGTAATTGCTTTAGGTTTTTGGTTGTGGTTAATTCAACGTCGGCGTTGGTATGGCATTGGATGTATCTTCACGGGTGTAATTTGGTATTTCATCACAATTGGTCATCTTGTTCCTATGCTGCGAGGTAGTGAAGCAGGTGGAGTTGTGTTTTATCGTTCTCTTGGCAACACTCCCGTGCAAATTCTCTGGAATATTATTACCCAACCAGAATTAATTTTCGGAAAATTCTTTTTACCTGACACAATATTTTACTATTTGTTGCTAATCTTACCAGTAATTATTGGGTTACACTGGCAAAAAATCATGGCAATTCTGCCAGCTTCACCAATGTTATTACTCAATATTCTTTCTGATTATTGGGCGCAGCGAGACTTAATTCATCATTATTCTTTGGCAATTTTTCCATTTATTATTGTCTGGCTGATACAATCGATACCCCAATACCAGCAAGAACAAAAAAGACGTTGGCTGAAGCCACGTTTTTTAGTTATTTGGTCTATGATTGCATTTTTGCTTTTAGCCAAGTATGAATTTTTCTTTACACGTTATCTTTCAAGTCTACCAAATTTAAATTCTCTATATACTGCTGTGAGTCTAGTACAAACTAATGAAAGTGTTTTAACAACATCAAGAATAGCCCCTCACTTAAGTCATCGTCAAATTATTAAGCTAACTAATCCAAACAGCGAATATTTAAACAATAACTATCAATCTTTTAAATATGTACTGCTGGATTCACTAAATTTAAGTTTAGCTAAAAAAACAGAATTTCATCCTAGCTTAATTACGACACTCCAAAATGATTCATCATTTAAATTGTCTTATCAAAAAGATCATGTCTATTTGTTTACTAAAAAGTAGATGAGTCTTAGTTTAAGATGTTTGTATGAATCAAGTTAAATTTTTCAGAAGCTCCTAATAGTTGAGCATTTGGTAAATTTAACATCTGGAAAGTGGGATTATCTAATAATAGGTAAGATTTAGTTCCCGCCATCTTTTTTAGGGTTTCGCTGTTTACTGGGATCACTCGACAATCACAGTAAAAATCTAAACTAGGACGACTATAGGCAAAAGAAGTATAAACTTTAGTTCCTGGTGAAACATGAGTGCGAATTAATGTAGCCACTGGTTTGACTGGGAAGGCTTCATTTAATTCCCAAATCCATGATTGGGAACTCATTAACAATGCCAAAACCACATACATTCCGACAAATAAAACGGCAATAAACCGGCGATCGCTCATCTTCACCAGCCATGCTACTATACCCATACTGACTGCGAGAACCAGACTCATGACTATCAACATAGGTTGGGGATCTGTAGTCACGAAGTAGACGCAACCAAATAAACCTGCGATCGCTAACACTGCAAATAATAATGTCCCAGCTTTTGTGGAAAAATGACGATGCTGCCAAATATCGCTGAGTTTAGCACCAATTGCCAGAGCCAGAAATGGATATATGGGTATCACATACCAAGGTAGTTTTGTTCTCATCACAGAAATAGTTAGCAAGTAAATAATTGTGCCAACTAAAACTAAACTTCCCCAAGAAGTATGGCGTTTTTTCACAGCTAAATAAAAGCCTCCTGGCCAAAATACCAGCCAAGGAAAACTATATTTAATTATTTCGATAAAATAGTAGAAAATATTCCCGCTATTCCCCTCAACAGGTTGCACAAGACGGTTAAATGTTTGTGCTTGCAAATTTACTTGGACAAAAATGTTTCCATAATGTTGCCATTGAGCAGTATACCAAGCGATCGCTGGAGCATTGCCTAAAAATAAACCCGTCCATAAATAAGGACTCTTCAATAAAACTAATTGTTTATCTGCTAATAAGAATACACCAGCAATTCCCCCCAACAACAAAACTATTAGACCTTTAGTTAAGGCAATTAGTCCCAAACCCAATCCTACACCCAAAGCATATTTTTGGTTCTGACGCGCTTTCAGTAAACAAAACAGTACGATGAGAAAAAAAGTCACCAATGTACCATCCAACATTGCCAATCTGCCATGACGCACCACAGGTAACATTGTTAAGTAAACCAAAGCTGTAAATAATGCTGGTAAACTTTTGCTAAAAAGCTGCCTACCCACCAAAAAAAGTAAAGGCACACCCAAGGCTGTTAAAACTGCACCAGGAAAGCGTGTTGTCCATTCATTCACACCACCCAGGGAATAAGTTAGAGCAATTAAGCTGTGCAGCAAAGGCGGCTTGTTGTAGTAGGGTTCTCCAGCTAAAGTAGGATAAAGCCAACGCATTGTACCATCAGGAGCGCGCCAAATATCACGAGCTACTTGAGCGATCGTCCCTTCATCCCAATCTCTTAAGGGAGAATTCCCCAAAAACATTAGCCACAGTAACAGAGACAGCACCAACAAGCTCAATAGCCATTCTTTGTCTGGGAATGGACGCATGGTATGAAAATCCTGATAATTTCTAAATCGCTTTTCTTCATCTTCAATTAATGTATATAATTTTCTTTAAAGAAAATAATTAGGAGCTACGCACTTACCACAAACCTCCCTAAGACTGCGTGAGTCCTATAATTGACTTAGTTCACAATCTTACGTATATTTTTTATTGATTTTTAGTCGCAAATTTGCTTTAATTCAGTAATTATACTGTGACAACATATATCTAATTTTCATATTAATTAAGGTGATGACTTCATGCTGGAGAATTCAATACAGCAAATATCAAGCTATCAGAACTGTTAACTAAATTCTGTAATACTTAGTGACTCAAATTTTGGCATCAATAGCAAAGTTCACTATTTGATGACATAAGTAATAAAACTTTTCAAAGAGTATAGGAATTAACTAATGATCACTTTACAGTAATGGGAAACTATATTTAAGTGAGTGCAGTCTACCTGCTTGATATGGAACTAGAAATGTTATTCACTAAAAATTTAATTTTTTCTTTCAAAGGGAGTAGTAACAGTCAACAGTAGAATAATAGCTAATAAATTTCAGACTTTATTTTAATTAAAATTTGCTATGGATAAACTTTTCTCATTCAATACTGACTTGTTTATCCCTAGGCGAAATCTATGAAGTTCATCAAACTTATTTATGGATAGAAACAGTATGTGAACAATAAACTATGAGAAGCTAGCAATAAATCCATTCAGCAATCCTCTAAATTTTGACTCTTAACTGATTGTGCTGTATTCACAACCCACTATCAGTAGTCAGAACTAAAAACTCCACTCCATGTAAATAAATCTATGGAAAATCTATAGTAAATATTATTACAGCAGATTGTGGGTAAATAAGTTACAAGATTTAAGAGTAAAGCATAAACCAAAAGGCTGGCAATTCTGTTCTCTGCTAGATACGTACAATCTGCCAGCCTGAAAGCTAAAAGCAGAGGTGCAGTTGTAGATAATAAGTGATATTTTTTAATTTCTGTGAATCTATATGCAAAATTTCAGGATTATCAGGAATTGTCTAGGTATCTAAATTTGCTAAATAAATGTGTTAAAAACTACCATTCCCATCGTGATTGATAGTGCGATCCTCAAGGAGCTTGCGAAGTGGAAAAAAACAATAAATCTTTTCTTTGGCCACAGGGAATATTGATTGCGCTGTTAGCTGTGAGCGCTAGTTTGAGTTTAGGGGTGATGATGTTGCTCAAACCCAATGCTTCAGATGCTCAAATCAAGCAAAGCACGAATGGCATAAATCTCCCAAAAACCCCTGCAAAAGCTGGAACTCGTCAGCGAGTTGAGAACTTAAAAGCAACCATGCTGACAAGTTGGCAGCAACAAGCAAAAGTTAAAGGCTTGTCTTATCCCATACCACCACGGTTCCAAGGAGCTACCATTCAAGCTGCCACACTTAGCCCCAATCAAAAAGTCATTGCCTTAACTTTTGATGATGGCCCTTGGCCTGAGACTACTGTTCAAGTCCTAAATATTCTCAAAGAAAATAATATCAAAGCAACATTTTTTGTCATTGGTCAAAATGTTAAGCACTATCCAGACTTGATTAAAAGAATAGTTGCTGAAGGTCATACTATTGGTAATCATACTTGGCATCATTGGTATCATTTTATGAATCCCCAAGTAGCTGCTTATGAAATTGACAATACAACAGAATTGATATACGAGGTTACAGGTGTGAAAACTAATTTATTTCGCCCACCAGGGGGAATAATGCACAATGGGTTAGTTAGTTACGCCAGAAATAATAAGTATGCAGTCATTATGTGGTCATCTGACTCGATTGATTACTCACGTCCTGGTACACCGAGATTAATTAATAATGTATTTAGACAAGCAAAACCTGGTGGAATTGTGCTGATGCACGATGGTGGTGGTAATCGCTCTCAAACAGTACAAGCATTACCGGAAATTATTTCCAGATTTCGCAAGCAAGGTTATAGCTTTGTAACTATTCCCGAACTCTTAGAAATGCAGGACAAAAATCAACGAATAATTGCTAATAAAAAGTAGTTTTCATCGTTACTAATTCATTACAAAAAGTTTCTCTGTGGTTCTATGGCAAATAAAAAATAATTTATTTAACCACAAAGCCACAGAGTTAAGAGTTTGTATTAGTCACTAGCTAATGACTAATGACTAATGACTAAACTGAACTGAGATATTTTTCCGGTACAGATTGGGGATTTGCTTCTGGATTTTCTGCTTCTGAAGGTGGGACTAATTGCCAGAATTTTGGTAAGAATTCTGACCAATTTTGCAAAATCAGTTTAGCTTTTGGTGAATCGGTGCGTTCTGCATGAGCTTTGATTAAGTCTTGCAGTTGTTTTTCCCCGGCTGTGGTAACTACTCGTTGGATGGTGACAATTTCTTGGTTGACTAATTGGCGGAATGAACCATCTTCATCTAAGAAGTAAGCAAGTCCACCAGTCATCCCTGCTGCTACGTTGCGTCCAACTTTACCAAGAACAACAATGACACCACCAGTCATATATTCACAGCAATGATCCCCGGCTCCTTCAATCACTGCTACACCTTTAGAGTTTCGGACAGCAAAGCGCTCTCCCCCTAAACCATTGGCAAATAATACACCACCTGTAGCACCGTAGAGGCAGGTGTTACCGACGATGACGTTTTCGGCGGGATCGTAAGTAGCATCTGCTGGGGGTTTGATAATAATTTCACCACCGTGCATTCCCTTACCTACGTAATCATTGGCTTCTCCCTCCAGTGTCAGAATAATACCTGGGAGGTTGAAAGCACCAAAGCTTTGTCCGACACTGCCTGTAAAGTTGAGGTTAATTTGTCCCTCAAAACCACTGTCGCCATACTGAGAAGCGATCGCTCCTGCTAGTCTTGCTCCTACTGTTCTGTCAGTATTGACTATGGGTATGGTTTTTGTCACTTTCGATTGGTTACGAATTGCTGCTTGAATATTGACATCAGCCAGCAATTGATCATCTACAACTGGGCCGTTGCTGTGAACTTCTTCATGAACTAACCAGCTGCGGTCTTGTTTGGTATCTGGTAGTTTGAGTAGGCAATCTAAGTTGAGGGCTTGGGTTTTACTCAGGTGTGCGTCTTGGCGTAGTTTGAGTAAATCAGCCCGGCCAATAATTTCTGATAGAGACTGATAGCCTAGTCTAGCCAACAAACTCCGCACTTCTTCGGCTACGAAGTAGAAGAAATTGACGACGTGTTCGGGGATGCCCTTAAACCGCTTCCGCAGTTCTTCGTCTTGAGTTGCCACGCCGACAGGACAGGTATTTTGGTGACAAACCCTGGCCATCCGGCAACCTTCAGCAATCATGGCGATGGAACCGAAGCCGTATTCTTCGCCTCCCATTAATGCTGCCATTAAGATATCCCAACCAGTTTTGAGTCCACCATCGACGCGCAAAATTACGCGATCGCGCAAACTATTATTCATCAGGACACGATGGACTTCACTTAATCCCAGTTCCCAGGGTGAGCCAGCGTGCTTAATCGAACTAAGCGGAGATGCCCCAGTGCCACCATCATGGCCGGAAATCTGGATGATATCAGCGTTTGCTTTGGCCACACCAGCTGCGATTGTGCCAATACCAACTTCCGATACTAGTTTTACCGACACCTGCGCTTTGGGGTTAATTTGGTGTAGGTCAAAAATTAGCTGCGCTAGGTCTTCAATCGAGTAAATATCGTGGTGCGGTGGTGGAGAAATCAAGGTGACACCAGTTTTAGAACGCCGCAACATGGCAATGTAAGGACTCACTTTCGGCCCTGGTAGTTGTCCACCTTCACCTGGTTTTGCACCTTGGGCAATTTTGATTTCGATTTGTTTGGCGCTGGCTAAATACTCTGGTGTCACACCAAAGCGGCCGGATGCGACTTGCTTAATGGCACTGGACGCTGTGTCACCATTCCGTAAACCTGCCAAATGAGGTAGAGTTGGTGAGTGACCAGACCCATCTACATCATCTAACACTTTATAACGGACAGGGTCTTCGCCACCTTCTCCAGAGTTGGATTTGCCGCCGATACGGTTCATGGCGATCGCTAAAACTTCATGGGCTTCTCGTGACAATGCACCCAAGGACATTCCCCCAGTACAAAAGCGCTTGACAATTTCGCTGACTGATTCTACTGCTTCTAAGGGAATGGGTGAGCGATCGCTTTGGAAATCTAATAAGTCGCGTAAGGCGGTGATTGGTCTGCCTTGGAGGTATTGCTTATAGACTTCGTAATGGTCATAACTCTGACTTTTTACCGCTTCATGTAGGGCTTTGGACATTTCCGGGCTATTCATGTGATATTCACCGGTTGCCCGATACTGCACAAAGCCTAAGTTTTCTAACTTGTTGGTTTTCAGTTCTGGGAAAGCTTTGCTATGGAAAGAAAGCACCTCTTGGGCTAAGTCACTGACACTCAATCCCCCAATCCGAGAAGCAGTTCCTCGGAAGCCCAATTCTAATAAATCGCCCCCAATACCAATGGCTTCAAAGATTTGGGCGGCTTGATAACTAGAAAGTAGCGAAATCCCCATTTTTGAGAGAATTTTCAACAAACCCGACTCTACAGCTTGGCGATAGTTGCTGAGAGCTTTTTGGAGGTTGATGTTAGTGATTTTGCCGATTGACATCAACTTTTGGGTTTTGGGGTCAGACCACCAAGCCCGCACAGTTTCTAAAGTCATGTAAGGACAAACCGCACCAGCACCATAACCAATCAGACAAGCAAAGTGGTGAGTACTCCAGCATTGAGCAGTATCAACTACCAAGGATGTTTTGGTTCTGAGTCCTTCTTGAATCAGATAGTGATGCACTGCACCCACAGCTAACAAGGGAGGAATATAACTATATTCTGTACCGATACCTGCACCTGAGCGATCGCTCAAAATCAAAATCTTCGCCCCGGCGCGGACTGACTCAGCTGCTTGTCTTTGTAAACTTTCTACAGCGATTTTCAACCCATTCGGGCCATGATCAATTGCAAACAGCGTTGACAACTCAGCCGTGGCAAAACCTGATAGCTTAATGGCTTCTAACTCTGCATCTGTCAATACTGGCGATGCTAACTTTAGTCTTCTGGCATATTCTGGTTTTGGTTCGAGTAAGTTACCCCTTTCACCCAGTTCCACTTTCAAAGACATCACCAATTTTTCCCGTAATGGGTCAATTGCTGGATTGGTGACTTGAGCAAACCGTTGTTTGAAATAGTCGTAGAGCAGGTGGGGTTTATTGGACAGCACCGCCAAAGGAATATCATCACCCATACAAAAAGTCGGTTCCGCGCCTTTTTTAGCCATTTCTTCAATGACCATTTCCACATCTTCTGTTGTGTAACCAAAGGCTAATTGCAGACGTAGTAGTGTTTCTTGATCCAGTTTTTCTGTTGTCAATTTGCCGTTATCTGCTGCGTGATGACCATTACCATTGCCATTGACTGATGGAGACTCACTCACAACTAACTGCGGCAATTCTTGACGATACTGGCGCAACCATTCCCCATAAGGTTGTTTTTTGGCGATGCGTTGCTTAATTTCCCAATTCTTGAGAATTTCATGGTTGACCAAATCCACGGCAATCATTTGCCCTGGGCCTAGTCTACCTTTCTCGATAATGTCTGCCTCTGGTAAGTCAACCACACCCGCCTCAGATGCCACCACAATGTAATCATCTTTAGTAATCACATAACGTGCTGGTCTTAAACCATTGCGATCAAGTGTTGCACCGACTTTTTTGCCATCGCTAAATACCAACAGTGCTGGCCCGTCCCAAGCTTCTTGCAAACCACTGTAATATTCGTAAAAATCCACAATCTCTGGATAGTCACGCAAAGATGGTTGATTTTGGTAAGCCTCTGGAACCATGATCATCAAGCCTTCTTCCGGCGCACGTCCAGAACGCACCAACAACTCCAACACGTTATCTAAGGTTGCGGAGTCGCTGTTATCAATGTGAACCAATGGTTTCAGTTCATCAAAGCGGCTATCCCAGACCGGATGATTTAAGTTGGCTTCTCTTGCCATCATCCAGTTGATATTACCGAGGAGAGTGTTAATTTCTCCATTGTGACCCAATAGCCGCATTGGTTGGGCTAGAGGCCATTTGGGCATAGTGTTAGTACTAAAGCGGCGATGATAGACGGCAAAGGCACTCTTATAGGCGGGATTTTTTAAGTCTTCGTAAAATTCACCTAAAACTGCCGAACGCACCATGCCTTTATAAACAATTGTCCGGCTAGATAAGGAACAGATGTAAAATTCTTCCGAGATGCTCTTGGCTGCTTTGAATATGCGTTTACGAGCAATGTAAAGTTGCTTTTCTAATTCATCACCACTTTGGGCTGATGCTAAAAAAACTTGTTCTATCTGGGGTTGATTAGATGCGGCCTGTACCCCCAATAAATCAGGTTTGACTGGGACTACTCGCCAGTCCAGTAGAGTTAATTTCTCTTCAGTAGCTATTTTTTCTACAATCGCTTTAGCTGTTTGCGCTATTGCTGGATCTTGGGGTAGAAATATCATCCCTACAGCAATATTATTGCTGGATAAAAAGTCTATCTCTCCACAGGCATATTCTTGTTGAAACAATTCCCAGGGAATAGCGGTTAACACCCCTGCACCATCACCAGAATCTTGATCGGCACTACAACCACCCCGATGTTCTAAGCAGGTCAAAGCTGTTAAAGCTTTATCCACAATTTCATGGCTAGGACGATTTTGACGATGAGCAATAAAACCTACACCACAGGCATCCCGTTCTTCTACTAACCACTTTTGCCCCTGATAGGTATCTCCTGAGTTAATTTTTGCTGTGATTTCTGGATTTTGATTCATCGGTTTATCATTCATAGCCTGTCCCTGAGATATTTGAGTCACGAATTTTGCCACTGTTGGTCAGTAAGATTTCTAAACTTCGAGTGACATAAATACATAAATTACCGAAATTTAGAGAAAAAAAATTTTAACTTCGGCGCTTGTCATCACCCACGTTAAAATGTTTACGCTATTTTTATGTGTTTATCTTTGGTGTCAGAAAAAATCTCTTTGCCTTGAAAGTCCTCTATTTATATCGTTAACTGTATATTTTCTCAATTCTTGTGTACTAAATGAAATCTATTTTTTAGGCAGACTCTAGCTTTAGTTTCTGCAAAAGAAACCCGGAATACACACTCTACTGTTTTTCGAGTCAAAATTATCCTGATTTACCAGCAAAATCAGCGTAGTACACTATATACCCATTTGACAATTCCTAAATATCTTTGTTGTTGTTCAGATTTTGACTGTTGCCACTAAAGTCACTAAATATCTAGCTCCTATACAAGTAGCAACAGCAGCAACAATGTATAAGGATTTATATGTTATCTAAATTTGCTCACCAAAACTACTGTCGATAGTCTGGCCGTAACTAATGCTAGCTAAAGTGTTGAATTCTATAGTGGTTTTAGAGTAAAATTTTTGCCAATTATTTGTAAGAGATAACTAGCCAATATATAGGCTATCATATTTACTAAAAAATTGAGTCACTATTTTTTCATATTTCCCCAAAATTAGCTCAGACTTACGTACCCAACAAACCCTGATGAGGGTAATCAACAGTCCAACTTTCATTTTGAACCTTGACTTTTGACAAAAAAGCTAGAAAATCAATGGGACAGCTTCAGTTCTGTTAGCCAACTTGCACCAAGGATGTTAGGTTGCAAAAGTACCTATGTAAATTATGGTCAAGATGCCCAAATACTACCGACAAAAAAATCCTCATGCAATGCCTAGAGCGAGTTTTGCCTATGCTCAAACATTCAATTGCAGGTTATACTCAGCCGTTATCTTACCGATGACGACGATATCACTGTGCTTGTCTGTTAACCATAGCATCAGCGCTCAACCGTTACCACCACCAGCACCAGTATCTCCTTTACCAGCCAGAACATTATCAGGTAGCCAAATTTCTCTCAATGGCCGGAGCTTACCCGGAGCATGGTTACAGCAACCACAAGGAAACAACCAAGTAGCAATTTACGTCAGTGATGGTGCGCTCAGACAATTAATTGGCGTAGACCTTTTAAGCAATGTTAATCCAGCCAGACAGCCAATTGTTTGGTTTGCACCAGTTACCAAACCTGTCATTTTAGCTACGAAGTTTCTAGGAGGATATCGCTATCTCGACATCACTAATTTTGCCCAAACAGCAGGATGGCAAATTCAAACTCAGGGTAACATCTTGGCGATCGCTACACCCAAAGCCCAAGTCAAAAATCTTAGCCTCACAGCATCCCGCATAGTCGTAGATTTAGATAACCCTACCCCCTGGCAAGTCAGACAAGGATCACCAATAAAAATTTCCCCTGATCCCACCACACCTGATGCCAAACCTCCTGCACCTGTCAACAGAGAGTGGACAATTGTTTTAGATGGCATAGCTGATGCTGGTTTAATTCAACGCTACACCCCCTTACCAGCAACACCCCCACCCACATCTTTACCAAATCTCATCAAACAATTAATCCCCACACCAGAACCCCAATCACCAGTCAAACAAGTAGAGGTAGTTAATAATCAAACCCTGATTCGTCTTAGTGTTCCCTTGGGTTTATCACCCAAAGTTAGCACCATCAATCAACCCCATCGCCTGATTATTGACCTACGTCCCGATACACTAGAACCACGAGATATTATTTGGACAAAAGGTCTACGTTGGCGACAACAGTATGTCAATTTAGGGACAGACCGCTTTCCTGTAGTGTGGTTAGAAATTAACCCCAGAACTATCGGCATCACCTTAAAACCAATCGTCACCAACCCTGACACCCTCATTGGTACAGCCCCCATCAGCCAAACAGCACAACGCTACGTAGCTGTCGGCGCAATTAATGGTGGCTATTTTAACCGGAATAATCGCTTACCCTTGGGCGCAATTCGTCAGGATAACCAGTGGTTGTCCAGCCCCATTTTAAATAGAGGAGCGATCGCTTGGAATAATTCTGGGCAATTTTACTTCGGTCGCCTCACCTTACAAGAAATTTTAACGACATCGAGTAATGTGCGAGTGCCAATCTTATTTCTCAACAGTGGCTATGTCCAGAGTGGCATTGCACGTTACACCCCAGCTTGGGGAAAGTTTTACACATCTTTAACCGACAATGAAAGGGTTTTCGTTGTGCAAAACAACAAAATTACCAATCAGTTTGCCGGGGATAAAGCCGGTCAAACTAACTTTCCCATTCCCCCAGACAGCTACTTACTAGTATTACGCGGTAATTCCACCACGCTAGCATCACAATTACCCAATGGTACTGATGTGCAAATTACCAGTAGCACCACACCCAGCGATTTCAACCGTTACCCCAACATCATCGGCGCTGGGCCTTTATTACTGCAAAATAGTCAAATCGTCCTCGATGCTAAAGGTGAAAAATTCAGCAATGCTTTTATTGCAGAAAAAGCCGTACGTAGTGGTATTTGTACAACCGCCAACAATAACCTGCTAATTACAGCCACCCACAATCGTGCCGGTGGATTGGGTGCTACCCTAGCAGAACACGCCCAAATCATGAAGCTGTTAGGCTGTGTTAATGCTCTTAACCTAGACGGTGGCAGTTCCACCAGCCTCTACCTAAGTGGACAACTACTCGACCGTTATCCTAACACTGCTGCCCGTGTCCACAACGGCATCGGCATTTTCCTGCAAGCACGATAGAGAGTGCTGAGTGCTGAGTGCTGTTAGCGGTAGCGGGGCGATGAGCCGCGTGCTGAGTACTGAGTGGAAGTCGGAAGTCAGAAGTCGGAGAGTGCTTTCTAATGACTATTGACTATTGACTATTGACCAATGACTAATGACCACTCCCCTTTTTAAAGCTGAGAATAAGTAGCCATTCTGCTAGATGAAGACTTGGTGTAAACCTGGAATTTAAACAAAGATTCCATACGCGATGAAGTTTCCCTTTGCTATGTTTAGCAAGTGAAACTAATTTGCTAATTTTCACGGTTGTAAGATTGCCGAAAATTTTCCATCAATTGTTAAGACTAATGACGGTTTGTTTTGTTTTTAAATGAGGTAACTATGGCCCAATCTCCAGAAACCACTACAAAAACTCACTCTTTGCCCCTACCTACTACCATTACTAGCCGTGGTGTGGCTGCGACTGAATTGCGTCCTTGGGGTTCTTTTACAGTTTTAGAAGAGGGACGTGGCTATAAAATTAAGCGGATCGAAGTTAAGCCCGGACATCGCCTCAGTCTGCAAATGCACCATCACCGCAGTGAACATTGGATTGTTGTCTCTGGTACAGCCAGAGTTGTGTGTGGCGACAAAGAAATATTACTGAGTAATAATCAGTCAACTTACGTACCTCAGTGTACAGCTCACCGTTTAGAAAATCCTGGTGTGATTTCTTTGGTACTAATTGAAGTACAGAATGGTGAATACTTGGGTGAAGATGACATTATTCGCTATCAAGATGATTATGCTCGTACATCTAATTAAAGCCATATCTATTGGCTTTGAGGTAAGCAGAGAATTGATGAATCGTCTGATGTTAATGAGGTAATCTCAGAGTAACTTAAGTTGCTAGCTATGTAGTGGTAATCGGTAATTGCTAATTGGTAATGGAGAGGAAATTATTACCCATTACCTATTACCCATTACCAGTCCTTCAAAATCTCAGATTCTTGCCTCTTGATTTAAGAGAGCTATGATGTAATCTGAGGCTCCAGGAAAAAGGCGATCGCTCATGACTACCGAAAACAAGGCCGCAGCCGTTGTAGACTGGGAACACCCCACACCCCCTACAGATTTAATTTTTGATGATGGAGAACCTTTGGAATCAAATCGTCACAGAATAGCAATGAATGTGCTGATTCGGTCTCTACAACAAGCTTGGGCTGATCGCTATGACTTTTTCACTGGGGGCAATATGTTTATTTATTACAGCAGCACCCAAGTACGTAACAAGGATTTCCGTGGCCCAGATTTTTTTGTTGTTCTCAATGTCAACGGTAATCATCCTCGACAGGGTTGGGTAGTGTGGGAAGAAGATGGTCGTTATCCTGATGTAATTGTAGAATTAATGTCTCCTTCTACAGCCACAATAGACAAGGGAATCAAAAAAGCCCTCTACGAACAAACTTTTCATACTTCAGATTATTTTATCTATGACCCCTTTGACCCTAATTCCTTGCGGGGATGGCATTTAGACCATAATCAGCAGTACCAGCCTTTGACACCGAATGAGCAAGGATGGTTGTGGTGTCAAAAGTTAAGTTTATGGTTGGGAACAAGTGAGGGAACAATAGACAGAGAAACGGCAATCTGGTTACGATTTTATGATGTAGCTGGCAATTTGCTATTGTTACCAGAGGAAGCTGCTGCGGCAAAAGTGAATGATTTAGCCGCAAAGGCAGATCGTCTAGCAGCTAGATTGAGAGAACTGGGAGAAAATCCTGATAGTTTGTGAAGTCTGGGAAAAAGGGGTGTAGGTATTTAAAACCCTTACACAACAAAGAATCTTTCTGAGTAAGTCTTATGCAATACTTTAGATATGGTCTTTTCAGTTGTCTAAACTAGTTTCATGATTCATTTGAGCCAAGCCGCAACTAGTGAAATCAATCGTTTAAAATCCAAGCAACAGCCGAATGCTCTGTTTAGACTAGCAGTTAAGCCAGGTGGTTGTGCTGATTGGTTTTACGATCTGTCTTTTGATGAGCAAATTCAAGTGAGCGATCGCATTATTGACCTAAACAACATTCAAATTGTCATTGATCAGGCAAGCTATAATTATATTCATGGTCTAGCAATAGATTATGCTGAGGATCTGATGGGGGGTGGATTTCGTTTTCAAAATCCCCAAGCCGTTGCTACCTGTGGTTGTGGTAATTCCTTTTCTGTGACAGCACCAATTTTTACTTCCTAACATAAAAATTACCATCATTTTAACGTTTGACATAAACTCATAAAAAAAGCTATAATCAGGATTTGTTAAAACTTAGACCTATAATAAGCAGCTTCACGCGCTGTGACTCATGCCAACAATACAGCAATTAATCCGTAGTGAACGCGAAAAAGCGCGTCAAAAAACTAAGTCCCCGGCTCTGAAACAATGCCCACAACGTCGGGGTGTTTGTACCAGAGTCTACACAACCACACCGAAAAAGCCGAACTCAGCCCTACGTAAAGTAGCGCGGGTGAGGCTGACCTCTGGATTTGAAGTAACAGCTTACATTCCAGGCATTGGTCACAATTTGCAAGAACACTCAGTTGTCATGATTCGTGGCGGTCGGGTAAAAGATTTACCAGGCGTGAGATACCACATTATCCGGGGAACCTTGGATACAGCCGGAGTTAAAGACCGTAAACAAGGTCGTTCCAAGTATGGAACAAAACGCCCAAAAGAAGCCAAGAAATAAGTAAAGTGATTAATCGTGCTTGATGCGATTAGTCGCTTGACTGAGTAATTTCCCAAGACAATTTAGTCCCAGCTTCTACCTCCAACCTGCACTCAGCGAGCAAGTGTAGGCAGAGTAAAAAATGTTGTAAGCGACAGCAGCATTTGGATTCAGATAATTAAGTTGCTCAGACGTTGTCGCTTTGTACTCCCATAAAAGGTAACAAGTCTATAAATTAGGGTCGCTGCAACCGGAAAACCAAAATTGCCGAAGTCTAAAATGCGGCTTCTAGAGTTGAGGGAATCCGTTGTTTGATAGCATATAATTTCGTTGCCAAGTCCGAATTAAGGGTAAAGTATGTCTCGTCGTGGTGTTATTCAAAGGCGGCCTGTTCCGCCTGACTCTGTATATAACAGTCGGCTTGTGAGTATGATCATCCGCCGGATTATGCGTCACGGCAAAAAATCACTAGCTGCACGCATTGTTTACGATGCCTTAAAAACTGTTGAAGAACGCACTGGTAATAATGCTCTAGAAGTGTTTGAAAGAGCAGTCCGGAACGCCACCCCTCTTGTAGAGGTAAAAGCGCGTCGTGTTGGTGGTGCAACTTATCAAGTACCGATGGAAGTCCGTTCAGAAAGAGGTACTACCCTCGCATTACGTTGGCTGGTACAATTTTCAAGGAGTAGACCCGGACGCACAATGGCCGGCAAATTAGCTAATGAATTACTAGATGCTGCCAACGAAACCGGAAATGCTATTCGCAAACGGGAAGAAACACACCGGATGGCGGAAGCAAACAAAGCATTTGCACACTATCGTTACTAAGTACAAAAGCGGTATATCATGCTTTTAAGAGCGATATATCGCATAATTACAAAAATGCAGACGGTTTTCCGTAAAAGTATAGAATCTTAACAAAGAGTAATATACAAGATATCATGAGGCAAAAACTATAGGAGGTTATTGTGGCACGTACTAACCCGCTAGAGAAGGTACGCAATATCGGTATTGCGGCGCATATAGATGCGGGTAAAACAACTACAACAGAGAGAATATTGTTTTACTCTGGAATAATTCATAAAATTGGTGAAGTTCACGAAGGAACTGCTGTTACTGACTGGATGGATCAAGAGCGTGAGCGCGGAATTACCATCACGGCGGCGGCAATCAGTACCAGTTGGAAAGATCATCAAATTAACATTATCGATACTCCGGGTCACGTAGACTTCACAATTGAAGTTGAACGCTCTATGCGGGTGTTGGATGGTGTAATTGCGGTATTTTGTTCCGTAGGTGGTGTCCAACCCCAATCAGAAACAGTTTGGCGGCAAGCAGACCGTTACAAAGTGCCTCGGATTGCTTTTATTAACAAAATGGATCGCACTGGCGCGAACTTCTACAAAGTTCATGAACAAATGCGCGATCGCCTGCGGGCAAATGCTATTGCCATTCAACTACCAATTGGTAGTGAAACCGACTTCAAAGGCATTGTAGACTTGGTACGCAAGCGTGCATATATTTACACCAACGACCAAGGTACAGATATCCAAGAGACGGATATCCCAGCAGATATGCAAGAGCAAACCGAAGAGTACTACACCAAATTGGTAGAAGCAGTTGCCGAAACTGATGACGATTTGATGAATAAGTACTTTGAGGGTGAAGCACTGACCGAAGCCGAAATCCGTGCTGCTCTACGTAAAGGAACAATTGCTGGCACAATTGTCCCAGTATTGTGTGGTTCAGCCTTTAAAAACAAAGGCGTGCAATTGATGCTGGATGCGGTAGTAGATTATCTACCAGCACCCATCGATGTACCAGCTATTCAAGGCACACTGCCTAATGGTGATACTGTAGAACGTCGTGCTGACGATAACGAACCCCTATCAGCTCTAGCATTCAAAATTATGGCTGACCCTTATGGTCGCCTGACCTTCGTTCGAGTTTACTCTGGTGTTCTGAAAAAAGGTAGTTACATTCTCAATGCTACTAAGAACAAAAAAGAACGGATCTCCCGCTTGGTGATTTTGAAAGCAGATGAAAGGCAAGATGTTGAAGAACTACGTGCGGGTGATTTAGGCGCAGCACTAGGCTTAAAAGACACCTTGACTGGTGATACAATTACTGATGAAAATGCACCAGTAATTCTCGAATCACTGTTTATTCCTGAGCCTGTAATCTCGGTAGCGGTTGAACCCAAAACCAAGAACGACATGGACAAACTGTCCAAGGCGTTGCAATCTCTCTCAGAAGAAGACCCGACCTTCCGTGTCAACGTTGACCCAGAAACCAACCAAACCGTGATTGCAGGGATGGGAGAACTCCACCTAGAAATTCTCGTAGACAGAATGTTACGGGAATTCAAAGTGGAAGCGAACGTTGGTGCGCCACAAGTAGCTTACCGAGAAACGATTCGTAAACAAGTTACCAACGTGGAAGGTAAGTTCATCCGTCAAAGTGGTGGTAAAGGTCAATACGGTCACGTTGTCATCAACTTGGAACCAGGTGAACCCGGTACAGGCTTTGAATTCGTTTCTAAAATTGTCGGCGGTGTAGTACCGAAAGAGTACATTGGCCCAGCTGAACAAGGTATGAAAGAAAGCTGTGAATCTGGTATTTTAGCTGGATATCCACTGATTGATGTGAAAGCAACGCTAGTTCATGGTTCTTACCACGATGTAGACTCTTCGGAAATGGCTTTCAAAATTGCTGGCTCAATGGCAATGAAAGAAGCTGTACTGAAAGCTTCACCAGTACTGTTAGAGCCTGTGATGAAAGTAGAAGTGGAAGTTCCTGAAGACTTTATCGGGAACGTCATTGGTGACCTGATCTCCCGGCGAGGGCAGATTGAAAGCCAAAGCACTGAACAGGGACTCGCTAAAGTAGCATCGAAAGTGCCACTGGCGACCATGTTCGGCTACGCCACTGATATCCGGTCGAAAACCCAAGGTCGGGGTATCTTTACGATGGAGTTCAGCCACTACGAAGAGGTGCCTCGCAGCGTAGCTGAAACTATCATTGCCAAAAGTAAAGGGAACGCTTAATTAAAAAAGGAAACTAGGAATCATGGCACGCGCAAAGTTTGAAAGGAATAAACCCCACATTAACATTGGTACAGTTGGCCACGTTGACCACGGTAAAACTACCTTGACAGCAGCCATTACCATGACCTTGGCAGCTCTTGGTCAAGCTGTAGCTAAAGGCTACGACCAAATCGACAACGCACCTGAAGAAAAGGCGCGGGGTATCACCATCAATACTGCTCACGTTGAGTATGAAACCGAAAAACGGCACTATGCTCACGTAGATTGTCCAGGACACGCCGACTATGTGAAGAACATGATTACAGGCGCGGCTCAGATGGATGGAGGTATCCTCGTAGTTGCTGCTACCGATGGCCCTATGCCCCAAACTCGTGAACATATCCTGTTAGCAAAACAGGTTGGTGTTCCTAGTCTGGTTGTTTTCTTAAATAAAGAAGACTTGATGGATGACCCAGAACTTCTGGAACTCGTAGAACTAGAATTGCGGGAACTGCTGACTAGCTACGATTTCCCTGGTGATGATATCCCCATCATCAAGGGATCTGGTCTGCAAGCCTTAGAAGCAATGACCAAAAATCCCAAGACCCAACGGGGTGAAAATGAGTGGGTAGATAAAATCTACGAATTGATGGATGCTGTAGATTCCTACATCCCCACCCCTGAGCGTGATGTAGACAAACCCTTCCTGATGGCAGTGGAAGACGTATTCTCCATCACTGGTCGTGGTACTGTGGCTACTGGTCGGATTGAACGGGGTGTAGTAAAAGTCGGCGATAACGTTGAATTAGTGGGTATCAGAGATACTCGCGCTACCACCGTAACTGGGATTGAGATGTTCAAGAAGAGTCTCGACCAAGGTATGGCTGGGGATAACGCTGGCGTACTCTTGCGTGGTATCCAAAAGGCTGATATTGAACGGGGTATGGTGTTAGCTAAACCCGGTTCTATCACTCCTCATACCCAATTTGAAGGTGAAGTATACGTTCTCACCGAAAAAGAAGGTGGACGGAAAACACCATTCTTCCCTGGCTACCGTCCTCAGTTCTACGTGCGGACAACAGATGTGACAGGGACAATTACAACCTTCACCTCTGATGATGGTAGTGCAGCAGAAATGGTCATGCCCGGCGATCGCATCAAGATGACAGTAGAATTGATCAACCCCATTGCTATTGAGCAAGGGATGCGTTTTGCTATTCGTGAAGGTGGTCGCACCATTGGTGCTGGTGTCGTCGCCAAAATCCTCAAATAGCACCTGTTGATTAGTATAAATCAGAGCAGAGATGCCAAACAGCCTCTCTGCTCTTTTATCTGGCTTGAAGGATTGGGGATTGGGTATATGAAAGAATGTAACCCAGTCCCTGATCCCCAGTTCCAGTCCCTATCCCCCACTCCCCTAAATAAATCAGAACCTGGAAAACTCAAGATGGCTACTTTACAGCAGCAGAAGATTAGAATTCGTTTACAAGCTTTTGACCGTCGATTATTAGATACATCTTGCGAGAAGATTGTAGACACAGCTAACCGGACTAACGCTACAGCTATAGGCCCAATTCCTCTCCCAACAAAACGGAAAATCTACTGCGTGCTGCGATCGCCTCACGTAGATAAAGATTCACGGGAACACTTTGAAACCCGCACCCATCGCCGCATTATTGATATCTACCAGCCTTCTTCTAAAACTATTGATGCTCTGATGAAGTTAGATTTACCTTCAGGTGTAGACATTGAAGTAAAACTTTAATAAGTTATTAGTCAATTGTCCACAGTCAATAGTCAAAATGACAAATTTGTGTAAGAATTTATCAACTAATGACTTTTGACTACTGTATGAATATTTACTCAGCCCTGAAAAATTTCTTTCGGGGCTTTTTATTAGCTGTAAATCAAGTGATAGAATGTAACAAAGTACGGGAAAATCAGAGAAAAGTAGATTGATAAATTTTAAAAGATTAAATTTATACTTAGGTAACAATGACATCTTCTTCTAGAATTGCAGTCCGTGAACTACCTCTGTTCCCGTTACCCGAAGTAGTTCTCTTCCCCACCAGACCATTACCCCTGCACATCTTTGAATTCCGCTACCGGATCATGATGAACACGATTTTGGATAGCGATCGCAGGTTTGGTGTGTTGATGGTTGACCCGGCTACAGGCACAATTGCTAATGTCGGCTGCTGTGCAGAAATTGTTCAATACCAGCGTTTACCAGATGACCGGATGAAAATGCTGACTTTGGGACAACAAAGATTCCGCGTTTTAGAATATGTCCGGGAAAAACCCTATCGTGTTGGTTTAGTAGAGTGGTTAGAAGATCAACCACCTAGTAAAGATTTACGTCCTTTAGGGGCTGAGGTAGAACAACTATTACGGGATGTAGTTCGTCTTTCAGCTAAATTAACAGAACAAAATATCGAACTTCCAGAAGAGTTACCTGACTTACCAACAGAATTATCTTACTGGGTAGCCAGTAATCTCTACGGTGTGGCAGGAGAGCAACAGGCACTATTAGAAATGCAAGATACAGTTGCTCGTTTAGAGCGAGAAGCCGAAATTTTGACCACTACTCGTAATCACTTAGCAGCTCGCTCTGTTCTCAAAGATACCTTCAATCCCAAACTCTAAGTGAGCAATAGTCAATTTAATTGAGTACTAACTGATAAGACACCATAACTACCAAAAGTTTTCAAAACTTCTGTGCAGGTGGTTAATTCTGCTAATGCAGATTTCATTTGTGGTGTACTAGATTCAGCTTCTAAATCGATAAAAAATAAATATTCTCCTAGCGATCGCTTTGTTGGTCGTGACTCAATCCGGCTAAGATTAATACCTAATTGAGCGAATGTTTGTAGTGGTTTCAGTAATGCGCCGGGGATGTTGGCAGGTAAACTAAAAGCAATGGAAGTGTGACTATGACTTTGTAGTGGTAGTTGCTCAATTATATCTGCTTGTGCCTGACTGATTACCCAAAAGCGGGTACAGTTTTCTGGGTAGTCATTAATATTATTGGCTAGTATGGGCAAATTATAAATTTGCGCAGCGCGGCTAGATGCGATCGCAGCTGTGGTTAAATCCTGTTCTAGTCCTTGCAAGGCTTCAGTTGTCGAATTACGGGGAATCAGTTGTGCATTGGGTAAGAACTCACCTAACCATCTTTGACATTGAGCTAAAGCTTGTGGGTGAGAGTAGACAGTTTTAATTGCATCTAAGCTAGCAGCGCCAGAAATTAATTCATGGACGATGGGCATCACTAAGGCTAACTGGATTTGTAAACTGTCTAATTGCCATAGTGAATCCATTGTCATTGTGACGCTGCCTTCAATAGAATTTTCTACCGGGACGACAGCTAAGTGGGTTTGGCCTCGACTAACGGCTTGCAGAGATTGAGCAATACTGGGATAAGGGCATAAGTTAGCAGCAATTCCCGCATTTTCAGCCAGCCATTTGGCATAAAAAATAGTTACTTGTTCAGCGTAAGTTCCTGGGGGGCCTAAATGAGCGATCGATATAGTCACGGTTTTTTGTTCTTAGTTAATTGTTGACTGTCAGGTTAAATTTGGCATTGTCAATGACTGTATCATAGGCACAACCAGTCTTTTTTTAAACTAAAATATTCGACTAAATATTGTTAGTTTTTGCTGCACAGCGATACACTCTATAACTGTATTCACCAGCAAATCGTCCAGGTTTTTTGTCCCAGATACAGTTCTGAGATGCCAAATCTACTGGAGTGCGAAATTCCACTAACCATAGGTCTAAAGGTCGTGGTAATTTAGTCAACTGTTGAGACAAAACTTGTGTGGATTGAGTGTAAGTTTTACTTGCTGCATCTTGACGAGCTAGAAAAAACTGCAAATTTTTCCCAGGCTGATTTGGCAATTCCCAAGCTAACCCCATCAATCTACCAGTTTGACCGTGATGTAGGTGTGTTGTGGCAATCAATACATCATTTGGGGATGCTTTATCAATGATGGCAGCAAGAATATCAGGACGTTGATTTTGCAGATAACCCAGGTTCCCGACAACTGTGATTCCACCAAGAGTAGCCATAAGTAAAATTATGCTGGTAGCAACTTTGGCATTGACTAAAAACTTAAATTCCTGTGCTTGAACCCAACAACCAGCCAAGGCAGACCCCAATAGTAAAATGACAGCCGGTGCGATAATAAATTGAAACCGGGCTGCTAAGGTTAAGTCTTGTCCTAAAACGTAGGTAAAAAACAAACACAAAGCGATCGCCACTACAATATACCCACTAATAATTTGTATTCCTAAGCGAGTATGCGGATTTTGCTGCTGGACTTTTAGCCCGTTGATCAGGTGGGGGACACTCCAGCCCAAAAATAATAATGTCACCACGCCAGAAGCGATCGCCACCGTTAAGGGTAAACTTGTCAAAGCTGATGGCAACAGTAACAGCATACTCAATAGCCAAAGTAGTAAGCGTCCTAATGGTTCTAGCCATCTGACTTGTGGGTTACTGCTAGCTACCCAAGTTGTTAAATCGCTACCGGGTATATTTTGGAGAACAGGAACCCAAACTAGGCATCCCATCAAGGTTCCTACGGCAACTATGGCGATACGCCGCCAATTAACGCTAACCTCCTGGCGAGTTTGCCAAATTTGCCCCAGCAAAACTATGCCTTGAGCAAGTAGGGTGAAACTAAAAAAATAATGGGTTGCTACTCCTAAACTGTTGATGATTATCCAGACTAGTATTAACCAAATCGGTAGAGATTGTTGGCGATGAATCCCTTGGATGGCCTTCACCAGACAAAATAAAGAAGCAATCACCAATAACATGGCCAAACTATAATGACGGGCTTCCCTACTTAAAAAAACTATATAAGGTGAGACTGCCATCATCGCAGCTGCCATCTGACCAACTAATTTGGAACCAAAAGTCACATAGCCCAAACCAAACATCGCGGGAATTGAGATAATTCCTAGTAAAGCACTGAGCGATCGCACTACCCAAATTGAAGCTATCTCTCCCGTGGGCGAAAACATTTTCAGCCAGAAGTGAACCAGGACAAAATAAACTGGTGGGTGGTTACTCTCATTTAACAGATTTTCTACAACCTGACTTACTCCTGTTGTGGGTAGGATTTGTAGTGGTTGCAGCAGCACATCCGGACTAATGAGTTGGTTAAGTGGCACTGTGCGAAAACTATGCCCCAAGCTAAAAACCATCGTGGCACACTCATCAGTCCAAGGGGGAAGAGTAGCTAAACCCAGGAAGCGTAAACCAACGCCAATTGCTAACCATAGCATTAATAGCAGTAGGTGGGGGTGGTTTTTCATTGAGGCGATATCAAGTAATTTTTATGCAGAATCGCTATGCTTTTTAGGGCGATCGCTGATTCCTAACTATGTGAAAATTAATCGTGTGAGCATATTTAAAAACTTTTACTGATTGATTCCTCTTTTAGAGGTAGATTTAAATGTAGAGCAAACAGGTTATAATATTAACATAGATTGTTCTCTTGCTATCCTTTAGTAGTGGCAATGCGACAAACAATTATTGATCATTCTTAAAAATGCCCAATTATAGTTGTGCAAATCATCTTATTGGTGTAGGTTAACCATAAGTAAATTTAGTTGTTATCATTAATAGGCTTGATTAAAAAATAATTAACTGCATCCAAGTCAAAAAGTTACTAAATTAATTAATAATAAAAGTATTAAACAATTACTTCCCTTAACTCATGGCTACCAAGTTTACTGCCTCCCAATCGGTAGAAATTGCTGTGCCACAGCAACCTATTCCTATTCAGCATTACTTGCGTCAGCCTCAACGTCTAGTTAATGCGTTAGTTGATCAAAGACGTATTCACCAACTTTCTGAGGAAGTATTTCGCCTGAAAATGCGTCCTTTAGCTTTTATGTCTTTAAGCATTCAACCCACTGTAGACATGAGAGTATGGGCAGAATCTAATGGCATCATTTATTTGCGATCAGTAGGTTGTGAAATTCTCGGCTTTGAGTATATTAACCAGCGTTTCTCTCTAAATTTACGAGGTTATTTATCGCCTTATCAGTTAAGCACTGGTACTCGCTTACAAGGTAAGGCTGATTTAGAGGTGCAGGTGGAATTACCACCACCTTTTTCTCTCACACCTAAGCCAATTCTCGAAACCACTGGCAATGGTTTACTCAAAAGTGTTTTAATGACCGTTAAGCAACGATTACTACATCAGTTATTGGTGGATTATCGGCAGTGGGTTGTCTCTCAAACTCAAGCACCAACTTTAGCTAATGATGAGCCGCAATTACCCATTTTGAACACTGATTAGTTGTGATACTTATTGTATAGGGGAATGAACATACATCCCCCGGAAATAATCACTGGTGAATTTTAGCTTTGCACCTGACGACAGGGACTAAAAGATTGACGGTGTAGGACTGAACTACCGTATTTTTGCAGAGCTAATAGATGCTTTTTACTACCATAACCCTTATTATTTTTGAGGTCATACAGGGGATATTTGGCTGCTAGACGCAGTATCAAATCGTCACGCCAAACTTTAGCCACAATGCTGGCAGCAGCAATCACAAGCGATCGCTCGTCTCCCTTAACGATCGCTTGTTGTGGTACAGTTAAATCTCTGATTAATTGATTGCCATCCACCAAACAGAGTACAGGCTGTACTTTTAATTTTTGGACAGCCCGCCTCATTGCTAACAGCGTTGCTTGCAAAATATTTATTTGGTCAATTTCGGTAGTTGAGGCATAACCAATTTTCCAGTCTGTTGCCAAGGTGCAAATTTGCTGCGCTAGCTGAACTCTCCGAATACTTGATAGTTTTTTACTATCATTAATCTCAGCTGCTATGAGTTCAGGAAAAGCACAACTTGGTAAGATAACTGCTGCTGCAACTACAGGGCCAAAGAGAGCGCCTCGCCCTACTTCGTCTACTCCAGCGACCAAACCAGAAATACTTGACAAAGCTGGAGAAAACTCTAGCCAACCAGCTGTATCTAGGGATATGGATAACCGCAGAGTATCAATACTTTGCTCTGTCTCTACCATAAATAGTCACTTAACTATCATCCCCAGAACTGTCTGAGCCTACCGCAGAGGAACGACGACGACGGCGACGGTTAGCTACGGTAGCAGCACTAACTTCATTATCTTCCGCAGTTGCTCTATCTTCAACAGTTACGCTTAATTCCTCTACTGGCTCAGGTGAAATTACTGGCTCAGGCGGAATTACTGGTGAGGATTTTGCTTCTAATTTGATTTTTGGTGTACTGACTTCAATGCTTGGTGTCGCTGTGGCTACAGGTTCAGATACGATTTCCGGTGATATATTTGCTGCTTGTCCTGGCTGCACAATATTAATAATCACAGATTTGGGATTTTTCACCTCTTGTTCTAACTTAATCAAAGGCGAAATTCCCATCAACGCGAACATATCCTGTTCGTCTGGAGTCATTTCGACAGTCCTAATCTCCGGTGGTTCTACCACTGGTTTGACTGGTTCTACTTTGGTGACTTTAGCCCGTTCTCCTCTTTCTCCCCAACCGGATTTACCTAAATTGGGTGTGGGTAATTCTGGTAATGAGCCTGATTCCACATCAGTGTCAATATCTAAGTCTGGCTCGTTGATAAAGCCTAAAGGAGTGGGAGAAATTCTGGATTCATCTTTACCATTTGCCCCATTGATACCAATTCGACTCCGACGAGTGCGGGTACGGCGTTTGTTATCATTTAAGTCTTGATAGCTGGGATGATTAATTAAATTTAAAGCACCTAAATCAGCTTCATTCTCAAATGATTCACCAAATCCATCGTAAGTTTCTCGTGGTTCTGTCAGCCGTGTCGATGGTAAACGTGGTTCCCTGTGAGGCAAAGATACAAAACGCTCTGGTGTTTCTACTGCAGATGGTGTGGGTAAACGACTTTCAGTTTCACCGGGTAAGCGCACTGTATGTCCTAAACCACCACAAGTAGGACAGGTATCACCAAACAATTCGTAAATATTTTGACCTTGACGTTTCCGTGTCAGTTCGACCAAACCAAGTTCGGTAAGTTGGGCAATTTGGGGACGAGCTTTGTCTGCTCTCAAGGCTTTGTTAAAGTGTTCAAGTACGTGTAATTGATCACGTCTGGATTCCATATCAATGAAATCCACAACTATGACTCCGGCAATATTCCGCAGACGCAGTTGACGGGCAATTTCTGTTGCGGCTTCGCAGTTTGTCCACAACACTGTTTCTCTAGCTGTGGCCGATCGCGTGAAGGAACCTGAGTTAACATCAATTACAGTTAATGCTTCTGTGGGTTCAATGATAATGTAACCGCCAGAAGGTAAATCTACTCTAGGTTTGAGGGCTTCTCGAATCGCTGCATTGATCCGGAAATATTCTAAAATGGGAGAGCGATCGCGGTGATGATCAATCAACAATCCCTGTGGTGTTTGTCCACCACTCCAGTTTTGTAAATACTGTTTAACTCGCTTCAGCCCGGTGCTGGAATCTACCACAATTCGGTTTACATCCGCACCATACATATCCCGCAACACACGCTGGATAAAGTCATCATCTCGGTTGAGTAGGGCTGGCGCACGAGTAGATTGTGCTTCTTGCTGAATGGCTTCCCATTGCTTTTGCAGCACTTCCAAATCTTCAATAATGGCTTCTTCTGGCTTGCCTTCTGCTTCTGTACGTACTAGCAAACCCATACCTGCGGGCTTAATTAAAATTGCTAGCGCCCGCAAGCGGTTACGCTCAGTTTCACTTTTAATCCGCCGAGATAAATTTACCCCTCTACCATAAGGCATCAACACCACATAGCGTCCGGGCAGAGTGATATTACCTGTGAGCCTGGGGCCTTTTGTTCCCGTTGGCTCCTTCATCACTTGTACAGGCACTTTTTGCTGTGGTGCTAATAGTTCGGTGATGGCTGCGGCTGTGCGCTTGAGCCTTAAAGGGCCTAAATCTGTAACATGGATAAAACCATTCCGTTCTGGATCACCAATATTCACAAAAGCCGCATCTATCCCAGGTAACACATTTTCTACTACACCTAAGTAGATATCACCAATTTGGTGATGGCCTGTGGCAACAACGAGTTCTTGTATTTGATCTTCCGAAAAAACTGCAGCAATTTGATGCTGCTCCGCGATAATAATTTGTTTTGGCATTCAATTTCCTCAAAAATCGGCAGCGTCAACAGGCTTGGAAGTTTGTATGCCTCTCGCCCCTGCCAGCCTCCAAAGACGCTGCTGGTAATAAAAATTGTGAAGCTGCGCTTCAAAGTTAAAGAGCTATTGACTAGAGATTTGCGTTGACACGCCTGATTATTCCAGAACGGCTGCATACTGTTTAAGCAAATAAATCAACCGTCCGTGGTTGATTTTTCATGCTACACCTTCACCATCTAGGGATTGGGCATTCAGCAGTTGTTTTAAAAGCATAGACTAAGAGTTGCCGACGGAGCCTGCTGTTAATCACTAGTTCACAAGGTAGCTATAAAGAGAGTGTTCTTTAGTCTGTCTGAGTTTGTCTGGGATAAAATCCTAGAATTCCCACTCTAATATCTTTATCTTTGCTCCCTGATGATCAGGGTAAGAGTGAACTAGTTTGTCAAATGCAGCGTCAGAAAATTTCTCTTCATCCCATTCTAACGCAACCTTGCTAAAAATCAATTCCCACGATGTACCGTAAGATGGTGACTACTAGCAAGTCACCCTTTAGGGATTATACTGCTAAAATCAGCCGATTGCGGTGAATGTGCAGAAGATGAATTTCTGTAAAGTCTATGAGAATTTCCCCAGCAACTATCTCCAGCATAGATAGCATTTGTTCAGGACGCAACAGCAACCCATCCGGACGACAGCTACCGACGTAACGTAAAACAGCTTGGGATGCAGTTTCACTGTTGTTGGCGGCAATTAATTCTAACTCAAACAACCGCGAGCGCAGATTTACTAAATGAATCTTGCCAGACTTGGTTGTTTGTTCTAAGAAAATTTCGTCTTTTGAGAGAATGTTATCTAGACAAGTTTGCCATTGTCCAGATGTGACATCACTTGAGGTTCCCACAGTGATCACATACTCGGCTTGCTCTAACACTTGGTTAGCAGATGGAGATTTTAAATCTATCTGTTCTACAGAATATATGGGGATGTCTGGAGGTAATTCGGCCACTAGTTTTTGCTGAAATATAGCCACGTCCATTGGCTGAGTTAATTCAAAATCCACAATTTCCCCAGTGCTAGTTGCGCCTAAAGCTAAGGCACTAGCTACAGCAATCCGGGGATTGGGATGAAAGCCACCAGTAAAGGCGACGGGTAAGCTGGCTCTCCGCATCACTCGATCAAACAATCGCATTAAATCCAGATGGCTAACTAAAGCCATGTCCCCCTGTTTGCCAAACCAAACTCGTAAGCGTTGTGATTTGGTGGTGTTGGGAACAAAATTACCAGCAAATGCTGGAATTGGCGGTGGCTCAATGACAATATTGTGGCCAAAATCAGTTCCACATACACCACAATGAGAACACCCCTCAAAAGAGCAGTCCGGAACGATCGCTGCCTCTAGCGCTCGTTTTAAGTCTGCTTGTAGCCATTTTTTATCAATGCCTGTATCTATATGATCCCAGGGGAGAGGAGCATCGAGGGAGTGGGAGATGGGGGGAGTGGGAGATGGGGAGAAAGAATTTTCTGTTCTTCTTGTCTCCTTGTCCTCTTGTCCCCTTGTCTCCTTGTCCTCCAAAAACTCCTCGCCAGAAAACAAATTCCACTCGCCATTTTCCACTAGACGGTATTTCCAATCTAGTCCGGCTTGGGCGATCGCATTTCCCCAAGCACTGAAAGCTTGGTCTAGATTTTCATACCAGGAATCCATTCCTGCGCCTAGTTCCCAGGCTCTACGCACTACTTTACCTAAAGAGCGATCGCCCCGACCAATAAAGTCTTCCATGGCCGATATGCGAACATCGGTAAAGTTGACTTTTACACCCCTAAGTCGCCGAAATTCTTGCCGGAGTAAATTTTGCTTGCGTTTAAATTCCCCAGTGGCTACTGAATGCCATTGAAAAGGTGTGTGAGGTTTAGGTGTGAAGTTAGAAATTGTGATGTTGAAGTTGAGTGGTCTTCTACCTTGTCCTCGACATTCTCGCTGTAACCAACTGACTGTTTCGGCTATTCCCACCACATCAACATCTGTTTCACCTGGTAAACCAATCATGAAGTATAACTTAATCTTATCCCAGCCTTGTTCCCAGGCAGTTTTCACACCTCTTAATAATTCTTCATTTGTTAAGCCTTTATTGACAATATCCCGCATTCTTTGGGTTCCGGCTTCCGGTGCAAAGGTCAAACTACCTTGTCTTGTGCCTCCCAAGATATTGGCGATGTTTTCATCAAACCTATCTACTCGTTGGCTAGGGAGAGTCAGGGTGATATTTTCATCTTTTAACCGATTTTTAATTTCCATCCCTACAGCTGGTAGAGATAAATAATCAGAACAACTCAGAGACAACAAGGAAAACTCATTATAACCAGTTGCCCGCATTCCTTCGGCAATAGCGGTAACTACTTGTTCTGGTTCTACATCTCTAGCTGGACGAGTCAGCATTCCTGGTTGACAAAAGCGACAGCCACGGGTGCAACCCCGGCGAATCTCAATTGTTAGACGGTCATGTACAGTTTCGACATAGGGAACTAAGCCGATGGAATACGCTGGTATGGGGGTAGCTACTCGCCGCAAAACCCGTTTTGGCACATCTGGACGCAAGGGTTGGACTGAACCATCTGATGTGATGCCGTAAAATTGTGGCACATACACACCGGGAATTTGTGCTAAATCAAGAAGTAAATCCTCTCGGTTCAACCCTGCTTGTTTCCCCTCTGCCAAAACCAAACCGATTTCTGGTAAGAGTTCTTCACCATCTCCCAAGGCAAAAAAGTCAAAGAAATCGGCGTAGGGTTCCGGATTGGATGTGGCTGTTTGTCCCCCAGCAAAAATTAGCGGATAATTCCCTTGTGATCTTTCTTGCCATGTCAGAGGAATTCCAGCTAAATCTAACATTTCTAGGATATTGGTCGCTCCCAGTTCATAACTGAGACTAAAACCTAAAATATCAAACTCTGTGAGCGATCGCTTAGACTCAACAGCAAACAAGGGTGTATGAGTTGCCCTGAGTTTGGCTGCTAAGTCTGTGCCTGGTAGGTAAGCGCGATCGCATAATTGTCCAGGTTGGGCATTCAAGATGTTGTATAAAATGATATGCCCTAAATTAGAAGAGCCGACTTCATACACTTCGGGGTAGGTTAACACCCAGCGTATGACTGCGGTATCCCAAGGTTTGTGTACTGCTAGGCGCTCGTTACCGAGATAACGCGCTGGCTTGAGAATATCCGGTGTGACTAATTTTTCAAATGCAACAACCACTGTGCTAACTTTGAGCTACTTTAATTACAGTTACTCACCTCCAAGATTAGCATTGATTAGCTATTTTCACAGGGTTTATCTTGGCAACTTACAACTCTTTTACAGGATGTTGGTATTTATTTACTTTATATGCTGCTATATCTATCCCTATTTTCTATAATTACGTTAAAATCAACTCTGGCTGATCTACAAAAATCTCAAAAATGTCATCAAGTTGGGTTAATTCAAAAATAATCCTAATGGCTGGGGAAACTGAATAAAGCTGAAAACTCTTACCTAAAGTCTGGGCTACTTTGAGTGCGGATACTAGAGCCATTAGTCCAGCACTGTCTATAGATTCTACCTTGGCTAAATCCAATAGCAAACCTGACACCTCATCCTGTGTCAAAGTTGTCGTTAAGTCCCGTTCCAATTCCAAAGCATTGGTAGCATTCAGGCAACCCTGCGGATGAACAACCTGAATTTTTGCACACTTCAGTACTGCTTGCATATTGAAAATCCTAATTAGAGTGACTGAACCTGAAAGCTTGAATTTATTAGAACATAAACTTTTTGGTTCCACATCGACCATATGTCCTAACCCTCTTTGCTGAATCTTTATTTTTTTCCAGGGGATGTTTAAAGATTCTCATAATTTCCGGGTGAAATGTATTTATATATACTTTTTTTTAATCTTAGTTAAAAAAAGATTGACAAGGAAAACCCAAGAGCTAAAGTAATTATCTAGAGTTGTGGTGATAACTTCACCTTGAGTCTGGGTCAAGGAATAGAGCTAAAGTCTACAGTGTGTGCAGTACCGCAATCATTATTCATATTCATGGCTAGTTGCCAATTGACCCAGGAAATATCTACTTAGTTCAATTGTGATCTAAATCACAATTATGCCTGTGTTTGGATCACATTTTATACTTAACTCTATCTTGGATAATTTAATATCACTGAAACTAGGTTATAGGTTGATTAAAACCATGAGAACTAGGTATGCAATTCGTCAATTAGTAGAAAAAGCGTTGGATATAAAAAAATTGACCCCAGAAATCGAAAACGAAATCAACTCAGAACTGACAGCAATGGGTCACATCTCTGATGTTGACTATGAAGCTTTAGAATTACTGATGGCAGAGATGGATGCTGGACGTATTCAGTTGGTTCCCAGTCTGGGATTAGGATATTAAGTCTGGTAGTCAGACACTTTCTAATTTTTTCAGTCTAAATTTTGCTCTCAAAATTCCGCCTCGTGGTACTGGTGTGACGTAAACTGTGCTAATGAGCCTTCACATTTGCATTAGTAACCAGTCGTCATGCAGCTTGCTAAACGTTTAGAAAAAATTCCTCCTTATTTATTTGCGGAACTTAACCGCAAACGGGAAGAACTTATTGCCCAAGGAGTTGACATTATCAATATGGCAGTGGGTGATCCTGATAAGCCAACTCCTGCTAGTATTCTTCAAGCAATGCGTGAGGCAATTGACGACGCGGCAAATCATAACTATCCACCCTATCAGGGTACACAAGAATTCCGAGAAGCAGTAGTTAGGTGGATGGAACGTCGGTTTGGGGTGAGGGAATTAAACCCAAATACAGAGGTTGTTTGTTCTATTGGTTCCAAGGAAGCCATACATAATACTTTTTTAGCTTTTGTGGAAGCTGGCGATTATACATTGATACCTGATCCTGGCTATCCTGTGTATCGCACTTCGACGATTTTTGCTGGGGGCGAACCTTTTACCATGCCCTTAAAAGCAGAGAATCAGTTTCTCCCTGATTTAAGTATAATTCCGGAAGAGATTGCGCGCAAGGCGAAAATGTTATGGATTAATTATCCTAATAATCCGACTGGGGCTTTAGCTACATGGGAGTTGTTTGCAGAATTAGTGGCTTTTTGCCGGCAGTATGATATTTTACTGTGCCATGATCATGCTTACTCAGAAATGGCTTATGACGGGTACAAACCGCCGAGTATTTTGCAAATTCCTGGTGCAAAAGATGTAGCGATAGAATTTCATAGCTTATCAAAGTCATATAATATGACTGGCTGGCGCATTGGCTTTGCGGTGGGTAATGCTTATGCCATCAGTGGTTTGAGTCAGGTAAAGACAAATGTGGACTCTGGAGTATTTAAAGCTATTCAAAAAGCAGCGATCGCCGCATACTCTACTGATGAAGCAGAACTAAAAGCTGTCATGTCAGTTTACCAAAATCGTCGTGACATTATTGTTAAAGGATTACAATCTCTAGGATGGCCAATTGCACCACCAAAAGCTACTCTTTACGTTTGGGTTCCTGTCCCTGCTGGATATTCTTCCACTGAGTTTGCTACTTTACTTCTAGACAAATGCGGTATACTAGTTCCCCCAGGGAACGGTTACGGTGCATCGGGTGAAGGTTATTTTCGTATTGCTTTAACTATTGCTGATGAAAGATTAGCGGAAGCCATTCAACGAATGCAGGATTCAGGTATTCGTTATTGTTGAGTTGTCAATAGTCAATGGTCAATGGTCATTAGTCATTAGTCATTAGTCATTAGTCATTAGTTGACAGTGCTGAGTTAATGACTAAGGTTTTCTCCTCTATACCTCAGTACCCCAGTACCCCAGTACCCTTAAACCCTTAAACCCCTACATCTCCATCCAACCCTTGCTGATAAGCTTGCCACAGTTGGTGAATGAAGTGATGAAGCTGCTGTTTAGCTAGTTGGTCTAGTTCTGGCTTTGGTTCTTTGATTAAAATTTGACTGAGTAAATCAATTACTTCTGTATCTAAGGCTGGTCTAAATAACTGGCTAGGCCAGAGTAAGTCTGAACTGTCTCGTAAGTCTGTAACTGATGGTGGTTCCTGATTACTATTAACCAGTAGCAAAGGACGCGCCCAGCATAAATGACGGGAAATTACCACTTGAATGACTTCTGCATACAAATTTATGTTGCCATGCTCTAAAGACACAATTTGTCCTGGTTGAAAGTTAAAAGTCGTGTCCATAATCAGTTAGGGCATAAGGCAATTTAACGCCTGGATTTTAGATTAAATTCTCATCCACAAGTTTCATGCACTTGTGGGTGCAGTTTTTTGTATACCTTTATTTTAAAAGTGAAAGTGGGATATTCTCAGTGGGGTTATGCTAAAAAAATTATGAGATTTGCGGCTTAACCGTGTTGTTATGGTCTCATCAGTATTGGCAAAAAGTTTTTTATGCCATAGAATTTTGATGAAAATACCCTAAAATGGATGAACAACCGTTAAGCGATCGCTTAACAGAATTTCAGTTGTAGTAACTCAACCATCAAAGAGCAAAAGTTGTGTCAGTCGAAACCATTGAGAAGCGTTCCACATCCCGCAAGCTCGCGCCTCGGTATCGCGTTTTGCTCCATAATGACGACTACAACTCTATGGAGTATGTGGTACAAGTATTAATCACCACAGTGCCGAGTCTCACACAGCCTCAAGCTGTTAGTATCATGATGGAAGCCCATACTAATGGGTTAGCCTTGGTGATTACCTGCGCTCAAGAACACGCAGAGTTTTATTGTGAAACTTTAAAAACTCACGGTCTAAGTAGCACAATAGAACCTGATGAATAAGCAAGATAATTTGTGATGAACAATGGCGATGCGCTAAATCATCTGTCATGAGTCATAATTTTTAGTAATGACTTCTGACTGAAAATGCAAGACAGACTTCTAACTCTATCTAAACGCCCTGCCCCTGTTCGGCTGGGTTATTTTATTTTCATTTTATTGTTATTGTGGTTGCCCATAGCTGCACCCATTTACTTACTAGTGCGAGATGCTAACTTGGTAAGTATCATAACAATGGTTCTGCTATATTTAGAGTTTATCTTTCTGCTCAGGCTATGGGGTAAAAATGTTTACCACCAACCCCAGATATTTCACCATTATGGCTTAGAATTCACTCGACGCAACGGTGTAGAGCTGTTGTGCGGTCTGGGGATGGGGCTGATTAATATTTTTATTCTGTTTGGGATACAAGGACTTTTGGGTTGGCTAGTATGGCAACAGCCACAAGTTTTTTTCTGGAAAATTATTTTAGAAGGTTTTATTGTCAGCTTAGGTGTAGGCTTTGCTGAAGAATTGTTATTTCGCGGTTGGCTATTGGATGAGTTGCAACGAGATTACAGTAAATCTGTAGCGTTAGGAATAGATGCAACTGCATTTGCTGCTTTGCATTTTGTCAAGCCCTTAGCAGCAATTATTCACACTCTGCCACAATTTCCGGCTTTAGTGTTGTTGGGGTTAACGCAGGTATGGGGTAAGCGTTGGCGTAGGGGACGGTTGGGTTTACCAATGGGTTTGCATGGTGGTTTGGTTTGGGGTTACTACATTATTAATGTGGGAGGATTAGTTCAACATTCTGGGCAAGTTCCTGATTGGGTGACTGGGGTAAATAATAATCCCTTACAAGGAGTAATGGGAGTATTGTTTATGAGTGTGTTGGCACTATGGATGCGAGGACAGAATCTTAAACATCCAGTATAAAGACTGGTTGATAAAGTCAGTTTAATCACTTGATTATTTACCAAATGGTATTTACACTAGACAGGCGAATTTTGCCGTCGAGACTAATTATCGCTACTCGTAAATCACTAAAAATGTTCCAGATGACTGTATAAGTGTCAGCTACAAAATGTAGCATTGCTAATTTACAAACTTGTCTCTAGTACTGTACCGACCATACAAGCTTTATCTAATTTCACACCACTTAAATTTGTCCCTTCTAATTCTGCACAAAGTAAGTTTGCTCCTGTCAAATTCGCTCCTGCTAGATTTGCACCGCGTAAGTCGGCCTCTTCTAAATTTGTCTCACTTAAAGATGCTCCTTGTAAATCCGCACGGCTTAAGTCTGCGCCTTTCAGATTTGCTCCTGTCAAATTCACGCCACGCAAATCAGCACCACGCAAGTCAACGCCTTGTAAATTGACGTTCATTAAGTTAGCACCACTCAAGAAAGCACCGACTAAAGATACACCGATTAATCTGGCTCCCATTAAGTTAGCCCCACGCAGGTTACTACCTCTTAAGTCCGCACCTGTTAAATCTGCTTGCATTAAATTGGCTCCCATCAGATTTGCCCGCAAGTCAGTTTCTTGAAGGTTTGCTCCCATTAAATTTGCACCTTCTAAATGCCCACCTTCCAGTTTAGAACCGACAAAGTTAGTACCGACAAGGTTAGCCCCAGCAAGATTGATGCGGTTTAAATCAAGTTGCGAGAGTTCCTCATCTTCTAAATTCGCTCCTGGAAGTTGTTTAAGTTTTCCTAGTCTAATCGCTTCGATATTCATTGGAGGTAACTACTCATCTGTTCACTAGTCTTACTGTGGCTATCCCACCGCGAATCAAGTAGCCATATTCCAGTGCTGGCCTTGGGTGTCATTAAGGGTAAGTCTAATCCTTGTTGTAAGCCCATGACTAATAAAGTTAGGGCATCTATTAGTTTAGGGTCAAAACGGTTTGATTGTTGCCTACACTGTTCTAAAGCTTGCACAAATATTTCTTGCCGATTTTGCACAGAAGATTTTCTCTGGTTGACTTGCCATTGAAAATCCGTCACTAACGCCAGGATTCTCGATTCTAAAGGGATTTCATCACCAGCTAATCCTGCTGGTTCTCCTGTACCATCCCACCATTCAGTTTGGTGTGTGATAATTTGAGCTACAGCGCGGAGTCTAGACATTTTGCGTAAGACTTGCGCCCCTGGGACTAGAGAACAAGTTAGGGGACAACTGGGAGCTGATTCTTGATCATGTTGAGGTACGCTAGGGGTAAAAATGCTTGCTGCTGGTTGTAGAGGGTCTATGCGATGTAATAAGCTAGCCAATTTTAATCTTTTAATTTGCCATGCGGGTAAATCTAATAGCTGTGCCATTGTCTCGGCTAGGGCGGCTACTTCGGCGGCGGCTTTGGGGTTGTTGACATCAGCCAAGTCCATTAGTTGAGCCATCCGTAAAAATGCTTGAATTTCGTTAGAAACCAAGTTATTATCTAGAGCCTGTTGACGGAGTGCTACGGGGATATCTAGTTTTTCTTGCCCTGTTTTGAGGTAATCAACAACGCGAGAGACGACTTGACTAAGGTCTGCTGATGTGATGTCGGCGTTGGGAATTTGCTGTTGATGAGTAATGAGTTTTTGGGCTAGTTCTGGATTATATTTTTGGATGTGAGCGATCGCTAACTCTGCTGTTTCTCTGACTAATTCTGGCTCGAATGTCCATAACCCATAAAATTTCCGTTCTAAATCAGCAGTCGGTACTCCACCTACACCATAATCAGCCGCAGATAACTCTTGACAAAGCACCATCGCTGTGTATTTTGGTGACAAGATAATTAAGTGCCATTCCTGAGCTACTGAATCAGCTGGTTCTAGTTCTATCAAATCTACATTTGCTAGTTGGCTGGTAGGATGTTCAGCAAAACCTGTATCAGGTGCTGCCATAATCACAATTTGCTGGCTACACTTGGCGATATCTGCATATCTTTCTGCTTCTTGCAAATACCATTTCCCCCGTTGGAAGGCAGTAATTACCAGGGGTGTACTGTCATCAGTCAGTATATGATCTTCTAAAGCATGACAAAGAGCAACCAGGGTATTCTTGTAATATACTCCCAATCGAATTGGTCTGGTACTATGGCGATGAGATGCTTCTAGCTGTTGTAGAATTGAACCTTCTAACATGGGGTTTGGTTAAGTGAAACGCACAAGCGCTGGATAGAGGGATAAGAATATAAATTGTTTCTGAATATTATTTAGTGTACTTTTGTCGGATGAATTATGCTATACCCCAGAGTAAGTGAACGGGATAAGAAAGAAGGAGATATACTTCTCTACTAACACTAGCAGCGTCTTGGAGACAGTTATAAGGAGAATGGTCGGTTACAGTATTGGGGAAGTGGCGTATAACATTACTGTTATCTTGGCGGATACTGGCTGTTCTAAATTTTGTTACTTTTGGGCAATAGTTCGCATTGTGACTATGTACTATCTTGAGGCGATCGCTTTTTCCCATCCTTGCCTAGTGCCTTAGAGGATGTTTGAAAAGTATCATGCGTAACACCAAAATCTCAAAAACCTAACCCCTAACCCCTTCCCTACGTTCGCGCAGCGTCTCGAAGAGAGGGAAGGGGAACAGGAAAATCAGGGTTTCAAAGCCTCTCTCCGTTTCGGGGAGAGGTACTCTACGAGAAGAGCTTCGCTCTATGGAGAGGGGTTTTTAGTATACTTTTAGACTTTTCAAACAACCTCTTAACTACAAACTGAATCATTATGTAATTGACTTAACAATTACGAATTACGAATTACCTAAATATTATTAAATGGACGGTTGAAAATTTTGCTCAATTGTGATATCAAGTGGGTTGCCCACAGAAAAGATATTATTGATGTTATAAAGTCTAAGTAAGAAACAAAACTAAGCAAAGAAATTCCAAATTATTCAGAACTTTTATTTATAAACCTTTTAAGAGCCATTATGTCGCAACTTCCTTGCTCGGTCGTACCAAGGGCGATCGCTTTATTTCGCGATAATATCTAAACAGATGTGATGGAGAAATCAGTATGAAATAAACGCACAACTCACCTTTATCTCAAAAATTAACAGGAGAGATGACAATGGTCAGCAGCCTTAAAGAACTAATTGATGAGCCAGAATTGGGTCATGGTAACGACCCAGAAGAAAAGTTTATCAGTAGTGGTGTGAGTTGGGAAAGCTATGAATCGCTACTGACAAAACTAGAAAACAACTCTCATTACCATGTTAATTATTTAGATGGAATATTAGAAATCGTGTCGCCATCAATCAGACATGAAAAAATCAAAACCAATTTAGGGATGCTGTTAGAGCGTTTTTTCTATAGCCAGCGCATTCGGTTTGTACCTATGGGAAGTTCTACTTTTAAAAACAAAGCAAAAAAAGCTGGTGCAGAACCAGACGAGTGTTACTGCATAGGCGAAGAGAAAAAAGTACCAGATTTAGCTATAGAAGTAGTTTTGACAAGTGGTAGTGTCAGCAAACTGGAAATCTACCGAAGATTAGGAGTTGCAGAAGTCTGGTTTTGGGAGAGAAACCAGTTCAAGCTATACCATTTACGAGACAATTCCCAGAAAGAACAAGCTACTGTTTACCCTGATACTTATGGGTATGAAGCAATCTCTAGAAGTGAGATATTGCTAGAATTAGATATTTCTTTGCTAGAACAATGTCTGACAATTTCGGATTCAATTCAGGCTATTGATGAATTTGAGCAGGGGTTGAAAGCAAACGATGAGCGAAAGCAATAGAGATGCGAATAAGTGTCTCTCAAAATCATTGCTATAGATTGATTGTCATAACTCTTGTAAGAAATTAAGTGCTGAAAATTATAGTTTTATAAAGTATTTACTTAAAAAGTTTGGCAATAGTATCCATTAATAAAAATAGTCGATAAGGAAAATTAGGAAACTGAATAAAGTCATAATACTCATAAAACGAACGAGCTTTATCATCTTTAGCATCAACGACTACAGCTACTGTAGCTATTTCATTCTGAAGACTTCGGTATAACGCATCCATTAAAAGCATTTCTCCTAATCTTTTTTTGCGATATCTTTGGTCAACGGCTAATCTACCTAAAAGAGTTGCAGGAACATTTGGATATTTTGGGAGCTTTTTAGTTATCTCAGTTGGTAATTCATTAAATATAATGCTAGTTGAAGACAAAGTATAATATCCAATGATTGCATTAGAACCTTCTTCAACTAAAACAAAGATAGCAGCCATACGCTTACGAATATCCTGCCCTGCTTGTTGTTTCAAATAAAGATCCAGTGGCTCAACTCCACAAGAAAAAGCCGCTCGGTCTTGTTTAGCAAGCGGCTGTATTAAATAATTAATAGAAGTATCAGAATTATTTGAGAACGTCACTTATACATCCATTTTTTGTTGATAACGTTGGGCTGCATTTCGTAATTTTGTACTTGGTTCTGGCGGATTTAACAATGCCGCAACAAAAACTTCTTGATCTTGCTTAGTTAAGATCATATTTTCGTGTTCCATAATAACTTTTTTGGCAATATCCAAAACGCTGCTCACAACAAAATCTGTTAGTGTTCGACCCTGAATATCAGCAGCACGCTGAAACAATTCTTTTTGCTCTTTTGTGACACGAGCTTCCAAACGTTCAGCTTTGGAGCGCTCTGAATTTACTTTGGAGCTTTTAGTCACTGCAACGGTCATAATAACCTCTACATAATTAGAATGATAGACTTTGATAAAAGTGTAATAATCATGCAAGTGTCTAGCTAGTTATACACTGCCAGACATTAACTTTTCAGAACTCTGAGTAATTTAACAATTAACACCGTCAATTATGTACGGCATTTAACCTCACATACAATATAACAGTTTTTTTCTTGATTCGAGCAATAAGTATAAATATTTATTTTTATAGATAGCCCCAACCACGCACCTTGATTGCGCGATAATGGCTTCAAGAGATTATTGAAAACCTAAACTCGGAAGGTTAAATGTCACAAGCACCAGAAAAGGCTGTTGGTGAGTATGAAATCTTCTTGAAAGATGCAGATAATAATTTGCTTCCAGCAAAGATTGAATTAGGTTGCCGAGATTGGACTGAAGTTGGTGGACGACGCACCGAATGTCGTATTAAATTACAGTGGGCTAACGGTGTAATCGAAGACACAGATTGGCATTTTTTTGAGTCTTTTAAGCGGGTTCGAGAGAAACTTGCTTTACACGGTCTTTTACCTATTTGCTACGGAGCAAATAGAAAAATCATAATAACGGGTATGGCAATCGATATGGCATTGGGACGAAAAGTTTATAAAGTTGGTGAAGATGGCCAATTAACTCGTGTAGATATATTTAAAACTAGTGATGATGTAGAGCCTGTAAGTGTTGAAATTCAAGAGCAATTTCAAAAACAATGGTGTCAGGAATTCAGAGAACAATAGAGTCAGAACGAGCAACTAAACAACTTTATTAAGAATAATTCGTAATTGACTTAGACAATTACGAATTACGAATTACGTAGGCGCAAGCCTTCCCGTAGGGTATTACGAATTACCTAAACTCCTACTAATTGTTTATCTTTAGTGTCCATTGGTGCAGAAAGTGCTGCTTCTAAATCGGCACATCCCAGTTTCTCTTCTAGAATTTTCATGACTTCCCGGCCGAAGTCGTTGGGGTTTTGTTGCCAAGCTTGTAAGCAGACTTCGCCAAAGAACGAACCAAGTGGTTCGGGGTTCCAGAGGAGTTTTTTGGCAGTCCACGGCATCAAACTCATGGGATTATAACCTGGTTTGAGAATGCCTTCCTTGAAAGCGTATTCTTCTAAATGGGTGTGTGGTTGTAGTCCGATGAAAAAGATAGCTGGTTCGACTTTATCTGCACCAAAAATCTTTTCTAATTCGCGGTGGTAGGCGATGGTTTGGCGGATGGTTTCTGGACGTTCATCAATAACGTTAAATGAGTAGTTGACAGAAACTAAATCGTTGAAACCAGCAGCTTTTAAGTCACGACAGTTTTGTAAGACAGTCCGCAAGTTGTAACCCATCCGCATTTTGCGCACGAGTTCTTGAGAACCACTAGTAATACCGATTTCAAAGTAGTTCATGCCGGTTTTTGCCATCAAGTCACACAACTCTGGTGTCAGGTTGTCGGCTCTGATGTATGCTGCCCAGTGGATATCTGTCATCCCAGAATCAACGATTTTCTGTAACAGTTCGACAGCATCATCAATAAATTTGCGTGCGGGGATGAATTGGGCATCTGTGAACCAGAAGTTACGAATGCCACGATTGTATAGTTGGCGCATTTCTGCTACAACTTCATCGGCGGGGTTAATGCGTACCTGTTTACCTTCAACTACAGTGTAAACACAGTAACAACAGTTGTGAGGGCAACCGCGCTTTGTTTGTACGCCGATGTAAAAGTCTTGTTCTTGTAGGTAGTAGTTAAACTCTGGCCAGATATTCTCAATATAGTCGTAGTTACAGGCGGTTTTTTCTAGTGGGGTTGGTTGTTCGTGAATTAAGCGGGTTCTGGGTTTGGCTTCTCCTACTACATAGCAGCGTTCGTCTCGAAATTCTTTACCACTCAAGAGTTTTTCTAGTAGGGTTTCGCCTTCACCTACAGAAATGATTGTGCCATTGGGCAAGCTTTTACCCAATTGTTCATAAAATACGCTAACTGCACCACCACCAACAACCGCACGCGCATCAGCATGATATTTTTGGGAACGCTTCAAGCCACGTTTGATTAAGCCCAAGTTGCGCCACAACTCTACGTAGTAGGCAATGAAGATACGCAATCCCCCTAATGCGCCACGTAATTTAATTAGAGGATTTTTGGCGTAGTAAAATTCAAAGGCATTTTGCAGGGGATTACCACCACGTCCGCCAACTGGGGCATATATTTGAATATCTCGCCAAGAAAATACCAACAATGTAGGTCTGAACTCGTCGATACAACGATCTAGGGCGGAGGCGTAATCCAGAGGTGGAACTGTTCCCAAATCAAAAATCCGTTGTTCGATATGAGGGAACATTTTGTGAACATGATCGCTCAAATAAACGACCCCAATAGGAAAGATGGGGTTACAAGGAAGGCGAACATAGAGAATTCGATTGTCCATCATTGGGGTTTTAACTTCCATCTTGCCGTGTGTTGGAGAAATTAAAGAATATAGTTGATTTGTTAAGTTTGTGGGAATTTAGGTATTTATTACCAGCTACCTGGAAATTAGAGACTAGAACAGAAAGTTTTGCGGACTTTCTTTGTAGGGAATAGCCTGTGGGTATCTAGCTTGACATTGAGGTAGATTCTTGATATTCACAGCTTATTGACATCAGATAATATAGATTTCCTTGATAAAGAAAAATTTCACATATCTTTACCATAACATTGAGTTCATTCCTTCAGCGATGATCCCTACTATCAAGTCTAGGGATAGATGAACTCAAAAATTTCACTTGTGGCTGAAATGTGGGAAATTGCCGATCGCCTAGTGCTTGTGAAAGACGATGATCTGATGAAGTCAATAGTTAATCTATTAAGGGGAAAATTTCAAAAAATTCCTTCATAGTGTATAATTTTATGAAAAGTAAATTTTTTATAAAAATTTCATAACTTGAACATAACTTTAGATAGAAATAGCGTAGAAAATTTCAGTTGGTAGTCGGAGTTACAGCATCTGGGGATCAGCCGGTGTTAACTTTGCTGTTGTAATGTAAAATTGTGGCGATAAGCTCCTCAGCAGTTATGGCTCAAATATTAGACCCTCTACCACCTGAGCAATCGGGAAAATCTCTCTGCTGCTACATCAATGCCACGAGCAAAATCCAGGTAGCTCGCATCTCCAATATCCCCAATTGGTACTTTGAAAGGGTGGTTTTTCCTGGACAACGCCTCGTTTTTGAAGCTCCAATTCAAGCTCACATGGAGATTCATACTGGCATGATGGCAAGTGCAATTTTGTCGGATACCATTCCGTGCGATCGCCTTGTCATGGACGAGCCTAGCAGCTACGACTTTAATACAAGCTCCATCGGGGCAGACCCTATTAGTACAAAACCCATTGTCCAGTCAAATAATACAAAATCCGGTGATACAACAAAACCCTTAACAGTTGCTAGTCTGGCATCCGTTGAATAAAAAAACAATGTTCTTAAAATAAAAAGGTTGCTGGGTTCAGCAGCCTTTTTAGTCATTGGTCAATAGTCAATAGTCAATAGTCAATAGTCAATAGTCAATAGTCAATAGTCAATAGTCAATAGTCAATAGTCAATAGTCAATAGTCAATAGTCATTAGTCATTAGTCATTAGTCATCACTCCCTCACTCAGCACTCAGCACTCCCTCACTCAGCACTCCCTCACTCAGCACTCAGCACTCCCTCACTCAGCACTATAATAAATACTTATGAACTTACCATCATTTCTTTGGTTGTGGAAAATAGCTGCGTGGTCGATGGGGTTGGCGCTGGTGGCGTATTTGCTGTTGGCTATCAGTGGTTTTTGGATGTGGCGATTGAGGAGTTCGGGACAAGCACCTAGTTTTTTGCTGTGGAGTGGGACAGAGGTGCGATCGCTTCACTATCTGATGGGTATTAGTATGGTAAGTTTGGTACTATTATTGCTAGCGATCGGTATTATTGGGACTTTGGGTCATTTTGGTACTTTGGGTCAATCGTCTCATTTATGGGCTGGATTAATTGTTGTTGGATTAGTTTTGCTGTCTGCTTTGAGTGCCACGCAAATTAGTGCTAGAAGATTTTGGGCTAGACCTTTACATATTAGTTTAAATATAATTTTATTTTTGGGTTTAGCTTGGGTATCACTCACTGGCTGGAGTGTGGTGCAGAAGTACTTACCGTAAATTAATCATTAGTCATTACTCATTAGACCTCTACGAATTATTCCCAGCTGCTAATCTAAGTTGTATAAGGTTGCATTCTTGGCAAATGTATGTCTTCCTCTATTGACTCCCCGAATCTATGTCGTTTACCCCGCGTAGCTATCATTGGTGCTGGGAGGGTTGGTAGTACTCTCGCCCAACGTATTGCTGAGAAAAATCTGGCTGATGTGGTGTTATTAGATATTGTTGAGGGAATGCCTCAAGGATTAGCACTGGATTTGCTAGAGGCTAGGGGAATTGAACTACATAATCGTCAGATTATTGGTACGAATAATTATGCTGATACGTCCGGTTCGCAAATTGTAGTGATTACAGCTGGACTACCTCGTAAACCAGGGATGAGTCGGGATGATTTGTTAAAAGTTAATGCCAAGATTGTTGTGGAAGCAGCCAAGCAAGCGATCGCCTATTCTCCTCATGCTATTTTTATCGTAGTCACCAATCCCTTAGATGTGATGACTTATCTAGCTTGGCAAGCTACCGGGTTATCACGCGATCGCATTATGGGCATGGCTGGTGTGTTAGACTCGGCACGCTTTGAAACTTTCATCGCTTTGGAATTAGGCGTGTTACCTGCTGATGTCAAAGCAATGGTATTAGGTAGTCATGGGGATTTGATGGTTCCCTTGTCTCGTTATGCCACAGTTAATGGTATCCCCATCACAGAATTATTGGATACAGCTACAATCGAACGCTTAGTAGAAAGAACCCGCAACGGCGGTGCTGAAATTGTAGAACTAATGCAGACTGGTGGGGCATTTTTTGCCCCAGCATCAGCGACAAGTGTGATGGTGGAATCGATTTTGTTGAATCAATCACGGTTGTTACCTGTAGCCGCATATCTGCAAGGTGAATATGGTTTAAATGATGTTGTCATTGGTGTTCCTTGCAGGTTGGGATTAAGTGGAATTGAAAGTGTCTTGGAATTAAATATTACTGAAGATGAAAGAATAGCTTTGCATCATTCTGCCGCATCTGTACGCAAAAATATTGAGCGATCGCAAGAAATTTTAGCTACTATCTGATAAATGAGAGCCAGAATTGAAAATCAAGTACTGTGTTTAAATCACGAAGATTTACCAGAGTTTAAAAAGGGTGGTTCTGTCGTCAGAAATTCTTATTTCTGGGCGCTACGTTCCATTGCTGGTCGCGCTTCACGCTATCGTGATTGGGAGTATGAACCAGAAGTCTGGCTAGCACTAGCACGAATGCTGTTGTCGTTTGCTGAGTCTGGGTATTTGGGTTATCGAGAAACCATCTTGGAGTTTCCTTTATCCCAAGGAGAGATTCCTGATTTGCTGCGAAATGTGGCTACTTGGGAGTGAGGGAGTGGGGGAGTGCTGAGTGCTGAGTGGGGGAGTGCTGAGTGCTGAGTGCTGAGTGATGAGTGATGAGTGAGAGAGTGCTGAGTGATGACTGATGAATGAGGGAGTAGTGAGTATAAGACTAATGACTATTGACCATTGACCATTGACCATTGACCATTGACCATTGACCATTGACCATTGACTAATGACCATTGACCATTGACTCTTCCCCCTTACTTCTGTCGTTCATTGTTGCGTTTAAAATTTTTGTCTAAGGATACACTACCAATACCTTGCAGAATTCCCCGACCGATTAAACCTAAACCTTTACCGATTATTTGTGTCAGTACAAAGACAATGCCACTACCTATAAAGGATACTATTGATTGGAGACGGGGAGCGATCGCATCTCGAAATTCGAGTAATAGTGTGACTGCTAAGGGTAAACCAGAAAGTTGGGCTAATTCGTTGTTACGGGGGGCATAAATTGAGATTTGAGCAATACCTCGTGGTGCAAATACCCATAGTTCATAGCGACTTTCAAAAATTGCTTTGGCTTCGTTGACGTAATTATTTAAACGATATTTCCAGGATAATTCATTTCTAAAGCGTTCAATTTCTCTGGTAGAAATTAATGTGCGATCATAAAAGTTTTGCTTAATTGTTTCTACGTCGGCTAAATTATTTAATAATGGTTGTAATACAGCATTGGCTATCTGAATTAATAAATTTTCTAGCAACATTTCTGCTTGTGAGTTGGCTTCAGAACTATTTGCTGGGTATGTAGAATTTTCTACTTGTAAATCTGTTTTAAATAGTAAATAAGATAATAGTTCTAATACCAAAGGGATTTTATTCAATATTGCTGTCTGGATAATTTGAGGATTATGTAATATTACATTGACAATTTCCACGTCTTGATTGGCAATACGGACTCTAGAAAACTTACCAAAAAAATCTGTAGTCGCTGATTGCCATAAATCTAGTAAGATTCTCGACTGCAAACTAGCCAATTGGTTGACTGTAATTTGCGATGTCCGAATATCATCTAATTGTTGGGCTAGTTTTTGCAAAATTAAATAGAGTAATTCTCGTTTCTTGTCTTCATTTAATATGTCAATTTCTAAAGGAATATTGGCAACATTTTTTAAGGAAAATTGCAGTTTATTAATACAAGTAGCAAACAAAGTAGATTGCAGCGCCCTGGGACTTGATGATGGTGGCAAAGTCGTGACAATGGGAGGGCTGGGTGATACGATGACAGGCACAGATGAGATAATTTCTGGCTGTTCGGCTGATGAGGTTAATAGTTGTTGGAGTAGCCAACGACTAGCTAGCAGTTCTCTTCTTTTCCCAGCTAACACAGCTCTATCTAATATTGGCAAACCAGGGATTTGGAGTTGGGCTGTGACTTCTTGCAGAGTAGTATTAATATAATTAGTGCCTGATAAACGTAAATTTTGTTGCCATCTAGTGAGAAAATTGCGGGGTGGTGCAATAGGGGTAGGATTGTCTGTGATTAAGCTATCAGTCAGCCAGTAGGCATTACCAGCAGCGACTGCTTGCATGACGGTGACTAATTCGCTCACAGCAGTACCTTTAGGACAGTAGCCATCTACACCAGCAACTCTAGCTGCCATCAGTAGTTCTGGTTTTTGAATCGAACTGAGGAGCAAAATCGGCAGTGTGGGATATAAAACTTTGAGTTGCTGACAGAGTTGTAAACCTTGCTGTTGACTGTTGGCAAAGCGACTGTTGCCCAATTCCAGCACTACTAGGTTGACTGAATTAGCTTCATTTTGCAGTTCTGCTAGTATTTGCAAGGCGGCTGTATCGGTTATGGCTTCTGATACCACTTGCACATCAGGTATTGCATCCAATGCTACCCGTAATCCTAAGCGGAAAATGGGATCTTGGTCTACTAGTAATAATTTTAGAGGGCGATCGCTCATAATTTAATCACGTATATCAGCACCGTCTGATTTGCATCTGGTGAAAGTTTCCGTCCTCCTGATTTTTACCTGTTTGCGTCAGCTAATAAATGAATCATAATTGCCATAGGCAGCAGTTCACCATTAGATTAAATGAATCTCAGTATCCGGCATTGGTTGGCAGAACGCCAGATAGAAATTAGCCACATCAAAAGCTTTACACTTGGGCAATTAGCAGGTGTTTCCTATCGCATTGTTCAGGATATGGAAGTTAAAAGCCTGATGCCTTTGGATATTTGTACCTTAGCAGAACTACTGCAACTACCCCTAGACAAAGTTGAGCAAGAAGCTAAGATTATTGCTTCCTTGACTGAACACCTCCTCAATAGTCTGAGTCAAAAAAAAGCTCTGAAACGCAATGAGGGTACATGGTTAACATTCCAAATTGCTTATATTTTGGCGTTAGAACAAGTTTTACACCAGGAAGACGACTTACAAAAACCTTGGCTGAACCGTGCCAGAATACCTTCCCAAACAGTAACAATTCTTCAAGATACACAACTGCAAGGACTATTGAAAACCCTTTCCCCTGGTAAACTAACTGATACTCAAGCTGAACAAGCCCTGTCTGTAGTTGGTGATTCCTTACTAGTGCAGCAGATGAACAATGCTACTGTAGCTTGGTTAGTTGCCAATGGTGCGGAAGAATTTGAAGCTAAATTATTAACTCAACGTTTACAGCATTCCTTGCCAGGATATTTACTAACAGTGATTGCCAAAAATGCTGCACCTCTAGCCCAACTGCAAAAGTTCTTCCACTTGGGAAGTCTGGGGGAAATCTCAACTATTGATTTGTCTAAAGAAAAGTATCGAGCTAGTTTAATACAATCTCTGAGTACACCATTATTGATAGAATCTTTTGCGCTGAAAGATATTTATATTCCCTTAATGGGTGTGCCACAAGCAGCTAATCATAGTCAACCAGTGGATTTAAAAACATGGGTAACACAACAATTAACTGATTTAGAATCTATCACTGTGATTGAATCAGAACCTGGTTATGGCAAAACTAGTTTCTGTCAGATTTGGGCAGCAGAAATAGCCTGGGAACTGTATCCCGATTGGATGCCAATTGTCATTCGTTTGCGAGATATTAAGTATGGCAAAAATTTGCTAGAAACTCTCAATTCTGGTTTCGCATTTCCTATTGATTTTAACTTAGCAGCTTGGCTAAATAAAGAGCATAGCCGATGTGTATTGCTGTTGGATGGACTGGATGAATTGCCACCAACAAATCTAGTAAGTAGGCACAAGGAAATTTTTCTGGAACAGCTATTACAATTTCAGTCTGAGCTAAAACATAAAGTTGTGTTGACTAGTCGTAGAGAAACTCTCTCAGAAATTAGCTCAGAAATATCTCTACAATGGCAAAGAATTACTATTTTGCCTTGGGAAGTGAATGAGTTAAAAAATTGGTTTCAACAATGGGCATTAGTCCAGTCGTTACCTGTAGCGCAAAACTTTTTTACATTCCTCAAACAATCAGGTTGCTTTAATAATCCATCCAAGTTACCAGAAATCTCTCATCTAGTCCGTCAACCATTAATGCTCTATTTGTTGGGCATTTTACACCGCGACGGACTATTAGATCATGAACTATTACAATTAGCCGTTAAAAACCCAGAAAATTCTCATCAATCTCTCATTGGAGAGATTTATCGACGCTTAAATTTGTGGTTGTTGGGTTATCCCTTAGATGGGAATATAAAAACAACCTTATATCGTCCCGGTTCGGCTCATATCCATCGTACATCAGAAGCGATCGCCAATTTACTCGCAGCTCATCACCCCCAAGATTTAATTACCCAAATGCAAGCGATCGCACTCAAAATATTGCATAGCGATCGTCATCAAGTTATCATTCCTGAAGGATTAAATGCCCATACTTTACCCGCTTTTTATTTTCGTTGTTTTACCAGCAAAATTGAATTTTCTCATCCCAAATTAGGCAATTACCTCTTTGCGGGAGCCTTGGCTCAACAATTGCAAATATTAACACAGTGCCAAGAAGATATTTATGGAGTAGCAACTTTTATCTTAAATACTCCTCATCAAGTCGCTCAACACCTCTATCATTTACTCGGTTATGGGATTCTCACTCCAGAAATCACCGAGTTATTAATTGCCGATTTTCAACATCAGCCTAAAAGTGATTTTTCTCAAAAAACTCTTTTCCAGCGTCTAGCATCTTGCTGGCATGATTGGTATCAAGGGCGTTGGTTAGATATGGGAATTGCTCACAATGTTTTACCTAATTTTCACACCTTACAAAATCCGGTAAATGTTGAACAGGTAAATACAAATGTGGGAGTAAATATATTTTTATTAATGGCTGCTATTTCCCAGAAAATTGCTACACCATTTTATCCTTGTGGTAATCCTGTTAATTTAACAGAATTTCATCCCCAGGCAATGTTGACACTCATTACTAAAGCATCTTTGTTACCAAATAACATTGTCATGAACTGCATTTGTCCCCAATCTTTAACTAAAATCAATCTCAAAGGCGCAAACTTATCACAAGTTGTTTTAACTGGGGCAAATTTTGCACAAGCAGATTTATCCTACGCCATATTAGTAAATGCTAATTTAGCCCATGCTAATCTCACTGGCGCTAATTTAACTTGTACTAATTTAACTGGCGCTAATTTGACTGGTGTGAATTTAGAAACTGTCAATCTCTCGAATGCTTGTTTATCTGATGCTATTTTAACTGAGTCGGAGAGAGAAATCGCAGCGCTCAACGGGGCGTTATTTTCTGTAGAACAATTCCAAGAAATGAAAGGTCTGCTATCTCAGCAATCACATTTTAGTGTCTCCAAGACAACAGATAATACTAGTGTTTGGCAACATAATTCTGCTGATATTGCCTTAATGGAAAGCTTAGAGGGTGAGCCAATTGTCTCTACAATTAGCGGTAATTATTCTTATGATGAGTAGGGAATGGGTAATTGGTAATGGGTAATTGGTAATGGTAGAGACGTAGCAGTGCTACGTCTCTACGTCTCTGCATCTCTACGTGTATATAAGGGTTTTAGGCAAATTTGTGTTTTTGTGTTGAAACAATCACATAAGTTAGGGACTTCCAAAAAATAAAATATTCAATAGGTGAAAGCAAATATAATCATTGCATTTTTCCTCCCCTGCCTCCCCTGCCTCCCCTGCCTCCCCTGCCTCTCCTGCCTCTCCTGCCTCCCCTGCCTTCCCTGCCTCTCCTGCCTCCCCTGCCTCCCCTACTTCAAATATCTTCTTGGGGATGGCGGTAGCCATAGAAGTTAATACTGTAGTCAGTAATTTTCACTCCTGTTCTTTGTTCAACTTCCCTGACAAAATCCTCTGGGAGTTCGATATGTACATCGAGGATTTGGTTAGTGTCGAGACAATTGACATGACTATGAGAGTCGCTAATGTTACCATAAAGACGACCATCACAGCGTTCGATAGACTCTATAATCCCTTGACTGGATAACGCTTCTAGGTTTTGATATACAGATGTATGTCCGATTTCTTTGCCTTGTTGGTTAAGGCGATCGTAAATTTCTCTAGCAGAAAGATGTTCATTAGCTTGCCATAGCAACTCTAGAATAAAGCGGCGTTGGCGGCTCACACGCATACCCAGCATTTGACAGCGCTCAAGTGCATCTTCTAGAGAACGAATGGGTTTTGTCGATACTGCCTGTTGTTGCATATTTAAGTCTATTTACTATGAGGGATTTTTCCCGTTTTGATGGTTATTGCTGTTTTGTATATGCCAGAATCCTATATATCACCATGTCACCTCTGGCCGATTGGTAAATGCTGGGGAAACCACAGTATGAGGAGATATATTTTAGTCTTTTTGGGGGATTACTCGCCGTACCTTCATCTAAAACAAACTCATTACAACTTTAGCTTAAAACAATCGGCAATGTCCACCTCAAGGCACAAGTGTTGTTTTGTTGAGTCAAAAATTGTGAATATGTGCGTTAACAAAGTAACGCCATTTTTCGCCATATTACAAATAAAGATAGAGTTTTCCCTTGACTTGAAGCTCGTAGAAAAATTAGCAAAGGTAGTCAGTTACACATTCATGCACAAAAGGAGCAGAAATTTCAATTCTGCTCCATGAAATAAAGATATGCAACTTGAAGTTGGAACAGCTATGAAGTTTGCTGAACTGTTCTTATCCTTAAATTAGGAAAGGCCGTGCTAAGAAAAAGCTGGTGATTGATTTAGCATCTATGGGTTCTCCTTCCAGAATGGCTTTTTCTAGTTCTTCGGGAGTTAACAAGATAGTCTCAATGTCTTCGTCTTCATCTTGCTGGGGTGGTGTATCTAGCTTTGTTAAATCTCTTGCCAAAAAAGCATAGATAATTTCATCGGAATAACCAGGAGCCAAGAAAAACTCCCCTAGCTTATCCCATTTCTGGGCGCTATAACCTGTCTCTTCTTCAATTTCTCTCTGGACTGTCGCTAAAGGATCTTCACTGGGTTCTAACGTGCCTGCGGGAAACTCTAGTATTCGTCCTTGAACAGCAAAACGGTATTGACGTACAAGTACTAGTTTACCTTCCGCCGTCACGGGTACAGCTAGAGCGCCGCCGGGGTGACGGATGCACTCCCATTCACCTTCGACTTTGTTGGGTAAACGCAAGCGATTGACTTCAAAATCAAACTTGCGCCCTTTATGGAACAGGCGTTGTTTTAAAAGCTGTGGTAATTCTCTACCTAGTGGCATAGTTAAATAGTTTTGTCTAAATAGTGCAGATAAACAATGGGTGACAATACGCAATTAATTTGATGTACCCGTGTTTTCTGCTATGGGTAATGGTTTTAACTGCCCTTTAACAAATGTACATCAGAACAGTCTACCTGTTTTACCAGCTCTTTAATCACATATCCGGAAACTGGTTCTACCCAGTCAGGAGCAATCTCTGCTAGGGGTACTAATACAAAAGCGCGATCGCACATTCGCGGATGGGGGATCTGAAGAGTCGGTGTATTCAAGATTAAGTCATCATACAATAACAAATCCAAGTCTAGCGATCGCGCCCCCCAACGTTGTTGACGCACGCGCCCAAATTTTTGCTCGACTGCTAGCAAAGTTGCTAACAACTGCTGGGGACTCATGTCTACTTGTAATGTCACACAGCCGTTGAGGTAGTCTGGCTGTGGTGGCCCGACTGCTTTAGTTTTATACCAGCTAGAAATGGCATCTAGTTGAATGCCGGGGATCGCTGCTAATTCTGTTGTGGCAGCTTGGAGTATTGCCAAGGAATCACCCAAATTACTACCAAGGGCAATGGCACTACCTTTAACTATCTGCTTTCCTGAGTAACTTTTAATAGTTTGATTACTCTCAATATATCAATTGAATGTTGTATTTTTCTTTACTGAAAGTATATTTTAACTACTAAAAAACATTTTTGAGTAGCAATGAATTCAGTTAATTGTTTATGAGATATTATACTAACACGAATGTATTGTTCTCACCTGGAATATCTTGTTTCAGGATGATGACAAAATATGCAGCGAAGAACTAATTTGGAGAAATTTACCTCCTGGTTCTAGCAATGAGTAATTAACTTGAGTGACTCTGACAAGGAGGAACCCCACTTGCCGCCTAGTAATCAGTATGAACATGAAGAATCGACAGTTGAGAGCTTGCCTCCAACAACAGAGGTAAAACCCAAGCGGTTACTCAACCAAATAGGTGGTGTAACGTCTGGGATCATTACTAGGTTTACGAGCCGCGAGAAACCACTTTATCGCCGTGTCTGGTTTTGGGCTGGCTTAAGTGTAGGTGGCGGAATCATCGCCTTCAACTATTTTTTAGGCAAAATAGATAGAACTTTGCCGGATAAATCTGAATTACAAGCTGTTGTTCGTGAGCAAACATTAACTATCAAAGCTGTTGATGGCAGTATATTACAACAGCAAGGAGAAGCGACCAGAGAACAAGTTAATTTAGAACAGATCCCGGATACTTTACAACAAGCCTTCATTGCGGCTGAAGATAGCAGATTTAAGCAACATAATGGTGTTGATGCTCAAGGAATTGTCAGAGCAATATTTAATAATTTGCGATCGCAAAATGTGGTAGAAGGTGGTAGCACTATCACACAACAGTTAGCGCGAATTCTGTTCTTGAAACAGGAACGCACAGTTTGGCGCAAACTCAAAGAAGCGCGTCTGGCGCAAAAAATGGAAGCAGAATTGACCAAAGACCAGATACTAGAACGTTATATGAATCTGGTGTATTTGGGTGCTGGCGCTTATGGTGTAGCGGATGCAGCTTGGGTCTATTTCAGTAAACCAGTAGATAAACTTTCTCTAGCAGAAATGGCAACTATTGCTGGCTTACCACCTGCGCCTAGTTTGTACGCACCAGATAAAAATCCCAATGCTGCCAAACAACGACGAAATTTAGTCTTGCAACGGATGGAAAAAGAGGGATTCATCACCCCAGCCCAAAGACAAGCCGCAATTCAAGAACCCCTAGCGCTCAAACCGAGTCCCCCCAAGCGCTTACAAGTACAATTTCCCTACTTTAATAGTTACGTTCAACAAGAATTACCAAAATATGTAGCCCCTGATGTGTTAGCCGCCGGGGGTTTAACAGTGGAAACTAGCTTAAACCCAACTTGGCAAGTAGCCGCAGAAGCCGCAGTCGCCAAAACCCTGCGTAATCAAGGTCAATGGGAAAACTTTAAACAAGCCGCCTTAGTGGCAATTGACCCCCGCAATGGTGAAATTCAAGCCATGGTAGGGGGTAAAGACTTTAGTAAAAACCAATTTAATCGTGTTACCCAAGCCAAACGGCAACCAGGATCAACATTTAAAGGTTTTGTTTATGCGGCAGCGATCGCCACAGGCAAAAGCCCCTATGATACTTATTTAGATGCCCCCTTTGTAGTTGATGGCTACGAACCCAAAAACTACGGTGAAACTTTCCGGGGGATGATCAATATGCGTCAAGCCCTGACCCGTTCTGTGAATGTGGTGGCGCTGAAGATATTGCTGGATGTGGGATTTGAGCCAACAATTAAACTAGCCCGTGACATGGGGATCAAGTCGGAACTGAAACCAACGTATTCTTTAGCACTTGGCTCCAATGAAGTCAATCTTTTAGAATTGACCAATGCTTACGGGAGTTTTGCCACCCAAGGTTTATACAATGAAGCTCATGGTATCCGCCGCATCCTGAACCGTAAAGGACAAGTAATTTGGTCAGCTAATTTTCAGTCTCGGCGAGTCCTTGATGCCGACAGCGCTGCTATCATGACTTGGATGCTACGCAACGTCGTCGAAGCGGGAACCGGTGCAGCAGCCCAACTAGATAATCGTCCTGTAGCCGGCAAGACAGGTACATCTGACGAAGCCCGTGATTTGTGGTTTATTGGCTACATTCCCCAAGTGGTCGGCGGAGTTTGGTTAGGCAATGATGACAATCGTCCTACCTATGGTAGTAGTGGTAGTGCCGCTTATACATGGCATGAGTTTATGGAAAAAGCCGTGGAGGGAATGCCTGTAGAAAAGTTTCCCGAAAGACCCAAACTCGAAGGACGTAAAGGTAGTATCAAAGCAAAACCCATCAAGCCCGGAAAAATAGTCAACGGTGTCATCGACTCTAATGATGATGACGAATCAAACCAGGAAACTAGGTCATCGACAAGGCGTAGAAGACGCTACCAACAATCAGATGAAAACACGTCATCTGATACACCCAGAAGAAGACGACGCTATCGGAGTGAAGTATCTACTTCAGAGCAAACCGATGAAACACCTCGCAGAAGAAGGCAGTCTCGACAAACTGTAGACTCGGAAGTTACTACCCCCCGGAGATCACGACGGTCTACATCCCCAGGAACTAGTTCTGGTTCTGGTAATTCTACCGCACCTACCCCGTCCTGGCGAGAAAGACTCAGACCAAGTACATGACCAAATCAGTTAACAGTTATCAGTTACCAGTTACCATTTAACGCCTAATGTGTATTAAAGACGAAAACCCTACATTTATCGTTGTAGAGACGTTGCAATGCAACGTCTCTACCGCACCAGAATCCTCGACATATCGTTGATTTTTGTAATTCACATCAGACGTATTTAATAAACGTTTACTGTTCACTGTTATACAAAGCCCCTCAATTTATTGATGGGGATTAACTGGTCACTGTTGACTATTGACTATTGACTATTGACTGTTTACAAATCCCTCATCTCTCATTGCCGCATCGGCATGAGACAATCAGTAATACAATCGCCATACAAGCGATGCAGGCGCTGAAGGAAAAACAATGTCAGAAAATTTCAGAAGTAAAGTTGTCACACAAGGGGTGCAGCGATCGCCTAATCGAGCTATGCTGCGGGCAGTAGGTTTTCAAGATGCAGACTTTACCAAAGCCATTGTGGGTGTTGCCAATGGCTACAGCACCATTACCCCGTGCAACATGGGGATTAATAAACTAGCACAAAGAGCAGAAATCGGGATTAAACACGCTGGGGCTATGCCGCAAATATTCGGCACAATTACCATTAGTGATGGGATTTCTATGGGAACCGAAGGGATGAAATATTCCCTGGTGTCACGGGAAGTGATTGCTGACTCCATTGAAACAGTCTGTAATGGACAGATGATGGATGGGGTGATTGCCATCGGTGGTTGTGATAAGAATATGCCAGGGGCAATGATTGCGATCGCCCGGTTAAATATCCCGGCTATATTTGTTTATGGTGGCACAATTAAACCCGGACACTACAACGGCCGTGACCTAACTGTAGTCAGTTCCTTTGAAGCGGTCGGACAATACAGTGCAGGCAGAATTGATGATGCCGAACTCACAGCCGTAGAACGCAATGCTTGTCCTGGGGCTGGTTCTTGCGGAGGGATGTATACCGCAAATACCATGTCTTCTGCCTTTGAAGCGATGGGTATGAGTTTACCTTATTCTTCCACAATGGCAGCAGAAGATGAGGAAAAAGCCGATAGTACAGAAGAATCAGCAAAAGTTTTAGTAGAAGCCATTCGTCATCAACTCTTACCCAGACAAATTATCACCCGTAAATCTATTGAGAATGCCATCTCGGTGATTATGGCCGTGGGTGGTTCTACAAATGCCGTACTACATTTTCTGGCGATCGCCAGGGCTGCTGGTGTAGAACTAAACTTAGATGACTTTGAGACAATTCGGGGACGTGTGCCGGTTTTGTGCGATTTAAAACCCAGTGGTAGATATGTCGCTACCGACTTGCACAAAGCTGGCGGTATTCCCCAAGTCATGAAAATGTTATTATTGCATGATTTGCTGCATGGTGACTGTCTCACCATCACAGGTAAAACCATTGCTGAAGTTTTAGCAGATATCCCAGATGCACCATCCCCAGACCAAGATGTGATTCGTCCTTGGGATCATCCATTATATGCCCAAGGTCACTTAGCGATCCTCAAAGGTAATCTAGCGACAGAAGGGGCTGTGGCCAAAATTACTGGGGTGAAAAAACCTGTGATTACTGGGCCAGCAAGAATATTTGAATCGGAAGAAGACTGTTTAGATGCAGTTTTAGCAGGGAAAATTCAAGCTGGTGATGTGATTGTCATCCGCTACGAAGGCCCCAAAGGCGGCCCCGGTATGCGAGAAATGTTAGCACCAACCTCAGCCATTATTGGTGCGGGTTTGGGTGATTCCGTCGGCTTAATTACCGATGGACGCTTCTCTGGCGGTACTTACGGCATGGTAGTCGGACACGTCGCCCCAGAAGCAGCTGTGGGTGGGGCGATCGCTCTGGTAGAAGAAGGTGATAGTATTACTATCGACGCTCATGCACGCTTGTTACAGCTAAATATCTCTGATGCAGAATTAGCTCATCGTCGTGCCAATTGGCAACCCCGTCCACCCCGTTACACTCAAGGTATACTAGCGAAATACACTAAGTTAGTGGCTTCTAGTAGTCTCGGTGCTGTTACAGATTTAGACTTGTTCCCCCAATAACTCAAGTTACTAGCTGATTTATATGTAGTCTCTGGTCGCAGTAATTGGTAATGGTGAATTGATCATCGGGAGAAAATTATTACTCATTTCCGCAAAAGTAGAGACGTAGCATTGCTACGTCTTTACAAGGATTTTCGGTAACGCAGCATAAATCTCTACCAGATGTTTATTACCCCATTACCTATTAGTCCTACAATTTTTTGATGAACCTTTGCCAAAATAGAAACAAGGATTGTTGCTGATTTAGTTCTAGCATCGGTAAAATTTTTCTATGATGCCGCCAACAGACGTAAACTTGCTTGAAGAGTTGTTCCGAAACTGGCAAATAGTCAAAGATCAGGTTAGTCAAAAAGTGAGTTCTCTCACCAACTCAGCACACCAATTTGGTAAATCATTACAGGAAACAGCCAATACCACAACTGATCAGACCATTGATGTAGTTACACAAACATTACAACAAAGTTGGCAAACAGCTGAACAGGTTAAGAGTACAACATCTGCTGCTGTCAAAACAGCTATTTCTTCATCTATCAATGATTGGTTAGTACAACACCCGACGTTTTTACGGTTAGTACAAATATTAGCTTGGGCTACTAATCATCCCATCATCAGCTTAATAATTTTGCTATTTGCCATAGCTCTCTTGGGGAATCTTATCAAAACAATGGTGCGTTTGATTGAGACAGCTAGCTGGTCAATATTGCAAGTCCCTTTAAAATTAATCCAGGCGTTAATTAAAGTTAGTATTTTATCTATGAAGAAAGTGAGCAATTTTGCTCTACAAAAAATGACTAACCATCAAAAGCTAGATGATCATTCAGATTTAATCGCTACAAGTCCTCAAACTATTTATACCGATAAACAACAAAGATTAACAGAAATTTCTCGCCGCTTAGAGATAATTCAACAGGAACAAAAAGAGCTTTTACAAGAAGCAGCAGACTTGATGAGTATATAGTAATCCGATTTGATTTCTGAATCACTCCTAGAGGTAAGGAATTGGGGAACTCGGAACCCCCTCTGAGGATAAGGGGCAATGGGGACTGGGAAGAAAGAATAAAGGTGTACTGAGTTTTGTATGCGTAAGCGCAGGCTACGCTCTTCAGATGAAGGATGCAGAAATGCTAGTGAACAGTAGAGACGTTGCATTGCAACGTCTCTACATAATTTATGTGTATCATGATTAACGTGAAATGGTATAAAGCAATGAGATCCTGTAAACTTTTGGAACTTTGTAGCATTATGTGCATCTTCTAAGGTATTTTGAGTTTTGTATAGTAGTTGCTAGAGAAATTAATGCAAACGTGCAACGAGAGTGATCTATGATATATTGAGCATCGTTACATATATTACTTTTTGCCAAACTATCCACGATCGCCAAAGCAAAAGCAAAAGTGTGGATGCAGCAAAAATAGACAATTAACTTAACAAAAATAGTTGATACAACCACAGGGTCAGACTTTTGTGATATCAATGTACACCAGCGAATCAATCAAGTACTCGGCCAGAACCGAGATTGGACAAACAAGTCGGATTCTGGTAGTTGAAGATGAAGAGCTTATTCAAGAGATGCTAGTAGTCGCCCTAGAAGAAGAAGGATATGGGGTGGTGACTGCGGCTGATGGGAGATCAGCTGTAGAGTATCTCAAAAGTTTTGAACCGAATGGGGGTGATTTTCCCTTCGATTTAGTAATTCTTGATTTGATGTTGCCGCAAATCAACGGCCTTGATATTTGCCGCTTGCTACGTCATCAAGGCAACCCAGTACCGATTTTGATGCTCAGTGCTAAAGGCAGTGAAACTGATCGCGTGTTAGGTTTAGAAGTAGGTGCAGATGACTATCTCACCAAACCCTTTAGTATGCGGGAATTAGTAGCTCGGTGTCGTGCTTTACTTCGTCGCCAGCGCTTGAGTACCTTACCTCAATTACCAGTACTGAAGTATAAAGAAGTTACCTTAAATCCTCAAGAGTGTCGAGTGCTAGTACGTGGGCAAGAAGTAAATCTTTCACCCAAGGAATTCCGTTTATTGGAATTATTTATGAGTTATGCTCGCCGGGTATGGTCACGGGAGCAACTACTAGACCAAGTGTGGGGTCCAGATTTTGTCGGTGATAGCAAAACTGTAGATGTTCACATTCGTTGGTTACGGGAAAAACTGGAACAAGACCCCAGTCATCCTGAATATATTGTGACTGTCAGAGGATTTGGCTATCGGTTCGGATAATCTATTGAGATAGTTGTTAGTTTTTATTAGACCTTTTGCAACTAACAACTCAAACTCAAATGCTTTTATTGGGATTTCTGCTGGGTTTAACCGTAGGCATTGGGTTTTGGATCTGGCAACAGGTTCAACTAAACCGCTACCTGGAGCGATTACTCCAACCTCTCAATTCTCGCCCTTCTAAAATGAAGGTGGCTTTGCCATTGCTGCCTCGTTTGCGCCGAGAAATTGCCACTCTCAAGCAGCAGAGGCAAGATTTGCAGCAGTCTTTACAAACGCACCAAGACTTGCTGGACTATGCACCTGTGGGATATTTGCAAGTTGATGAAGAAAATCAACTGTTGTGGTGTAATCAGCAAGCCAGAACCATTTTGTACTTACAAAGATGGCAACCAGGACAGGTACGTCTGTTGCTAGAATTGGTACGCTCTTATGAACTGGATCAGTTAATTGAACAAACACGCGATCGCCAAAAAGCACAAACTAAAGAATGGGTGTTTCATCCCTCTTGCGATAACGCCGCAGAACTGCTGACAATCAAGTCTTTGATGTTGCGGGCTTCTAGCTTACCCTTACCTGATGGTCAAGTGGGCGTTTTTTTAGAAAATCGCCAACCTCTACTGGATATGAATCAAGTCAGGGAACGATCATTTTCCGATTTAGCTCATGAGTTGAGAACACCCCTAACTTCCATTCGGTTAGTTGTCGAAACCCTACAAAATCGGTTAGAACCGCCTTTAAATCGTTGGGTAGACCGCTTGATGCAAGAAGTTGACCGACTAGTAAATTTAGTCCAAAGTTGGTTAGAACTGACGCAAATGGAAGCAAATCCCACAATGCAATTGCAAGCTGAAGCTGTAGAATTGCGATCGCTCATCACTTCAGTCTGGGAAACCCTAGAACCTTTAGCACAGCGTCAACATCTGTCTTTTGCTTATTCTGGCCCAGAAAATCTCTGGATTAAAGCTGATCCTGCCCGACTTTATCAGGTATTTCTCAATTTATTAGACAACAGCATCAAGTATAGTTCTCCCGCTACCAGTATTCACATCCAAGCCAAAATCTCTCCCTCAAACCATGAACCCCCTATCATCGAAGTTAATCTGATTGATGCCGGTGAGGGTTTCGCTGACGAAGATTTACCCCATGTTTTTGAGCGATTTTACCGGGGAGATAAAGCCAGGACTCATTCAGCCTTAAAAGATCATAATATTGTTGGTAATGGTTTGGGTTTAGCGATCGTTCGCCAGATAATTCTCGCTCACGGTGGTTCGATCAAAGCCATGAATCACCCAGAAACCGGAGGTGCATGGATACAATTACAAATTCCCGAAGTTATGGCAAACTCCTCATGCCAAGACTATAGTTAGAGATATCTTCACGTTTGAGACTACAAGTGTGAAAGCCGTTGTTTATAGTCCCAACCCCGAAAGTCCCCATTTAGCACGCGCCATTAGGCGCTTAGAACGGGATGTCTTACGCATGGGAGCTTTGGTAGAACAATCATTTCGCCTCAGCCATCAAGCGTTATTTGCCCGCAACTTGACAGCTGCTGAGGAACTGCCCCGATTAGATAAAAAGATTGATCGCTTTTACAGACAAATAGAATCAGACTGTACTGCTATCATGACATTACAAGCCCCGGCAGCACAAGATTTGCGCTGCTTGAGTGCTTTTATGCAGTTGGTGCGAGATTTAGAGCGCATTGGTGATTATGCCGAAGATTTAGCCGAAATCGCCGTGAAACTCTTTCCCTATCCCATTCACACATCTTTACCAGAAATAGCAGTCATGTCTCACCATGCTCAAGCTATGCTAGCAACTAGCTTAGTAGCTTTGGCAGACTTAGATGAAGCCGGTGGACGCAACATCAAGCATTTGGATGATGTTGTCGATAATGCTTACGATCACCTCTACCAAACTTTAGCTCAACAACGCGATGTACAAGGCGTAGTTGAGCCGATTATATTACTAGCACTGGCAATTCGCTGTCTCGAACGCATGGCAGATCATGCAACTAACATCGGTCAGAGAGTAGCGTATATCGTCACAGGTCAACGTTCTTAACCCTAGTCTTGAAAAATAAGAGGTTTAGATTTTTATCTGGCAAGAGTGATTAAAGAGGGTTAATTAGGCGATCGCATTTTTAAAATTACTCTGGTGATGTATGGCGATTTTCATGCCGATGAAGTACACCTGTCTAGTCCAGAGGTCGTAGGGGCGGGTTAAATCAGTTATCAGTTATCAGTAAACAGTTATCAGTCAAGATAATTGGGTTTAAGTCTCCCACTTTAACAGTGAACAGTTATCAGTCAATATAATTGAATCAGCGTTAACTGATAACTGATAACTGTATTAACCCGCCCCTACTGCTTGTAAGCAATGTGGGTAGCCTCTGCTGACTAAAAATATGTACCTCACTCAACTGGGAAACGCTAGATTGTTACTTCACCAAAGTGCTAATTTAACGTGACGTGAGTTCGACAAGTTTTTTTGACCTTTGCCCTAACGCCTCTATAACAAGTAAGTCCTGGTAGTTTAGGGTCTTGGGTTACGCTCTGCTCTAGCGACATCTGATACATTAAAATTATTAATCACATTCACAATTTGTAAATAATTAAAAGTTAATTAATCATAGTTATTTTTTACAAAAGGTTTACCTTTTCTTAAACTTAGACAATTAGATTGTCATATAGGTAGATAAAAACATCACCTAGTCTAGTAGTATTTATATAGCATTAAATATCAATTAATACAGTGGAGCGTTTCTAACAAACGTTGGATTTGTCCTGACTTAAATAGTAGTCGCAAATACAGCTACAACATTTAGAATCACAATTGCAACCTCATGGCTGTTATTAGAATATCTCAATTTTAGAATGTTAGGAATAGTATTATTAGGGTTATTCATCAATTCATATTAAAATATCATCCAAGTTTCCTAATAAAATCTACATAACTTAATTGAGAGTAAAAGTACTACATATTAGCAATGAAATTATCGAATAAGCAATAAATTTTGTACCGCATATAAATTTCCCACAATCAATCATGAAAAACATCAATTATCTGTAATCAATTTCTAAATACACAACTACCACACTCAAAAACTCTTCCATAATGTCTTCTATAATTTTCACAGAAAATACTTCTGTCATCTTGAATGACTCTCACTTCAATGAACAGTTAGTACAAAAACTATTTACTCGACGAGAAATCATTCCCCCAAAAAATGATGTGCTTTGGCAGATCGAGCGTGGTGCTGTTCGTACCTTAACTTGGAGTGAAGACGGAACATATATCACCTTGGGTTATTGGGGGCCAGGAGATGTGATTGGCTATCCCTTATCCAGAGTTAAACCGTATCAAATTGAATGCTTAACCAGCGTCGAGGCTAGTATCATACCTCCTCATCTCTGGCATCAGTATATTAATAATTTATTTTCTCATATTCAACATTCTGAAGAGCTTTTAAGCATAGTTCATCGTAAACCCATCGCCTTACGTTTGTGGCAATTTTTGGTGTGGTTAAGTGAAAAATTCGGACGGAATGTAGAACAAGGTAACTTAATCGAGATCCACATTACCCATCAAGAAATTGCTGAAGTCTTGAACACGACAAGAGTCACAGTGACGCGATTGCTACAGCAATTTGAAACAGAAGGAATGCTAGTCAGATACAAACGTCGAATTATTCTATGTTTAACAAATAAAAAAATTATGAATAAGAGTTCAAAAGATTATTGATTGTCTTGTGCTAAGTAATGTCAAAGATGTATAATCGGTACTGAAAATCATGTGTAAACTTCCTTACTAATACTAAAGTTAGAGATTTTACCATGAGAGTGAACTAGTTGGTGTGAGTGAAAGTAAAACTATGACAAAACTATTCTGGAACGCTTTAAAAGTTAGTCCAGTTGTTTTTGCAGCGACACTATTGGCTACCAATAGCGTGTTAGCGGCTGAAGCAAATGAACCAGCAACCAGCGTTGCTCAGTTAACTCAAGCTTCTCAATCTCAAGACATCGGTCAAGTAACATCCGTCTCACAGTTTTCTGATGTACAACCAACAGATTGGGCATTCCAAGCTTTACAATCACTAGTTGAGCGCTACGGCTGTATTGCAGGTTATCCCAACGGTACATACCGTGGTAACCGGGCTTTAACCCGTTATGAATTTGCGGCTGGTTTGAATGCTTGTTTAGACAGAGTTAACGAACTAATTGCCACAGCCACAGCTGATTTGGTAACCAAGCAAGACCTAGCTACCTTACAACGCTTACAAGAAGAATTTTCTGCGGAACTAGCTACCCTGCGCGGTCGTGTCGATGCTCTAGAAGCGCGCACAGCTGAGTTGGAAGCAAACCAATTCTCGACAACTACCAAGTTAGTTGGGGAAGCAATTTTTGTAGGTTCTCAAGTTTTTGGGGATACAAGAGCTGATACAGACAACAACCCCAACAACAACGCCGATTTACAAAGTAACACCACCTTCTCTAACCGGGTGCGCTTGAACCTGTACAGCAGCTTCACAGGTAAAGACCAACTACAAATTCGGTTGAACTCAGGTAATCTTGTTTCCAATGCTGGTGTTTCAGGTACTAACATGACCCGTTTGGGATTTGATGTATCTGATACTACCAACGCTGTTGCCATAGATAAAGTCAACTACGCTTTCAACTTCAGTGATGCAATTCGAGTGAAAGTTGATGCAACTGGTGGTGAATTGTACGAAAACGTCAACACCTTCAACCCTGACTTTGCTAGCTCTGGTAGAGGTGCGCTTTCCCGTTACGGACGCTTCAGCCCCATCTATCGTCAAGGTCAAGGTGGTGCTGGTGTAACAGTGACTGTGAATCCAACTGGCCCTCTCACACTGTCTGCTGCTTACTTGGGTAATACAGCTAATAACCCTAATGATGATAATGGTCTGTTCAACGGTGCCAATACCATCTTCGGTCAAGTAGCCTTCAAGCCAAGCTCAAAGTTTAACGTTGCTTTTGCCTACGCGCGCACCTATCAAAATAGTCCTAACAACATCAACTTATTTGGTAGCACAGGAAGTGGTTTTGCCAACAGCCCATTTGGTAACGGTAACGCTGTTTCAGCTAATAACTACGGTATTCAAGCTAGCTTCCAACCAAGCTCCAAGTTTACAATTGGTGGATGGGCAGGTTACACTACTGCCACTTCTGAGTCTGGTCCAAACAAAGGTAGAGATGCAGATATTTGGTATTGGGCTGCTAGTCTTGGGTTGAAAGACTTTGGTAGAGAAGGTAACGTTTTAGGTGTGATATTTGGTCAACCACCCAAAGTTACCAGCAACGATATCAGTGCTAGAGAAGATAATGATACTTCTTACCACCTAGAAGGTTTATACAAAATCCAGTTGACTGATAACATTCAAGTAACACCTGGTTTGTTGGTAATCTTCAATCCTGAACACAACGATAACAATGACACAGTTTACGTAGGTACTCTGCGTACCACCTTCACCTTCTAAGAAGGGGTGCTGACAGACTGTTTGCATAACACAGGACTTACGCAAAACAGCACGAAAGTAGCGGTAATTCATGAATTACCACTACGTAATCATAAGATTTTTCGCCAAATCTTGCGTAAGTACCATAACAGTTAAATAGACAAAAACCCGCCTTCAGGCGGGTTTTTGTTGACAAAATATCTATTAGGACTTATTCGGTGTCACTAAATTTTCTGGCTTTTTGTCAACAGTCAATAGTCAACAGTCCCAGAAAACTTGATTTTGACAATTGACTATGGACTATTGACCACCCTTAGAAGGGTTTATTGGTTGAGTGCGTAAGTCCTAGTCATGTTGATTAGATAAATTTGATGGAGGCCGATCGCTACTCCATGCCCACCACACACTACCACATTGGCAGTGGTAAAATTCCTGCCATTTGCGCCGATGGTCTTCTGTTAGTACAGGCGATCGCCGGTTAATCCAAACTTGTAAAGCCTCTAAGCTACTAGCATGACAGCTAGGACAGCAAAACTCATAAGCGTGAACTGCCTTATTTGTCCATTCAGGCGGGATGGGAGCAAAAGCGTCCATGTAAGAATAATTCGTAGTTCTTAATTCGTAATTAAGAAGATTAGTTGTTTTTTTATATACTATACTTCATAGGACTGAACTACTGGAGGAACTTCCAACTAAAAAAATATACAATCGCTACACAATTTAAGGTTTTTAACGCTAGCTGAACCGTATTGCACTTTAACTCAGTTATAAAAGAGCATGAACATATAATAAATGTCTCATGCTCTACCTACATTTCTAAGCTAAAACCCTTATTTCTATTGCCTATTGCCTATTGCCTATTAAGACTATTAACCGCACTATTGCGTTCACGCTCAATTTGTCTGACTAAATTTTTGGGAAGTTGGGATCTTTTCGTTAAGGCTTTGTCAAAATTAGCGATCGCATCTTGAATTAGTTGCTGACTTTTTTCTTGTCTACCCTGTTCTTTCAAGATTTGCGCTTTCAGATAATACAATTCTGGATTATCTGATGCAACTTTGATGGCACGATTTGTGTAATCTAGAGCTTGAGAGTATTGTCTTAAGTCACGATAGGCTAAAGCAATACCCCTATTTGTTAAATACTGCGGCGCTGCGTTTGCTTCCAAGCGGTTGATAGCATCATCAGGATTAGCAAAAGGTAGACTCACAGACAACATCAAATCCATATAACCCTTGAGTAAGTTCAGTTCTGGATCTCTGGGAGAAATAGCCTCCGCCTTATCTAAATAATCGTAAACTTGCCGTAACCGACTCAAAGCTTGGGGTGCGCCTTTGAGTGTACCTTGACGAGTCAAAACTGCTCCCCCTTCTAGAAAATGCCCGACAGCCGTGTATATATTGCCGCGTAATTCATCAGTAGCAACTAACTTTTGTCCAGTTTCTAGCGTTTTTTGGCTATATTTATCCAGTGCGCTCAAGTCTTGATTAATGTATGCTAGGGATGCTTTCATAGCATAAGCTAGCGGTTCATCTGCTTCGCTAGATATGGCTTGATTCAGGTAACGCTCGGCTGCTGGATAATCACCCTGTTGAAAAACTGCTTTAAAAGCTGCTTCTGTTTTGTCACCAATTTTACGCTGTTCACTGGTGCGAAACGGATCACCAGCCAAAGATGGGGTGATACCCAGATAAAATGCGATCGCCAAACCAAAAGTCGCCGGAGCAAGCTTAGTCAATAGCGAAAATATGATTGAGTGAGGAGAGAAAAAACTTTTATTCATTGTCAGCCCTAGAGTAATTACGGTTACAACAGTGATATCTATTACCTAAAATATAAAAAAACTGATGATAATCTCTATATTTCATAGCTAAAATACTCCACACATTTAGACTTAGATCAGAATTTCTAGTTCCTCAAGTTGTTGTAGCCATTGTTCACGGGTATTCTGTCACAATGAAACAAGAATCATTGCTTTCTCACTAGAGACAAGTTAGTGCTGAGTACCAAGTTGAGAGTAAAAAATACTCAATACCAAAAACTGCCCCATGCCCCATCGGTAATCTTAACAAATGCTCTATCTCCGAAATTTGATTTATCATCCTACAGCCTGCCCAACAGCAATCCTCAAATCCATCAACTTAGAATTAGCACCACAACAGATGGGATTAATTATCGGCCCTAGCGGTTCCGGTAAGAGTACATTACTAGAAATTTTATCTGGCTTGGCTGAACCAACATCCGGTGCAGTTTTCTGGCGAGAACAAGAACTGATTGCAGAACAAATACAACAATTGGCTGGGTTAGTATTTCAGTTTCCAGAGCGACACTTTTGTGGCGGTACAATCTTAGAAGAATTACGTTTAGGGCATCCAGAGTTAGGAACAGAACGAGTCAGACAAGCCTTAAGCGAAGTCGGACTAGAACATTTATCCCTCTCCGCCGCACCTTATGCCTTAAGTGGCGGTCAACAAAGAAGATTAGCTTTAGCAGTACAATTAATTCGTCAACCAAATATATTGTTATTAGATGAACCGACAGCAGGATTAGATTGGTCAATGCGTCGGCAACTAGTAAACTTATTAGCCAAACTCAAACAAGACTGGACACTATTAGTAGTAACACATGATGCCGGGGATTTGTTAGCGATCGCAGATCGTTGTTGGACACTCAACCACGGTGAACTACAATCAGTAGAACCAGCAACACTACTAGAAGCAAAAATCAGAGAACCCCTACCAGCTGTTTGAAATCAAAGAATAGAGAGTGCTGAGTGCTGAGTGCTGAGTGCTGAGTATAGAAACATTGACTATTGACTATTGACTATTGACTAATGCCTAATGACTAACCTATTGCCTGAAATGGCACAAATTTGGCAGCAAACCCTGAAATGGCAACCAACTGACGAACAACAAACGCAATTTCAGCAGCTTCATGAGTTAATCCTAGAAGGTAATCGTCAGTTAAACTTGACGCGCATCACCGAACCTCAAGAATTTTGGGAAAAACATCTTTGGGATTCCTTGCGTGGAATCATACCACAGCAACAATTTATTTCTTCTCTTGTAGCTGGTGCATCTGTCGTTGATATTGGTACAGGTGCGGGATTTCCTGGTGTTCCCATCGCTATTGTTGCACCTAACTCGACAATTACGCTTTTAGATTCAACTCGAAAAAAAATCAATTTTCTTGAGCAAGTTGTTAGTGAACTAGCTTTAGCTAATGTCAAAACCCTTGTTGGTAGAGCTGAAGAAATCGGACAACAAACCCAGCATCGACAAAAATATGACCTAGCTTTAATCCGGGCCGTTGGTAATGTATCTGCTTGTGCCGAATATACTTTACCATTGCTCAAACAAGGTGGTTTAGCCATTATCTACCGAGGCACTTGGACAGAGGCAGAGACTATAACTTTATCAAATGCTGTACAACAGTTGGGTGGTGAAGTCGAATTAATACAACAATTCACAACGCCTTTAACTAATAGTGTTCGTCACTGTTTGTATTTACGAAAAATAAGGAATACACCCACTAAATTTCCTCGTACTGTTGGTATACCGACACAAAAACCGCTTTAAATATCAATATGGCTCAATTAAGGCTCAAAGTTATGTAAATTAGTTCTAATTTACACTGTTTCGCTCTAAAAAGCCTCAACACAGAGGTACTGGACAACGAATAGAAGCTTAGATATATTTATTACAAAAAATACGAACTGGATCTTAGCAAAATCAAATAATCAGTCTAAAATACAGTATTTTCTATTTTAAAAAACTTATGGCTGCTGTTCGCACATCCCATGTTTCTGCTTCTGGCACTTGGTTTCAAAGAGGTTCTCGCCCATCCATCAAGAAAAGACGAGTACGTCCAGAATCAGGAGTGGGCAATGCTTCTATATTTGCCTCTAAGGCTCCATCTGGCGCATCAACAAGACAACGTCCGTTCTCGAAAGATACACAAAAAACTTCTCAGGCTAAAGTCAAGGCAAGTCAACAACAGAAAAATCCTAAGTCAGAGTTTCCTAACACATCTGTTGTTTCTACTGCTAAGACAACACCTTTGTGGTTGCAGCGACTTTACGCCATACATCGTTATTCCTCAATTGCAGGTTTTGCTCTAGTCACCACAACTTTGGCTGTTTATGGATTCACTGTATACACCCAAGAATTATGGAGTCAGAGCTACCATAGACTACAAAAATTACAACGTGATGAACGGCAAATCACCACAACTAACGCCATATTAACCAACAAAATGGCGGAGGAAGCAGAGCGCCAATCAGCAGGATTAGTATCACCAACTCCTTCTAGAACTATCTTCCTCTCTCCAGTACCCAAAACTGCTGAAGTAGCACCACTCAGCATTAAACCAACCTCTCAACCCCAACAGCCAGCCTCTTCAGCATTGGGATATTAGGGAAGGAGTTAGGGAGGCAAGGGAAGCAGGGGAAGCAGGGGAAGCAGGGGAGAAGAAGAAATGCTAATGACTATTGACTATTGACTATTGACTAATGACTATTGACCAATGACCATTAACACTGAACAGGGTAATGCAAAAGTCACCAAGTAGATTAAAGTTCAGAAAGTTTCAAAAGCCAGATTTTACGAGGCGGCAAAGGAATTCTAGAAGAATCCCTAATCAGACAATTGCGTCTAACCCCCAAGAGCAAGTATCTAGTCCGAGAAGCAGACTTTTGATTGTTTGGGGTATATTAATGACGGCTGGAGTAGGACTGGCGATTAATTTGTATAATTTGCAGATTGTCCAAGGTTCAAAGCTGACTGAGAAAGCCCGCAATCAGCAAATGGTAAATTTGCGTCCATATATGCCCCGGCGTTTGGTGGTCGATCGCAATGATAATGTATTAGCTGTTGACCGTCCTGTATTTACTGTCTATGCTCACCCGAAGCTGTTTAAAAAGACTAATGAAGCGATCGCTGAACTTTTAGCACCTATCATTAATAGAAATCCTGCTGATTTAGTCAAAATTTTTCAAAGTCAAAAAACGGGAATTACCTTAGCTGCATCTTTACCTGAAGAAATTAGCGATCGCGTCAAGGCATTAAACTTAGATGGTTTAGAATTAATTCCCAAATACTCCCGCTATTATCCCCAAGATGATTTAGTAGCCGATGTGGTAGGCTATGTCAATGTTGACCGTCGCGGTCAAGCTGGTGTGGAATATAGCCAGGAAAAATGGCTAGAACGCTCTGTCAAAACTGTCCGACTGAGTCGTTCTGGTAATGGGGCGCTGATGCCAGATTATGCTCCTGAAGGTTTTTTGAATTCTGATGATTTGCGGATGCAATTGACTATTGATAGTCGTTTGCAACGGGCTACTCGTACAGCACTCAAACAACAACTAGATAAGTTTGGGGGGAAACGGGGAGCAGTGATTGTGATGGATGCGATGGATGGCTCGATCCTCGCACTGGCTTCTCAGCCCACCTATAATCCTAATGAATATTCCAAAGCTAATATCTCACTGTTCAAAAACTGGACAGTAGCGGATCTCTATGAACCAGGATCAACTTTTAAACCTTTAAATGTGGCGATCGCACTTGAAAATGGTGTGATTAAATCAGATGATGTATTTAATGATCCTGGCTCAATTCAAGTAGCTAACTACACTATCAGAAATGCTCAACGCAACGGTTACGGGCGGATCAACATCGCGCAAATTTTGCAAAACTCTAGCAATATTGGCATGGTGCAAATCATCCAACGCCTCAAGCCTTCAATTTACTACAACTGGCTAGAACGTTTGGGACTAGGACAGCCGCTAGATACAGATTTACCTTTTGCTGTTGGCGGTAGACTCAAAAGTCAAGAAGAATTTATCAACTCGCCAATTGAACCTGCAACTACCTCTTTTGGACAAGGTTTTTCTCTGACACCATTACAGCTAGTCCAAATGCAGGGAGCGCTAGCTAACGGTGGTAAATTAGTCACACCCCATGTTGTCCGAGGACTAATTGATACCAAAGGACAAATGCACTACACACCCTCTCGTCCAGCACCCAGGCAAATTTTCTCTGCGACAACAGCGCATAAAGTCGTAGAAATGATGGAAACTGTAGTCACCGAAGGTACTGGTAAACCTGCCCAAATTGCTGGCTATCGCATCGCTGGTAAAACTGGTACAGCCCAAAAAGCTAGTCCCAACGGCGGCTATATCGCTGGTGCGAGAATCACTAGTTTTGTGGCTATTTTACCAGTTGAATCACCCCGCTACGTAATTTTAGCTCTAGTAGATGAACCAAAGGGCGCAAATGCCTATGGTTCTACTGTTGCAGCGCCAATTGTCAAGTCTGTGATGGAAGCACTCATCCCCATTGAAAAAATCCCTCCCAGTTTGGTTGTTGACCAAAAGTCTGGTCAATAGTCAATGGTCAATAGTCAATAGTCAATAGTCAATGGTCATTATTCTTATCTCACTGTCCCCTTGTCCCTTACTCCCTCACTCCTCTTATCTATCTCAATAACCAACTGAACAATCCTTCTACGGTGAGGGTGAAATCTTGGGCGAATTTTGGCACTGGTAATACTGCTGTTGGCTGATCGTAAAAAGATGTTGGCTGATCTGGTGGGTAAACAAATACAGATTGTTCTTGGGGATCAATCAACCACCCCATCTGAGTTCCATATTTGAGGCAATGGAGAATATTTTTGGTGACTTTAGTTTGACTTTGATCAGGAGATAAAATTTCGATTGTCCAATCTGGGGCTATGGAGAAGACGTTAGCAACTCTACCATTTTCCTGTCGTGGAATTCTATGCCACAAAAACACAGAAATATCAGGGATGATTGATCTCTCACCAAAAGTACAACGCAGTTCTGAAAAAGCTCTGGCAATTTGTTTGGGTTTGAGAATTAAATTGATGGCAGGTGCTAACTCAGTCTGAATGGCGCTATGTTCTCCTTGTGGCATCGGTTTTTGGATAGTACGCCCGTCAATGTACTCACTGCCTGGTTTTGTTTCTGGCAGTTTGAGGAATTCGTTTAGACTTAGAGTAGTGGCAGGAATCTGTACCATTTCAGGTTTTCTTACAAGATGTAATACAAATTCGTAATTCGGAAAAATATGTGTCTTACCTGCGGACTGTGGTGGCTGGATTACCCCAAATATTAACTCGGCCATCAAATCCACCACTGGCGAGAAGTTGCCCATCTGGACTGAAGGCGATCGCACTTACCCAATCACTATGTCCATATAATGTGGTTAATAATTCACCCGTGGTTAAATCCCACAACTTAATTCCATCTCTGCCGGCGCTAGCGAGAGTTTTGCCATCGGGATTAATGGCGATCGCATTTACCCAATTACTATGTCCTGTGAGGGTACGGATGAGTTGTTCCGATGATATATTCCAAATTTTAATTGTGCGATCGCTACTAGAACTGACTAAATTTTGCCCATCGGGAGTAAAAGCAATACCTGTAACTGCACCACTATGAGCTGCAAATCCCCGAATGAATTTACCTGTGCTTAAGTTCCACAGTTTAATCACACCTCTTTTATCACCACTGGCTAGAGTCTGACCATCACGACTCAATGCTAATGTATAAATTCTATTATCAAAGCGGACTAAGGTAGCTAATGGGCGTTGTTGCAGTAAATCCCAAACGCGAATACCATCCAAAGCTCCACTGACTAAAACTTTACTATCAGGAGACACCGCTAAAGACAATACACTCGCTGTATGTCCCACAAAAGAGCGTGTGAATTTATTATTCCTCAGATTCCAGAGATTGATAATATTATCGTTACCACAACTAACTAAAGTTTGGCCATCTGGGGAAATTACCAAAGATTCCACCGCCGTCTTTTGGGCTTTGTTGATTGTTGCCAATCTCTTCCCAGTCAAGGGATTCCAGATACGGATTATACCATCGTTATACGCACCACCACTGACAAGAGTTTTGCCATCAGGACTAAAAGCCAAAGATTTTACAGTCCCTGGATGGGCTGCGAGGCTATACAGTAGGCGAGAAGCAGCAAACCCTCCTGTTTGGCTGGTGCTATTGACTACCTGTGGTGCATCAGCAGCTGTGACTTTTAACCCTGGCCCTAGATTTAGTGGCAGAGCGATCGCTGCTAGCAATGCCACAATAAAATGTGGGCGTACCCAGATATAGCCCCCACCTTTTCCCACACTACCCACTGTTTTTCCTCACCTGATTCAATTTATTAGTCAATAGTCATTGGTCAATAGTCAATAGTCATTAGTCAACAGTCAAAATTATTTTCCCCTTGTCCCCTTGTCCTTGCCGCCTATGCGTAATTAGGTTATAGCTTCCAACCCTTTGTCCCCTTGTCCCCTTGTCCCCTTGTCCCCTTGTCCCCTTGTCCCCTTGTTCCTCACTCCCCCACTCTCTAATAAGGTGGTTTTTTCTTATTCACAGTCAGCATGGGTAAAGTCGGACTAGATGAGCGAGAGGGTAAGTAATGTTGCACTACAGGCTCTTCCGCTATGGGGCGGCGCTGCTGATTGCTGCGCCACAGTTTAAAAGCAAGGCTAACACCTGCTGTTCCTAAACCAACAGCGAACAATGACCAGCTATCATCTAACCCACCAATTAGAGCATCCACCACGCCCATGGTGATCAATACACTAATTATGGGTTCTTTCCTGTAGGCTGACTTTAAAAAACGGGGTAATACAGCGTTCATCACAGCTTGATTTGTCCAAATCACCTTTTGCGTTAATTTACTTAAGAATACTTCACTTGAGAATTGCCTTTTTCAGATCAGAGGCAGCTTAGGTAGATTATAATTTTTTTAGCAGGTATTTTCCGTGTAGTATTTAACTCTCTTACATAAAGTCTTTGCAAGTTTAAGACATAACTCACACTTTTTAGTCTTCTAGTCTGACCCAAAGCTGTCGAAGGTAAATCTTGTGATGTAGTTCCTGTAAATCCATATTGTCAAAACCAGCTAGATATTCCAGCTGGTCTTAAGTCTATGTAACTACTAGCTTACAACTTTAGAGTGGGAATTGGATATGGGGCATTTTTGAGTGCTGAGTGAGGGAGTGCTGAGTTGTAATTCTTCCCCAATCCCCAATCCCCAATCCCCAATCCTCTTTACTTAAGTCCGAGCCAAGAGAGAACGCCTTGATTAGTGACGTACTCAATTAATACCATCAACAAAAAACCAATCATGGCAGCCCGTCCATTCAAGCGTTCAGCGTATTCGTTGAAGCCAAATTTTGGCTCTTCTAGTTTGGGTGTAACCGTTGGTTGTGTTTGTGACATTGGGAAAAAACCTCTTTTTGGCAAACGGGACTTGATAACAAATTTTGAACTAAGTGTTAGGCTGGAATACCAAAATAACTGTTTGGGTTATTGGCTTATGCCTAAGTGATTCAGCAAAGGCTGTTTAACAAATTTTAATTATTCTTTATACATTGTAGAGGTACTAGGCCAATAGTCAAGGATAAGTGTTTGAGGTTGAGATATTCAATTAAAGTCCGGAGAACTAAAGTTTTAGATAGCTATCAATAATACGGAAGTATCAGTCAGAGACTGGCAGTCTAAATTAAACAAAAAAATTTATCAGAGGCGTTACATGGAAATTGGCGTTCCTAAAGAAACTAAAGACCAAGAGTTTAGAGTAGGGTTGAGTCCTTCCAGCGTGCGGGTATTGCAAGAAAATGGGCATAGCATTTTTGTGGAGACTCAAGCAGGTAATGGTGCAGGGTTTACAGATGATGATTATCGCAGTGCGGGGGCAGAAATTGTCCCGACGGTAGAGTCAGCTTGGAACCGAGAATTAGTGGTTAAAGTTAAAGAACCGCTAAGTAGCGAGTACAAATTTTTGCAGAAAGGGCAGATATTGTTTACCTATCTGCATTTGGCAGCCGATCGCAAACTCACGGAGCATTTAATTGATTGTGGCACGTGTGCGATCGCTTACGAAACCGTAGAGCAATCAGGGGCGAATAAATTACCTTTACTTACCCCCATGAGTATTATTGCTGGTCGGCTAGCAGTCCAATTTGGTGCTAGATACTTAGAACGTCAGCAAGGCGGTAGAGGTGTGCTGTTGGGTGGTGTCCCTGGAGTCAAACCAGGCAAAGTAGTAATTTTAGGTGGTGGTGTAGTTGGTACAGAAGCGGCCAGAATCGCTGTTGGTATGGGTGCTGCTGTGCAAATTCTCGATGTAAATGTGGAACGCTTATCTTACTTAGAAACTCTCTTTGGTTCTAGAGTTGAATTAGTTTATAGTAATTCTGCCCACATTGAAGCAGCTGTCCAAGAAGCCGATTTGCTTATCGGTGCTGTTTTAGTACTAGGACGGAGAGCGCCAATTCTAGTATCCCGCCAATTAGTCAAACAAATGCACCCTGGTTCAGTAATAGTTGATGTTGCTGTTGACCAAGGTGGTTGTGTAGAAACCCTACACGCCACATCCCACACTAACCCGATATACATAGAAGAGGGTGTTGTACATTACGGTGTTCCCAATATGCCGGGAGCAGTACCTTGGACAGCTACCCAAGCCTTAAATAACAGTACATTACCTTATGTTGTGCAGTTGGCAAATCAGGGAATTAAAGCACTAGATATTAACTCTGCTCTTGCTAAAGGTGTCAACGTCCAGAATCATCACCTAGTACATCCCGCCGTGCAAGAGGTATTTCCTGATTTGGTAAGTTAAGAGTTTACCTTTTAGGATGGGCATCTTGCCTATCCTCATCACTCTACAAGATGAATAATTTATTTAGGAGCAAGCCTTAAATATCAAGTTGTTCCAGGACTTCCAGAAAATAAAATATTCAATGGGTGAGAGCAAGCATGATCATGGAATTTTTCCTGCCCTGCTCCCCCTGCTTACCCTGCCTCCCCTGCTCACCAAAGGTTGGGTTGAGGAACGAAACCCAACCTTTTCGCGGATTTGTTGGGTTTCACTTCGTACCCTTCGGGAAGCAAGCTACAACCCAACCTTGTATCTTAAGAGAAGTAGTAGACCGTCCCAACCTTGGTCAAAATAGAGGCTAACGTTGAATTACGTTAGCGTAGCGGTAGCGAGTCCGCGATAGCGCAGCGTTAGCGACGCTCCTGCGTCGCGTCATTACGAATTACGAATTGGCATTCTGTAACTCAGCCGTACGTACTGACAACTGTTGTGTTTGATTACCCCGTTGCACTTTCACTTGTAAAACTTGCCCCAGACGGCTATCTTCTACAATGTTTTGCAACTGTTCTGCACTAGTGATTGCTACCCCATCAATTTGCAGAATCACATCTCCGCGTCGGATACCAGCATTTGCAGCTGGGGAATTTGGTAAAACTCGGATGACTAAAACCCCGTTGACTTCAGGGATAGTGAAAGCAGAATTAGGATCAGTGTTGTTTTGTTTAGCTAGCTGGGGTGTTAAAGTTGCCATCTGTACACCCAAGTAGGGGTGAGCAACTTTACCATCACGTTGTAATTGAGTTGCGATCGCTTTAGCCTTATCAATAGGAATAGCAAAGCCGATACCCATAGCATCAGCCCGAATGGCGGTGTTAATCCCGATGACTTCACCTTTGTCATTCAATAAGGGGCCGCCAGAATTACCAGGGTTAATAGCTGCGTCAGTTTGAATGAAGTCCAAACGCTTATCAGTGATTCCCACTTGAGCGCTAGAACGCTTGAGAGTACTGACAATACCAAGTGTAACAGTATTATCAAAACCCAGAGGATTACCAACAGCGATCGCCCAATCTCCCACTTGCACATTGTTGGAAGAACCCAAGGAAGCCACGGGTAAATTATTCCCAGCGTTAATTTTCACCACAGCTAAATCTGTGACTTCATCAATCCCTTGAACTTTGCCATCAAAAGTGCGACCATCCTTAAGACGAACTGTCACGCGATCGGCTTTATCAACTACGTGAGCGTTGGTCAAAATTAAGCCATTTTTATCAATAATAAATCCAGAACCCAGTCCCCGCATTTGTTCTGGTGGTAATTGCCCTTGGAAGCTATCACCAAAAAAGCGCCGGAAAAAAGGATCTTCCATAACAGGATCGACACGACGAGTAATCGTCCGTTCTGTGTCAATTCTGACTACTGCTGAACCAACACGATTGACTGCTGCTGTGACAAAGCTATTGTTACCTACAGCTACCGTTGCTGGTGATTGTTTTTGAGCAACTAGTTCTGGCACAGCTACAGTTGTATTAGGATTGGGTGCAGGTTCCGCTTGTGATGGCAACACACGCAGAGTGCTAACCGTCAGTGCCACTCCTATAATTATTGCTAATACATGAGTACCGAGTTGGCGTATAGACCGTCGTACTTTGGAGAATCGCATATTTACAACCTAATCTAAAAGCCTAATTTTTACTTGTTGATGACAATGGTATCCATTGTTATTTTGACAAATTTGCTGACAATCCCCCGATATTGACGTTGGCTTCCTACCTGAAGTTTCGCCATTTATACCGCAATCTCTCTCCTACACCTGAAACAAACCATCTGTAATTAAAATTAATTGAATATTTAGCCCAATAGCTACTATGGAGATTTCTACTTCCAAGGTTCGGGTTTTACCCATTATTTAGTCAATAGTCATTAGTCAATGGTCATTAGTCAATAGTCAGTGGTCAGCACTCTCTCACTCAGCACTCCCTCACTCTCTCACTCCATCCCGATTGACCCTCTCTAGGCTAGGATCTGAAGTATTATCAGTCTTTAGTATTTACCCATGAATGGATCAAACCGATTAGATCAAGAACCTTTGCCTGTATCGCCAAAAATGGAAGATGACCACGATCATGATCATGAATATAACCTCTCAGGTCATACGCATGGGGAGATCAATACGGTTCATTCTCACATTCATTCTGAAGAATCATTAAGAAAGATTGTTAATCGATTGTCACGTATAGAAGGTCATATTCGTGGTATCAAGACAATGGTGCAACAAAGTAGCCCTTGTCCTGACGTTTTGTTACAAATTGCGGCTGTTAGGGGTGCAATAGATCGAGTAGCCAGAATTGTTTTGGATGAGCATTTAACTGAGTGTGTTGCTAGAGCAGCCAAGGAAGGTAACATAGATGCAGAAATGGAACAATTAAAAGCTGCCTTAGATAGATTCTTACCGTAATCTATATTGATGGATGATTGAATCACTCTTTTATTCATCTGAAAAGATATAGCGTTTCTCGCTTTAGTGAAGTACATTTCGTTGAATTTAGAGGCTAGAGAGTAGACTGTAACTCATCTGACTCTTAACTGCTGTAACAATATTTCTGGCAATATAGATGTTGGGTTCTACTATATTCCACTCAACTTACTTTTTGTTTTTCCGGTACTTTTTAGGTTATAAGATAATTGCACTAAGCCAGTGTTAAAAGTCTCCATATTTTTTAACTCTAGTGCTGTTTCTAGAGTGCGATCGCTAAAGATTAAGGGAATGCCACTACCTAAAATAATGGGGTGTATTGAAAGAATTAATTCGTCGATAAAATTGTGTTTGAGAAAAAAATAAATCATCTGTGCGCCACCAACTAACCAAATATCACCACCGCTTGATTGACGTAGGTCATTAATAAAATCTTGCCAATTACTACTCACGTATTTAGCATTGTTGCTAGGTTCTTGTTGTTGTGTTTGAGAAAAAATAAAAACTTCCTTTTCATGGTATGGGTAATCACCAAAACTGAGGACTTGTTGATAAGTTTTATTCCCCATAATGATAGTGTCAACTTTGGCTAAAAACTCAGTGTAACCATAATCTTGATCAGTGAAAAGCCAATCTATATCTCCTGATTCTCTGGCAATATATCCATCAAGACTAGAAGCAATAAATAAACTAATTTTTCGCACTTTCTCCACTCCATTTAAGAGGACGTTTGAAAAGTCTGTTTCTTTGTCATGTTGAATGCAGCGTAGCGGAATGAAACATCTCGGTATGTGCCACAAAACCTAGATTCTTCCTGACGCTCCGCTCCAGTCAGAATGACATTTTTATACCTACTGAAACTTTTCCAACACCCTCTAATACCAATTCACGAAAAATTTGATTCAAATAAAGCATCAAGAATAAAATCCCACCCTGTTATAGAAGCAACGGTTAATGTGTTTAATTTCTCCAAACGTTTCCAGATAAAGTGTCTTAATTCATCTAACGTGGCAAAACTTTCCCAAGCCAAATGTCTTTTAACTTCTTCCCATAACCGCTCAATTGGATTAACTTGCGGTGTGTGTGGGGGTTGAAATAACAAAATTATATTTTCTGGTATCTGAAGATGTTGGCTAAAATGAAAAGCACCGTTGTCTAATTGAATAATATGTATATCTTGGGAATAAGTAGCAGAGAATTTTTCTAAAAAAATCTGAAAACAAGCCGCATTTAAATGAGAAAACTCCCAAATAAAATATTCGCCCGTTAACGGTTCTACTAATCCGTATAAATAAAAATTCTCCCGTTTCCATTGCATGATACCGATAGGTTTAGTCCCAAAGTTGGTAATTAATCTACCCGCTTCAGTCTTCAACCCCACACGGCTTTCATCCTCGCACCAGTATCTAATTCTTCTTTGCTTATCTATTGGTGGTATGACATATTTCTGAATTACTTCTATGTATTGTGGAAGTTTTTTTTAAACTCCTCTTCCGCTTCTGGTTGGTGTTTTATACCTACTGCACGCGGTACTTTTAGCTTCGCTTTCATTCGATAACGCACTGTATCGTGTACTACTTTGTATGAAGCTTCTACTCCCTCTACCGCTTTTAACCATGTTCGGATTTCTTCATAACTTTTAAATCCCTGGGGGTCTTCTAGTTCCTTTGAAAGTTGCTCTTGAACATCTGTGTTAATAATTGGTGGTCGCCCTGAACCTTTTTTTCTTGATACCAGAGTGTCAATTCCCGATTCTGCATAAGCCTTTAACCACCTTTGCACTGTGGCACTTCCTTATCCCTTCACTACTGCCAAATCTTGGATTGTCTTTACCTGCTGTATTTTCAGTAAATACAATGCTTGAATACGTTCTTTCCCTAATACAGTTTTTTGTTTTTTCAGCAGTTCACGTAATTCTTCTGCTGACTCTTGTATTTTTACTTTTGTGACTCCAGCCATGAACTTCTACTCATATTTCTGATTTAACTATTTTTATCATTTTTTTAGTGAAATGGTATAACATATTGGCTCTTCTTGGCAGTTTTCTAGCAACTTCTTCCATTGTGTGTCTGTCTCTAGATATAGTTCTATATGAATATGTTTTTCCTATCCAATCTCAGCTATTAGATGCTGGAAATGAGATTTATCTTCATGTTTTGATATATTAAATGGTGGCAATGAAAAATGATGGAAAATACATTAGTTGATAAAACCTTTCGTGACAGCGATGGTAATATAGTCATCGCTCAGATGCCTAACCCACCACTAATTGTGTGGGTAGTGGCTAGTTTACTAAGTTTAGTTTTGACAAATGGCAAGATTAATGCAGTCTTAGATTTTGTGGCAAATGGCTCCCTATTTACTTGGGCGTGGATGGAATTATTTCAAGGCGTTAATTATTTTCGTAGAGCGCTAGGTCTTGCCGTCTTGATTGGTATGATCGCATCAAAAGTGATTTAATTTATCTATTGGCTGTTTCGTAAATTTGTTTATGCCTAGCTAAAAGCTGACGGTATGTTGCATTTGTTTTTGCTTCTATCCACTTGGCTTTGAATATTGCTGCTGACTCAGCCTTGACTGGATCTACATCATAGGGTAGGATTTCTTTCTGATCAGTGGCAGGCGATCGCTCATACTTTTTACCACTTTTATGATTTGCATAACGACGCGATCGCGTATAACCCATTTGTAAAAACTTCCGTGCCATATCTGCACCAATAAAGTCATCTTTTTCTAAATAATCAAGAAAAATTTGGTAGATTTTTTCACTGGATTCTCTAGCAATCTCAGGAGTTTTAAAGCGCCAATAGGGAAGAATTTCTGATTTATATGGCTCTACTAAAAGTACACCTTGTTCACCTTTACCGACTCGATAAAGTTCAGGATGTTGGCGAAAATTGATATTTTGATAATCCAAAGAATAATCGAAAGTCATTACTGAATTATATCATACCTGCCATTCTTTGCAGTTTTCTAGCGACTTCTTCCATTATATAAAAGAAGGTAAAAAATCTGAGTAGTTCATCTATGGAATAGTCTGTTTGCGGTATGGTTTTGAGTTGTTCCAATTCCTTTGTAGCTTGAAAAAGAGCAACATCTATTTCTGTTAAAGATATGTGAGTTTCCCTCGATTTAACTGCCATTGCTAAGGTGAGGAGAGAATTTTGTGTTTCATTTGATAGTGCGGTAATTTGGGGTGATAACATTTGCCAAAAAGTATCCTGTTTTCTGGCTAATACTGTATGCTCCATCGCCAAAATATGTTCCCAAATTCTGCGGATGAGAAATTCCCCAGCTTCATTAAGCTGTGTTTCTGATGATTCATTTGTTTGTCCCTGTTTAACTTCTTGCCAGAGTTCTCTGCTTGTTCTTAGAGACGTGATGATAGTTATTTTCAAAGCATCTACAGATTGGCGATCATATGTTCCTGTTAACGCACATTCTATAACTAGGTGATAAAATTGTTGCAAGTTTACCAAGATTTGCGATAAGCAACGCCTCAGTTCTGTATCCGCATGAGCAGGAAAAATTAAATTATTAACGAGTAAGGCAACAGCAATACCTAAAAGAGTTTCTAAAAATCTATGCCAAGCATATATTAAAGGTGAACTACTATGACTCAAAATCACGATCGCTGATACATAACCTGCTAACTTGGCTGCTTCGTTAAATTGCCAATAATAAGCCAGCCATAAAGTAATAAATACACATATTCCTAATGACCAAAAATTACTCCCCAAAACAGAAACAAATATGACACCAGCGATAGCCCCAGTCACCGTTCCGATTAATCGCTGCACACCTTGCTTAAAAGTACTACCGTGGGTAGATGACATAACAATAATTGCCGCAATCACTGCATAAAATGGATATTCCCATTGCAACTTTTGGGCAATTACAAGCGCCAGTGCAGCAGCGACACCCATTTTAAATGCCATCTTGCCGTGGATAATCAATGACAGACCTTTAGGTGTTGCTGCCCAAGTGATAAATTTGGAGATAATTGGGACATGATGCGATCGCAGAACACCCACCTTTCTTTGAAAACGCTCCGCGAATGATGAAGCTTGGGAATTTTTGCCTCGATTATCGGTGGGAGAAAGACGCTTACTAGGTTTTACCATGCCTTTCCCATCCTAAATACCCAGACTAACCTCATATGACAACCAGGAGATAGTGATGAAAATTTACTATATAACTTTAAATAATACAGATGAAGCACGAAAAATTGGTCGCACATTACTTGAGCGTAAGTTAGCAGTTTGTGTCAACTGGTTTCCAATTACTTGTGCTTATAATTGGCAAGGAGAAATTACTGAAGAAGCAGAAGTAGTTCTGATTGTCAAGACTCAAGATGGTTATGCTTTAGAAATAGAGCAAGTGATTCAAGAAAATATTACCTATACTAATTTTATGGCTGAAATTTCACCTGTAGCCGTGAATCAAAGTTTTCTCAATTGGTTAAACGCTGAAGTCCCAGTGCGATCGCTACAACCTACCCCATGAGAATTTTTAAGTCAGAGAGTGAGGGAGTGCTGAGTGCTGTTAGCGGAAGCGGGGCGTTTAGCCCGTGCTGAGTGAGGGAGTGAGGGAGTGCTGAGTGCTGTTCGCCCTTGGCGTTCCCGAAGGGTGTGATGAGTAAATTTTCACTATGTTTCTAATGACTAATGACTATTGACTATTGACCATTGACCATTGACCATTGACCATTGACTCTTCCCATAAACTGATGCCAAGAAGACAAAAAGCTGGTCAAATAGAAGTAACGTTGCTTACACCGGAGTAATGACAGATCGCGTATTAATTCTTGGAGGCAGGGGGCGAATTGGTGGTAGTGTTGCTCAAGATATAGCCACCTATACCCAAGCGCAGATTACTATTACGGGACGTTCTCCACAAACTGCTAAAAGTAGTAGCTGGGATTTGGGAGAGAGAGCGAAGTTTTTGGTGTTAGATTTGGCTGAGGTTGACAAATTACGGGAAGCGATCGCCAACTCTAATCTAGTTATTCATTGTGCGGGGCCGTTTCACTATCGAGATGCCAATGTTCTGAAAATCTGCATTGAACAAGGCGTTAACTATTTAGATGTTAGTGATCATCGTTCTTTTACTAGTAAGGCTTTAAAATATCATCAGCAAGCCGTTGCTGCGGGTGTAACGGCAATAGTCAATACAGGGATTTTTCCTGGTATTTCTAATAGTATGGTACGTCAGGGAGTTGAGCAATTTGACGAGCCAGAAAAGATTCATTTAAGTTATTTAGTAGCTGGTTCTGGTGGTGCGGGAATTACAGTCATGCGGACTACATTTCTCGGTTTGCAATATCCTTTTACGGCTTGGTTGGATGGTCAATGGCAAACAGTTAAACCCTATAGTCAAAGAGAAGTGGTGAATTTTCCTTCACCCTATGGAAACACTGGGGTTTATTGGTTTGATATGCCAGAAACTTTTACTCTACCCGCAGCTTTCCCCACAGTGAAAACTGTGATCACTAAATTTGGCTCAGTCCCCGATTTTTATAATCACTTAACTTGGATTGCTGCACATATTTTTCCTAAATGGTTAATGCAACGTCATGGGGCGATTGAATTCTTATCTCATGTGAGTCATTTCATGACAGATGTGACTAATCCTTTTAGTGGGATTGGTGTTGCGGTACGCTCGGAAGTTACAGGTATAAAAGCAGGTAAAAAGGATATTTATTGCTCAACTTTAGTACATGAAAATACAGCAGTAGCGTCTGGTTGTGGTACAGGTAGTATTGCTCAATTTTTATTAGAAGGTAAGTTGCAAAAACCAGGAGTTTGGGCAGTAGAATCAGCGCTATCGACAGATTTATTTATCCAAGCTATGCAAAGCCGAGGTATCACAATTCATCACAGTTAAGATTGCCAGCAATAGACAATAGGTATAAGAGTTTTGTTCGGGAGCATCTCACTTTTTTTTATTATCTTGTTAAAAAATAAAAATTTGTATGCCCCCTTTTGTCTTAGTTAATTTTTAAAAAACTTACAGATTAATTCACCAGGATCTTGGTTTTTAAATGCTACTACAGTACCATCTTTTTGCACCTTGACTTTTTGACGACAGTTATAAAGTTCAATGGGAGTTTGTTTGCCATCAACACTCACACTTGCTCTATATTCCCAATAATTTTTAGCACTACGATTAATGCTAACTATGCAAATCCGATGACCTTGATAGTTACGACATACTTGAGCAAAAGCAGGAGATGCAATAGTGTTTGAGACAATTAATAGTAGTATTAAGGCGATATGTTTGGATAGTTTTACGTTCAAATTTGATAGTCTCATACCATCTATACTTTACCGCACTGTTGATTCGCTGGTAAAGCTTCTAGCATCCTCTTGGGTTTGGGCAAATTTAGGTGATTCATCAACTCAATAAACTCATAGCGATCGCGTCCAGCAAACCGGGGATTCCAACGTTTTTCTTCACCGATGGTAGAAACTGTCTGCCCTTGGTAATCGTGACCAGGATAAACTAATGTATCTTCTGGTAGGGTAAATAATTTTTGGGTGACAGCATCGTATAATACTCCAGGGTCGCCACTTTGAAAGTCAGTACGACCACAACCACGAATCAATAGAGCATCTCCGGTTAACAAGTGCGTACCATTGACGAGATAAGCTAAATGACTATTGGTATGACCAGGAGTAGCGATCACTTGAATCTCTACATTCCCCAATCTTAATCTCTGACCATCCCCCAGCGCAAAATCGGCACAACTAGCGGCGGCGTTCTCTGGTACAACACCCAAGCACCCAGTCAGCCCCCTGAGTCTATCTGTACCAGTGATATGATCGGCGTGGATATGGGTTTCTAGACAATATTGCAAAGTCAGTCCTAATTCTCGCAGTACCTGTAAGTCACGTTCTACCTGTTCGATCACCGGATCAACTAAAATAGCCACCTTAGTTTCTGAATCAGCAATCAGGTAAGTATAGGTACTTGATTCTTGGTCGAAAAGTTGGCGAAATAGCATAGTTTGTCGCTGCAACGCAAACGCAGGACTAGAAATAAACAAGTTTCTCTCAACAGCAGCATAGGTGCTAAGTGAATTGATTTCAGTAACTCCTGCGCCAAACTTGCTGAATTCTTCTTCATTTCTGGTTTGCCAAAGTTTAAGTACCTACGCATAAGTATTTATGTATTTTTCAACAATACTGAAATCGCTGTATCTCATTGCTATTGCCTATTGCCTCTCTCAGCTAGATAATTTATTTTGCACAACTACTTATCCTTGGCGATTCTTGGCAGTAAACAAACCCCAGATGACAAAAACCGTCAACCCTAAATAAGCTGATACAGTTAACCACTCTTGCCAGTTAGTCAATAAATTATTCATCAGTAAAAATGCGGCAAATCACCACAAAATCTTCTCTATCCTCTATCTTACGCCTTGCCGCTATCAGTAGATTCCTCATTGAAATCATAAAAAATTTCTGCTAGTTTTCCGGAATTGCCAACAGCGCCGTGGTATTACTTATCAGTACAGCGAATTATACAGAAACTCTATAATGAACCCTCTGGGGGATATCCCCACTGCTTTCACCAAAGCCCGGTTATAAAAACTGGGCTTTTGGCTTTGATATCTGCCTGTAGTAGCAAACAGTGTACTCACATTTTTGAGTAGATTAACAACAGGCTATCTCTAGGGCAGTTATGACTTTTGTGAACAGTGAAGATTTGGTGCTGGTTGTTGGTGCTACTGGTGGAGTAGGACAACTGGTAGTAGCTAAGTTGTTGGAAAAAAATGTGAAGGTTCGCATCCTGACGCGGAGTGTGGAAAAAGCAACAAAGATGTTTGCCAATCAAGTGGAAGTTGTGGTTGGTGATATCCGCAAACCCAATACACTCCCCGCAGCAGTAAACGGTGTGACTCACATCATATCTTGTACTGGCACTACCGCTTTTCCCTCAGCTAGATGGGAGTTTGAGCCAGAACCTAATTTATTAGAATGGGGGAAATTTTTTCTCGATTCTGATTATAGGGAAGCGCAAGCCAAGAATAGCCCAGCCAAGCTTGATGCAGATGGTGTGAGTAATTTAGTCGCCGCCGCACCACGTAATTTAAAAAGGTTTGTGTTTGTTTCTTCTTTAGGCATTCGCCGCAAACATCAGCTACCGTTTAAGATTCTCAATGGGTTTGGTGTGCTGGATGCCAAACAAAAGGGTGAAACTGTTGTGATCAATTCGGGATTACCTTACACTATTATCCGTCCAGGACGCTTGATTGACGGCCCTTACACTTCTTATGACCTCAATACTCTGCTGAAGGCGACAACTGGCGGTAAGCTGGATGTAGTTTTGGGTCAAGGTGATACTATTGCAGGTGATGCTAGTCGAATTGATGTCGCCGCAGCTTGCGTGGAATCTATCTTTTATCCATCTAGTACAGGGCAAGTTTTTGAGTTAATCAATCAAGGTACAAGGCCATCTGTGATTGATTGGGAAAAACTGTTTTCTGGCTTAACAACTCCTATTTAGTATTCCCACCAGCAAAAATACATCCACCCGTTAGCAAAAACGCCAATGTCGCACCCAATGTACCTGCAATCGGTGTAATTGCTTGGGGTTGGAGGAAAATTGCCCCAAATATACTCATTGCTAAAGCAAAACCACCAAAATATGTGCCTATTGCTAAACCTTCCCAAGGACGAGATACTAACTTGAAAGCAAAAGGTATTGTGCCGTTGATGATGAGACTAAAGCCGAATATGAGCAGGCACAGAAAAGGAACTTGCAAACTGACGAAAACCATAACTAGCAGTGAAATCAGGGTGATACCAATACCCAGCAGCATGGCTTGACGATCGCCTATCTTCACACTCAACCACCCAGCAGGTAAACTAGCAATGGCGATCGCTAATCCTACCCACACCATCAACCAATCATTACCAGGAAACTGGGTAAGTAAAATCTGGCTTAAAACACCCATCAGCAACCGAGAACCCCACCCCACACTAAAACCTGTAGTCAAAATTAGACTCAATTTAAACCAAGGTAGGGATACGGTTTTTTTGGGATATTCATCAACTGGTGGATCTTGATAGTTGACTAATCGCAACACATATGCAGTCGCCAGTAAGACTAGAGAAGCGATCAAAAAGGCAAATATTGAGCCTAAACTGAGGATAAACTTATTGGCGATCGGTCGAAAAGCCCCAACTATTCCCCCAGCTAAGGTAACAACGCTAAATGCTAAGGGTAATTCAGCAGGTGTGGAGTATTTATTAAGTAAAGCCATCGCTGGACTACGAAATATTGTCATGGCTAACGCCCAAGCGACTAAGGTGATTGGTAAGAGCGATCGCCAAACAGATTTCGGTTCCACAAAAGTGACAATACATGGTATGGCAATCAACAAAGTCGCTGACAGGATCACACCTGCGGAAATAAAGAGAAATCGACTACCTACCCAACGTTGGTTTTGTTCAGAAAGTCCACCCATGAGTGGTTCTAGAATCACACTCAAGGCATTTTCAATGACTAACAAACTGACGGCTAAAGATGGGGGAAAACCAAACTGAACGAGAAGCTGGGGTAGATAAGCATGATAAACTAACCAACAAAGGGTAATTGCTGCCTGTAATCCGGCTAATACCCAAACCCGAACCCATAAAATATTTGACGATAACTTTAAACCGTTCATCATAAAAATAGAGGGGTTAATTCTGTAGAATTATCTTTCCCCTCTAAACTATTTATATTTTATATTCGCACTTTTCCGGCTTAATATTCGGGAACAGATGAGTCTACTTCTCGACTCCAAGCTGTGATTCCACCTTTAACATTTGTCCCCACAATTCCAAATTCTTTAAGAATTGCCAGGGCTTTCGCTGATCGCCCACCCATTTTACAATGAGCAATTAAACGATGACCGTTGAGTACTTCTTTTACCTTCGCTACACCCGTACCGTTTTCAATCTCTGGTAAAGGTACTAACACAGAACCAGGAATCTTGGCGATTTCGTACTCGTTGGGGTTGCGAACATCTAGTAAGACAAAATCCTTAGCGCCACTATCCAACAATTCTTTTAACTGAATGACAGTCATTTCTTGAATTTCTTGCTGCTGTTGCGCCTCTGCGGCTTTGGCTTGAGGGATACCACAGAATTGTTCGTAGTCTATCAGCTTTTCAATGACTGGGCGGATGGGGTTAGGACGCAGCTTTAACTCCCGGAATTTCATCTCTAAGGCATTGTACAGTAAAAGCCTGCCACTTAAAGTATTGCCATTGCCCAAAATAATTTTCACAGTTTCCGTGGCTTGAATCACACCAATAATTCCTGGCAGAATCCCTAAAACTCCACCTTCTGCACAGGAAGGAACCATTCCTGGTGGTGGTGGTTCTGGGTACAAGTCGCGGTAGTTCGGCCCACCTTCGTAGTTAAATACCGTTGCTTGTCCTTCAAAACGGAAAATAGAACCGTAAACGTTAGGTTTGTTCAACAACACACAAGCGTCGTTCACAAGATATCTAGTAGGGAAGTTATCTGTCCCATCCACCACGATATCGTAATCTTTCACAATATCTAGGGCATTTTCCGAACTGAGACGAGTTTCATAAAGATCAACCTGACAGTAAGGATTAATCTCATGAATCCGGTTTTTTGCTGATGCAATTTTGGGTTTACCTACCCAGGATGTCCCATGAATCACTTGGCGTTGGAGGTTGGAAGTATCAACAACATCAAAATCGACAATCCCGATACGTCCAATACCTGCGGCTGCTAAATACAAGAGTAATGGTGAACCCAGTCCACCCGTACCAATACACAACACACTAGCAGCCTTGAGGCGTTTTTGCCCTTCTACGCCCACTTCCGGTAAAATTAGGTGGCGTGAGTAGCGTTCGTAGTCGTCTTTAGTCAACTGGATTTCATCCAGATTGGGGTTTAGCATAAGAGATTGAATGAGGAAGCGCGGATTATTGATTGTATCGAAAAATGATATCCGTCTTGAGAGTTAAGTATTTAAGATATGTTATCAATTAGTGTGTGTCTAACCATAAGACTAAATCAGCCAAGCTGGTAAAATCTAACAGTGCTTCACCGAGATTTTCTAATTGTTCTAGGGAGAGAGTATTTAGGCGATCGCTGATATCTTGTGGTAATTCTCCCACTCTTCGTGTTATTAATCGGAGAATCAGCGATCGCTCTCTTTGCTGACCGATTTGCTCACCACGTTGCAGTCCGCGTTCTTCTCCACGTTGCTCACCCTCAGCGAGAATTTCTTGATAAATCACCGACTCGCGCATCATACCCTCCCGAAATATTTGTCTAATCAAATCCTTTCTATATTTTAACCCTGCCAATATTTGCGTATAAGCCGATATTTCTGGTCGTTGTGTTGGTTCAACTTGACTCACTTGTTGGACAACTCTTTGTAGTAATTGTTGTGGTTGAGTTGTTGCTGTGAGTGGTGCTAAGGGTAACAATGCAGGATCATTAAGAAACATCTCTGGGTTTTCTTCCCACATCCGAATCACTCGATACTCATGACGGGTATTTTCGACTGTGAATGCTGTTTCGATGATTGTTCCTGGTGCGGGAGGAAGTAATAAGACGACTACTTGCGTAATTGGCAGACGATATAAACGATACAATCTCACCCAATAATCCAGCATTCGCAGGGGTAATGGTGGTGTGGATTCGAGTTGGGTTTGAAATTCTAGATGCAGAATGCGTCCTTCTAGTTGTAGAAATGTGACGTAATCAGCTCTTATTGGTTCGATACTCAATTCGGTTTTCAGGACTTTGACGACAGTTTGTGGTGTTCCTAACACCCAACTGGCAAAGGTTTCGGGATGTTTTTCTGATAACAGTTTACAAAGATTATCAAATGACATTGATGATGAGTGTCAGTTTAATGCAGCTTGACTATTATCCTGTTTTTCTGGTACTTAAGTTGCTGTGATGAGTTGGCGATCGCATCTCGTCAACTTAGACTCAGAAATATTTTATTAGTGAGTGTCTAACCATAAGACTAAATCAGCCAAGCTGGTAAAATCTAACAGTGCTTCACCGAGATTTTCTAATTGTTCTAGGGAGAGAGTATTTAGGCGATCGCTGATATCTTGTGGTAATTCTCCCATTCGTCGTTTTATTAATCGGAGAATCAGCGATCGCTCTCTTTGCTCACCACGTTGCTGACCGATTTGCTCACCCTCTGAGAGAATTTCTTGATAAATAACTGACTCGCGCATCATACCCTCCCGAAATAGTTGTCTGATCAAGTCTTTTCTATATTTTAACCCTGCCAATATTTGCGTATAAGCCAATATTTCTGGTCGTTGTCTGGGTTCAACTTGATTTACTTGTTGCACAACTTGTTGGAGTAATTGTTGTGGTTGAGTTGTTGCTGTGAGTGGTGCTAAGGGTAACAATGCTGGCTCATTGAGAAACATCTCTGGGTTTTCTTCCCACATCCGAATCACTCGATACTCATGACGGGTGTTTTCGACTGTGAATGCTGTTTCGATGATTGTTCCTGGTGCGGGTGGAAGTAATAGTACTACCACTTGCGTAATTGGTAGACGATATAGCCGATACAATCTCACCCAATAATCCAGCATTCGCAGTGGTAATGGTGGTGTGGATTCGAGTTGGGTTTGAAATTCTAGATGCAGAATGCGTCCTTCTAGTTGTAGGAATGTGACGTAATCCGCGCGTATGGGTTCGATACTCAATTCGGTTTTCAGGACTTTGACGACAGTTTGTGGTGTTCCTAACACCCAACTGGCAAAGGTTTCGGGATGTTTTTCTGATAACAGTTTACAAAGATTATCAAATGACATGGATGATGAGTTTAATTACCAAATACTTGTGGCCAAGTTGTAAAAATAAATACGGCTACAGCAGCGATCGCTAGCACGCCTTGAATCAAATTCCCGACTAATGTACCGACAACAATACCGATACCAGCCTTCACAGCCAGCCAAAGTTCTCGGCGGTAAATATACTCACCAATAATCGCTCCTAATAATGGGCCTAGTAAAATCCCTAACAGAGGGCCACCAAAAGGCAAAGCGGGTAATAATCCGAAAAATCCTAAGATTAAACCGACAAACGCACCTATTTGTCCCCATTTACTAGCGCCTGCTTGCTTTGCTCCCAAGTAACCAGCTAGGAAATCAACACCAATACTTAAAATTAAAACAATAACTGTCACTACCAACGGAATTTTAATCGCCGCAAAGGAACTACTGACAATTCCCCAGATAATGATGGCAATTAAAATTAAACTGGTTCCAGGAATAGCCGGAACTACAGCACCAATCACACCCACAATCATTACAGCAATCAGCAACCAATAGACTATTTGCATAACAAGAAAAATATATTAGGCATAGATTAGTAAAGTGCAGCACTAAACGAGACCCACCTGGATGAATGACTTGTATTTGGCATAGTTAATTTTCATTCAACAGCATAAGCGGTAAATTGGCGTTTGAAAGGAGAATGAAACCCAATCACAATATCTGAGGGAGGAACACCTAATTCTACCAATTGTTCAGCAATAGATTCTTCTGTACCATTATATTGAATCCATATTTTCCCATTTTTAATATCAAGATGTATGATGGGGCCAAATACCCGCTTGTCTCCTTGCCAACCAACATAAGCTAATTGATAGTGGTCATTTTCATGGTCTAAAATTAATTGGGATTGAACAGTATCAGTATGAGATTGTTCTTGCTGATGTTCGCTTAAAATTTGTTTGATTAATTGTCGATAAAGTTCTATTTTATCCATAATCGAATTTCCTCTTGTTTGGGATCATAAATTATTAACTTAACTTGATAACGATGAAGAGCGCCTTGGATAAAGGAAAGTTGAAAAAAATCTGTATATGTTTCGATAGGAACTGCTAAATAAACTATTCTATCTACCTCTTGTTCTTCTAATGCTTGACGGTAATTGAGATATTGCCCAAGTGCAGTATGAAATTCACTAATATCTGAATCGGCAATAAAACTTTTAATTTCAACTGCTATTTTTTCTGTGTTACGTTCTGCGGCGATCGCATTTTCAGCACCTAAATCTATTTGTAATTTAACCACTTCGCTAATACGAATTGTAAAAGGGTCGTGAGTAATTATCCAGCCATCTTTTATTAATGCTTTTTTTACCTGTTGATGAAAAACATCTTTAGCCATTTTTCTATATAGATTATAGCCTCAAGTTTATAAATTTTCTTGGAGTGTTACTGCTAATTTATCAGCAATTCCGGCTATCCAGTTTTCATCTTGTTTTGTGTAACTTCTAGGGGCATTTGCGCCTAAAATTAGTACTCCTTGATTGCCTAGAGGTTGACAGATTACCCCTTGAGTATTTTCGGGTAAATAATCAAATTCAATTCTGCCAGGGTAGACATATAGAGCTACTAAATAAACAGGTTGTTGTTTTTCCAAAACCCGTTTGACAATTGCACCGGGGATAACTTCTGCTTGAGAACCCAGAATGCCGCGACGTAACAAAACTTTGCCTTGATAATAAATTACTAGCGATCGCGTTACCGTGTTCGTCAATAATAAATGAGATGCCCAGGCTAATTCTGTTTTCACGGCTGTGGGTAAGTCCTCTGCTAACACAAAACCTTCTTCCCCAATCAGTTCTACTGCATCAGGCGATCGCGGCTGCACCTGTTGCCAAATTAAACCAGTTAAAATTAGCACAGCGCTCAAAATTACTCCCAGTACATCACCTCGCGCTTGCGAATCTGTAAGTTGAGGTGTCAGTAAGCGATTAATCAGCAAAAGAACAGCGCCTAACCCACCTACTACTAAGGGTAAACGCCGCAAAACTCGATTGGGATCAGGTTTGGTCATTAGTCATTACCTGCATTTCTCACAAAACGGTAGGGGCGGGTTCACAAATATGCTTCAATCATTCACGAATATCTGGTTAACCCGCCCCTACAGTCTCTGGACTTCGGTTTGATAAATTTCGTGAGAAATTCGGGATTAGCATTTCTTCTTCTCCCCTACCTCCCCTGCTCCCCATTTTTTACTCTTCTCCTGGTTCGATGATGCGTTGAAATAGATAACCAGTACCGCGTGCGGTGAGGATTAATTCTGGATTACTGGGGTCATCTTCTAATTTTGCTCGTAAACGGGAGATATGTACATCAACGACACGGGTATCTACGTGACGTTCTGGTGTGTAACCCCAGACTTCTTGCAAAATTTCTGAACGAGAAAAAGCTTCTCCTGAACGACTCACTAATAATTCCAACAGGCTAAATTCCATACCTGTTAATCTGATGCGCTCATCACCTTTGTAGACTTGCCGTTTGTTGGTATCGATTTTGATGTTACCAACATGAATCACGCCGGAACTGGGAATACCGGAAGCACCTGTTTTGTCTACCCGACGCAGCACTGAGCGAATCCGCGCTTCTAGCTCTTTGGGGGAGAATGGTTTAACTACGTAGTCATCAGCACCCAATTCTAATCCTGTGATGCGATCGGCTACGTCCCCCAAGGCTGTTAGCATAATAATAGGGACATCTGATTCCTTGCGTAATTCTTGACAAACACCATAACCATCTAGCTTTGGCATCATTACATCCAAAACTACTAAATCAGGATCGGCTTTGCGAAAAGTTTCTAAAGCTTCTTCGCCATCGCCAGCTGTGACTACATCGTAGCCAATCATCGACAGGCGTGTTTCCAAAATCCGGCGAATGCTGGCTTCATCATCTACTACCAGAATTTTTTCTTTATGACTTTCCAAGTTTCTCAACGCTCCTTAACTAAAATTTTTCATGATTAATTTTTAATACCATAATATTAAGATATCATTCCCACAAATGATTTGGAAAATGCTCTAAATATGGCTATTAATTGGATTTTTCACTTGAGCAATCATTAAAGAAAAATTAAGATATTTAATATTACTTAAGATTTAAGAATGGCAAAGCCCAAAACCTTTTACATTTGTAACGAATGTGGCTCAGAATCTCCCCAGTGGTTTGGTAAGTGTCCCGCTTGTGGTACTTACAACTCTTTAGAAGAACAGATTACCATTCAATCCTCAGTAGATGTGCCTAGTCGGGGTGTGGGTGGTTGGCAAAGTCAAAGTAATGGTAAACCTGGGGCAAAGCCAGCTAAACCAAGGGCTTCCCTCACATTTGATCAAATTACCGATCGCCAAATTGCTCGATGGGAATCTGGTTACGGTGAACTAGATCGAGTGTTAGGGGGTGGTGTGGTTCCTGGTTCAATGGTGCTGATTGGTGGTGATCCCGGTATCGGTAAATCTACTTTGCTATTGCAGGTATCAAACCAACTGGCGCAAAGATATCGCATTTTATATGTCACAGGTGAAGAATCAGGACAACAAGTAAAATTGCGGGCTTCTCGCTTGGGTGTTTCCAAGCCTCTCAATGTTGTTAGTGATGAGAATGAAACAACAGTCACAGAGGCATCAGTACCGGAAATTGTTGAGACTATAGGTTCTGATTTATACGTATTACCGGAAACAGATTTAGAAGAAATCCTGCGAGAAGTAGATTCTCTCAAGCCAAATGTGACAGTCATCGATAGTATTCAAACCGTGTTTTTTCCTGCTTTGACCTCAGCACCTGGTTCAGTCGCTCAGGTAAGAGAATGCACAGCCGCCTTAATGAAGGTGGCAAAACACGAAGATATTACCATGCTAATTGTCGGACACGTAACCAAAGAAGGGGCGATCGCCGGGCCGAAAGTTTTAGAACACCTAGTAGATACAGTACTGTATTTTGAAGGCGATCGCTTTGCCTCTCATCGATTGTTACGTACCGTCAAAAACCGTTTTGGCGCGACACACGAAATCGGCATCTTTGAAATGGTAGAACACGGGCTAAGGGAAGTCCCCAACCCCAGTGAGTTATTTTTAGGCAACCGTGATGATCCGGCTCCTGGGACAGCAATTGTCGTAGCTTGTGAAGGTACACGTCCTATTGTTGTGGAATTACAAGCCTTAGTCAGTCCCACCAGTTATCCCTCACCGCGCCGGGCTGCCACAGGTATAGATTATAACCGTCTAGTGCAAATCTTAGCGGTATTAGAAAAGCGAGTCGGGATTCCCATGTCCAAACTAGATTCCTACGTCGCCTCGGCGGGAGGATTGAACGTCGCCGAACCAGCCGTAGATTTAGGAATTGCGATCGCCATCGTTGCCAGTTTCCGCGATCGCATCGTTGATCCTGGTACAGTATTAATTGGTGAAGTCGGCTTGGGTGGACAAGTACGAGCCGTTTCTCAGATGGAACTGCGGTTAAAAGAAGCAGCTAAATTAGGATTTAAAAGAGCGATCGTTCCCAAGGGGCAAAAATTCCCCAACTTGAACATTGAAATTCTTCCAGTTTCCAAAGTCATAGATGCAATTATCGCTGCCATTCCCCACCAAGAACTCACAGAAGAAGATTTCAATTTAGATGAAGAGCAGGAGGAATAAGAGTTTTAGCTTAGTTCATATTGCTTTAATGTGAGTTCGACAGCAATTTATTTAATTGCATATTTTTCTGATAATCATCCGATAAATCTATAGATCACTGTGATATTCCAGCTTCATGTTGTGAATAAAACAAGAGTCATCATGACTTCTTGATTTTTTTTGGGAGTTACCTGGATTTTCACCTCTGAGTTCTCAACTTTACCCAATAATCACTAACAGCTATAGGAACACAAGTTATGTTTAGACATGGAATTGTCACTTCAATTGCCAGCAGCATAGTATTGAGCTTACTAGCGACTGCTGCCGAATCAGCACAAGCATCTACTCTGGTATTTAGTGGATCAGGAACGACAGCCACTAATGCTTTCAATGATTTTCGCACAGCGATCGGTGGTGGCAGTCGGATAAATTGGGATGCTGTCCGTCTTGATGGTACGGATGTTAACCCTAACACTCAAGTAATTGACCCTGGGAAAACAGTGGCAATTCCAGTTGATCGCTTCCTGGGTGCAGGTGCGCTGTTTGCTGATCCTTATGCAGTAAGTGGCGATGGGTTTGCTAGCGTCAATCCAGACACCACAGGAGAGTTTCCCGCTTTCAGTCCGCAAAATACCTTTGTGATGTTCGATTTCAACTCCGGCCAGTTCGATGATCGTTTCATTGAGCAAAGCTTCGTCTTACCTGGAGCTAACATTGCTGCTGGGACAAGAGGTTTTGGTGCTATCTTCGTTGATACAGAAAATTCCGACAGCAGCAGTATCGAATACTTTGGCACAACAACTAGTGGCGCAAAAATCAGTCTGGGTAAATTTTTCGTTCCTGTAGGTGCATCCGGAGAGCCACAGTTTCTGGGAGTTCTTTTCGACAACCCTATCGTCACCGAAGTACAATTGACTGTTGGCACTAATGCACTGTTTAGCTTTGATGGTACAACTATCCAGTCCTTTGGTGGTGAAGATTTAGCAAATGGTATTGATCTAGTTGCTACCGATGATTTTGTCTTTGCAACACCGACGACACCAACCCTGATCACTGTCCCAGAACCAACACCGCTATCTGGTTTTGGCGCTGCTTTACTGGGCATAATTGGTTTTCTCTCCAGAAAACGTCCCATTAGGGGTTAAGTGTTTGACTCATCTAGAAACTATTTGAGAATTTGATCTAAAAGGTTTCTGGCAGGTTGTGCTTTAGCTAAAGCTGCTTGATGATCACTATAAGCACGAACTAGGCGTAAAAGACTACTTACCCCTGTCTTCAGTTGCTCAAGTTCGACACCTGCTACCAACTCCCCATCTAGCATGCGCTCAACTATCGGTTTGATATCACCTATTTCTTGGCGAACTTTTTGCAACTTCTCGACACTACTTAGTAGGCTTTTAAGTGAGTTGAGTATTTCATCAATATCTTGAACATCTTCAACTTGTATTGATGAATCTTGAGTTTCTCCTGTATCTTCAGTATCAACCACAGATGATTCCTGTGTAGTTGTTTCAATTTTAACTCCGTTTGACTTTGCCATTCATGCTTCCTCAAGGAATTTTTCTTAGTGTATCGCTAAACTGGTGAGTAAGTTGGAGTAAATGAATGTCATCAGTCATTAGTTTATCATTGACCAAATTAAGTAGTCGTGCAAAATTAAATATACATTTGTCATTGCATTGGCACAAGCCTTCCCGTAGGGTACGTAACAAAGTGAGTACTTATTACTTTTGACTGTTGACAATCTTATCCTTGATTTTATTGTGTTATCTTACTGAATCTCGTTTGTCAACTAATTTGTCTAATCACTTTTGTGAGATAACCTTCTTTGCTAGTCGTAGTTTGAGGCTAATTTTTCCCACTATCGAAATTAAGGAGATTTATGCAGCTATTTGATTTATACTTTTAGATTCGTTTGATTATGGAGAAATGTTAAAGTTGTATGTCTAGCCTAAGTTCCGATATGGTGCGCGTTTATTTACAAGAAATTGGTCAGTTCCCCTTATTAACATCAGACCAAGAAATAACTTATGGCAGGCAAGTACAGCAAATGATTGCCATTGAGCGAGACAAAGCTGCGCTTTGTCAAGAATTGCATCGGCAACCAACGTTAACAGAATTAGCGACTCATGTACATAAGAGTGAAACTGAAGTCAATCAAATACTTCAGCTTGGTCAACGAGCAAAACAAAAGATGGTGACAGCCAACCTGCGGCTGGTGGTTTCCGTTGCCAAAAAGTATCAGCGTCGCAATTTGGAATTTTTGGATTTGATTCAAGAAGGAGCCATCGGTTTACAACGGGGTGTAGAGAAGTTTGACCCCAATCGGGGTTACAAATTATCAACTTACGTATATTGGTGGATAACTCAAGCTATCACAAGAGCGATCGCTGAAAAATCTCGCACTGTTCGCCTACCAATTCATGTGAACGAAAAACTCAATCAAATTAAGAAGATCCAGCGCGAATTATTTCAAAAATTAGGTCGTCGTGCTACTGTCACAGAAATTGCTCAAGAATTAGGCCTAGAATCTAGTCAAGTGCGAGAATACTTGAGAGCTGCTAGTGGGACAATTTCTCTAGATTTAAAGGTGGGAGATAACCAAGATACAGAATTGAGTGAACTTCTCAGCGATGAAGGCGTTTCACCCAACGAACATATCACTCAAGAAATGCTGCGTCAGGATTTAGATAATTTGTTAGCATCACTTAAACCCGTGCAGCGTGAAGTACTAATTTTGCGATTCGGACTGTTGGATAATCAGGAGAGAAGTTTAGCCCAGATTGGAGAACAGCTAAATGTCAGTCGAGAGCGAGTTCGCCAAATCCAGCAACAAGCTATGAATATTCTGCGTCGTCAACAACCGGAAATTGGACAATATCTATTTTCCTAAATTATGGGTCACGGGTAGGAATTTCTTTTAATTGCTAATTATTAATTAGGGACTTCCAGAAAATAAAATATTCAATGGGTGAGAGCAAATATGAACATGGGATTTTTCCTCTCCTGCTTCCCCTACCTCCCCTACTCACCAAAGTGATTGTATATTTTTCTAGTTGGAAGTCCCTTAGTCGGAGAGGAGTTGGGGGTGAGGTCAAAACAGTCATCATCGAACTTACGTTAAATTAACTACTGACTATTTACAGACACTTGTGCTTCATAGTGCAATCTTGTAGCAATGCGGAATAATTCTTGACCTGTGTGTAAATATCGCTCATCGTAGTTCAATGGAAAGTAAGCCAACTCATCTAAACCATCGCTGACTTGATTTAGGCTGTAATATAGGTGAGCCGCAGTTCTCGCTAGACTGGGGGGATTGGGACGAGAACGAAAAATCGTTTGGGCTTGTTTGATATCTTCTCTACAGGCTGTTAAGTATTCTTGAAACTCATCTAATAATTTATCATCAAAAGGATCGGCAGCAAGTTCTTCGATTTGTTCTTCCAAGGAATCAAGAATATTTCCTAGTAGGCGATTAACTGGTTGATAAACTAGGCGTAGCCATTCTTCTATCTGCTCATCTACATCTTTACCACTCTTACGTTTTGATTGATAATTTTTCCCGGCTGATGCTGTGCGTTTTAGGCGATCGCTATTAAATGTTTGCGATTGATCTAGCAGTTTTTGATCATAATTAAGCCGACTTTGATTATCACCTAAAACTTCATAAGCAGCATTAATGCGGATAATTTCTTCGTGATTAGCTGTTTCCTGCTGACTATCAGGATGAAATAATTTTACCAAGCGGCGATAAGCTTGTTTAATTTCCGCTTGGCTTGCGTCAGACTTGACATTGAGAGTTTCGTAGTGATTGGAATTTTGCTGAGAATCGACCATTCATCTAAAATTTATCGTTAGCTAATGCTAGCAGTGATCTTTGCTTCTAAGTCTTGGAACAACGGAGTACTCAAATACCTTTCACCAAAACTAGGCTGAATCATCACAATTAATCGTCCTGCATTTTCGGGACGTTGTGCAACACGAATTGCTGCATATAAAGCAGCCCCGGTAGAAATACCAGATAGCAACCCTTCCTCTCTGGCTAAACGCCGTCCATAAGCGATCGCTTCTTCATCAGTGACTGTAATTACTTCATCAATCAATTGTAACTGAAGTACTTGCGGGACAAACCCAGCCCCAATTCCTTGGATTTTGTGGGGGCCTGGCCTACCTCCAGATAAAACTGGACTATTGGCAGGTTCCACAGCGATCGCCTTAAAATCAGGTTTTCGCTCTTTCATTACTTCCGCTACACCTGTGATCGTACCACCTGTACCCACCCCAGCGACAATCATATCCACTTTGCCATCAGTATCTTCCCAAATTTCTTCGGCGGTGGTTTCGTTATGCACTTTCGCATTAGCCGGATTGCGGAACTGCTGCAACATATAAGCATGAGGCGTAGTGTTAACTATCTCCTGCGCGCGCCGTATAGCCCCACTCATTCCTTCCATTCCTGGTGTCAGTTCTAATTCTGCCCCATAAGCCCGCAACATGGCTCGACGTTCACCACTCATCGTTTCTGGCATAGTTAAAATTAACCGATAACCCTTCGCTGCAGCTGCCATTGCCAGGGCAATACCAGTATTTCCCGATGTTGGTTCTACCAATACTGTCTTGCTGGGAGTAATCTGCTTTTCTTTCTCCGCCGCATTAATCATACTCACCCCAATTCTGTCTTTCACCGACGAGGATGGGTTCATACTCTCCAACTTCACCAAAATCTCTGCCACACATCCCTCAGCTTGAGGAATGCGATTTAACTGTACTAAAGGGGTACGACCAACAAGTTCTGTAATATTACGAGCAACCCGCATAATTTTTCCTTAGTTATTAGTCAATGGTCAATAGTCAATAGTCAATAGTCATTAGTCAATAGTCATTAGTCATTAGTCATTAGTCATTAGCAATTCTTACTCCCTCACTTGCTCACTCACTCCCTCACTCCCTCACTCAGCACGGGCTGAACGCCCCGCTTCCGCTAACAGCACTCATCACTCAGCACTCAGCACTCCCTCACTCCCTCACTCCCTCTCGACTAAATGTAATACATAACATCTAACTGCTTGCGAGAATCTCTCCTGTCACAAAGATCCTGAAGGCTATAATTTTGCAACACCGATTTTGCTGCCTGATTAGCTTCACACCAAATTTCTTCTATAACTGCAACATCTAAAGTCTGAGACTTGGCATTTTCATTTCCAGTTTGAGCATCTAAACCTTCTAAACATTCTAATATCTCAAAAACGCTAATTCTTCGAGGTTCTCGCGCTAAAAAATAGCCACCTCTTGATCCCCGTTGACTTTTGAGGATACCCCCACGCCTCAAAGTTGCTAATAGTTGCTCCAAATAGCGATCAGGTATATTTTGTTGGGCAGCGATTTGGCGAATTTGCATTGGTTCGCCACTTTGATAATGCGTCGCCATTTCTAATAAGGCAAGAATGGCATATTCCGATTTACAAGATAGTTCCACAAGCAAAAATATGAGTAGTCTTAACTTTCTCCAGTATACTCCGGTTCATGACTGGGGTTTTAAGATTAGTACTCTTGCCAGCAAAAAACCCCGCTATTAAACGGGGTTTTGCTTATTTAAGAATCTTGAATGAGTTTTGCCAGTCCTAGAAAGTGAAGGTGGTTCTCAGAGTACCGATAAACGCATCTGAGTTACTACCATCTTGACCAGGATTTGTCAAGTAGATAACGCCAGGAGTAATGGAAATGTTATCGGAAACGCGATACTTGTAGAAGCCTTCAACTTGGTAAGGAACTTCGTTAGAACCAGCTTCTACACCAAGCGCGTAAGGTTGAGCGCCTGCGAAAATACCTAAAACGTTGCCTCTCTTACCAAAGTCAGGTAAAGCTACCCCTACACCATAGCTCCAAACTTCTTTGTCGTTGTTTGGGCCAACACTGGTGACATCAGTGTAAGAAACGAAACCACTCACTGACAATTTATCACTGGGTCTGAATGCCGCCGACAAACCGTAGGAGTTAGTAGATGATGCGCTATTTAGCTCATTAGCGATTCTAGTACCAACTAAGGCGTTACCAGTATTGTAGATATTGCCGCCATCAAATAGGGTGCTACCTCCGCCACTGTAACCATGAACATAGGTTGCTGCTAAAGCTAGGCGATCGCCTACACTAAAGTTCAATTGACCCAATGCTGCATAGTTACCGTTAAACAACCCTGCACCAACACCAGGATTATTGGCTTCTGAACCCAAGTAACCTAGAGTTACAGAACTGGGGCGTAAAATACCGCCACCTTTACCAAAAGGTACGTTAACAGCAATACCTGCACCACCACCAATCCGATAAATTGGGTTTTCTGAGGAGAAGGTAGACAATGAACCGTTACCACCGTCAGTCTTATCAAAGAAGTAAGGGTTGTTAACGGCAGCGTATTGGCTGTGTTGTCCACCAGCAGCCGCAAGGTAAACTTGGGCTGGGCCGATGGGTGCTTCGTATGTCAATCTGTCTATTCTGACAGAGTTGTTACCAGTGCTACCAACTTGGAAAGTTTGTAGACCTTCACCACTGTCACCAGAACCAATAGTGTTACCCAGGTTGTCGTCACCCAAGTTAAAGTTTTGCGCATTACCAGCAGACAGACGAGTTGTTAACACATCTCTACCTGTGAAACTGCTTTGCAAGCTTAAACGGACTCTGTTTTGGAATACTGTATTGTTTCTGTCACCTGCATCATCACCAAAAGCATCAGTAACAGCAAAGATCGCTTCACCGACTAGTTTGGTGGTGGTAGAGAATTGGTTAGCTTCCAATTCCGCAGTCCGCGCTTCTAGAGCATCTACACGACCGCGTAGGGTGGCGAGTTCAGCTGAAAATTCTTCTTGTAAGCGTTGTAAGGTGGCTAAATCTTGTTTAGTTACTAAGTCTGCTGTAGCTGTAGCGATCAATTCATTGACTCGATCCAAACAAGCATTCAAACCAGCAGCGAATTCATAACGGGTTAAAGCACGGTTCCCACGATATGTACCGTTGGGATAACCAGCGATACAACCATAACGCTCAACCAAGGACTGTAATGCTTGGAATGCCCAATCCGTAGGTTGGACATCAGAAAACTGAGAAACTGATGTAACTTGACCTTGGGTGGTATTTCTACCTTCGTTGCTATAGCGGTTAACTTGGTCGATAACCTTTGTCTCATCAGTAATTGGAGCTGCTTGAGCTACAAATTCTGGTTGTTGAGCAACTTCGGTCGGAACTACTGTTTCATTGGTTGATACTTCTGGGCTAGTACTGGGAGCAGCGATCGCACCTGACGATACTAATAACGCTCCTAAAACTGCCGGGCTAACCACCAGGGATTTCCACAAGAGATTAGACATTTTTACTTTTCTCCTCACACCTTGTATAGACAAATGTTTTCGTTGCAACTGTTCTCAAAAATCTGACATCTGATAGACATCTTTTGATGAGGGGTAGTTACCACTACTACAATTCTAGTTTTTGCCAAGCTAACAACTGATTAACTTTATGTTAAAAATCGATGCAATTAACTTATGCAAAAACATACCCATATAGCTTATTATTATAGAGTATTTCAACCAGATGGCAAGCAACCAGTGATCGCCTCATCAACTGTCACAAGATATTGTGATATTTGCTCGAATATCGAGTACAAAATAGTCTCCTCTTACCAGAAGATAACTTAGTTGATTTGAGAAATGATCTCAGCCAGGTCGAAATCTTTTTGTGTCAAACCACCAGCATCATGAGTGGTTAGTGATACCTTGACTTTGTTATAAGAAATCTCTATGTCTGGATGATGGCCTGCTGACTCCGCAGGTTCTACAATCTTGTTAACGAATGCGATCGCTGTAATAAAGTCTTTGAATCTATAGGTAGTCTGCAACTTAGAACCTTCTACCGTCCACCCAGACAAATGACCAGATTGGGCTTGGATTTCTGCATCACTTAGTAGTTGAGCCATTGCCATCTCCTATTTACATATTCGTGTATCTTCCGCTTACACTTTGCGCATATTTTCTTTCTTTTGAGAGAAAAATATGCAATGACACGAATTTGATATGACTATCAATAAAAATTGGAATTTGCCTACAAAAAACTATCCGCTCTGATTTAGATCAGGTAATCTAAGTCAGAGCGGTCTAGCGGGTCTTCAGGTTGCAACCAGACTGCCGGAAGGAACTCCGAGCTTTAGCCTAGCTTTTGAGCTAACTTAGTCCAAAAGACTAAGGCTAACTTTTAGAGAACAGCCCCGGCGCACAGCCGGCTAACTGCAACCTGATGACCCATGGTTATACTACTTTCTATCATGGGCATCACCTCCTTGTTGCCTAAACGGTCTTAGTTTCAAAAAGGCAGAGAATTTATCTCTGGGCTTGAGCCTTCGATTAATATAACATACAAATTTGGAGACAATAACCAAAAAAAGAAAAACCTCCGCCAAAACGCGGAGGCTTTTAACACAATGGCAAGCAATGAATCTTAAATCATGCTTAGAGAGCATTACCGCGAGGTAGTACCTCTTCGGGGAATACAAATTTTTCGTGAGGCTGGTCTTGAGGAGCCATCCAAGCGCGGATACCCTCATTCAGCAAAATGTTCTTGGTATAGAAAGTTTCAAATTCGGGGTCTTCTGCCGCACGCAATTCTTGCGATACGAAGTCATAAGCCCGCAGGTTGAGTGCCAAACCGACGATACCGACAGCACTCATCCACAAACCTGTGACTGGTACGAACAACATGAAGAAGTGCAACCAGCGTTTGTTGGAGAAAGCAATCCCGAATATCTGTGACCAGAATCGGTTAGCTGTCACCATGGAATAGGTTTCTTCTGATTGGGTGGGGTTGAAGGCACGGAAGGTGTTTGCACCATCGCCGTCTTCAAACAGGGTGTTTTCTACTGTTGCCCCGTGGATGGCGCAAAGTAACGCTCCACCTAGGACACCTGCTACGCCCATCATGTGGAAGGGGTTGAGTGTCCAGTTGTGGAACCCTTGCAGGAATAGCAAGAACCGGAATATGGCTGCGACTCCAAAGCTGGGGGCGAAGAACCATGACGATTGTCCCAATGGGTACATCAAGAAGACGCTGACGAATACCGCGATGGGTGCTGAGAATGCTAGGGCGTTGTATGGTCTGATCCCTACTAGCCGCGCAATCTCAAATTGTCTGAGCATGAACCCGATTAATGCAAAGGCTCCGTGTAACGCTACGAATGGCCATAATCCTCCCAATTGAACCCAACGGGTAAAGTCTCCTTGGGCTTCTGGTCCCCACAACAGCAATAGCGAGTGTCCCATGCTGTCTGCTGGACTTGATACTGCTACTGTCAGGAAGTTGGCTCCTTCTAGGTAGGATGATGCTAGTCCGTGGGTGTACCAGGAGGTGACGAAGGTTGTGCCGGTTAGCCAACCGCCTAGTGCTAGGAAGGCGCAGGGGAATAGTAATACTCCTGACCAGCCTACGAATACGAAGCGATCGCGCTTTAACCAGTCGTCTAGTACGTCAAACCACCCTCTGCTGGGGGCGCGTCCTACTGCGATGGTCATTACAAAAAATCTCCAGATATTATAAGTACTGCTCTGTAGATAGACAGGCGTTAACACCCGATCACATACAGAAAACAAACTAGATTGTCAATCTAGTTTACAATTTTTTACTGACTCTAATAATTCTAGATGCAAATCGCTAATTTTTCCAGTAAATATTCTGGAAAATTTAATCTGGGAATACGAAAATTATCGAAGATCAGTGGATGAGGAGTCATTGGTCAATGGTCATTAGTCATTAGTCAATGGTCAATGGTCAATGGTCATTAGCATTTCTTCTTCAACCCTGCACCCCTGCCAAATCAGTTACCAGTTAACAGTTATCAGTTACCAGTTAATAAACGTTCACTGTTCACTGTTCACACCCTCACTCTTTACTCAGCACGGGCTGCATCGCCCCGCTACCGCTAACAGCACTCAGCACTCCCCCATTCTCTATTCTCATAACGCTAAAATGAGTCCTACAGTTATATGTGATTACTGCTAAATGTTTAACATTGACTTGAGCATCAGAAATACTGCTTTCCCCATATCAGTGCAACGTAAGACAGCAGAGGACGCGGAGGCTGTTTATCAGCTTATCTTGGCAGCCATCCGTTCTGGCAACCCTGACATTGTGGAACTGAAATGTGAGGGCAAAACAGAGAAAAAGATTGCTGTCCGTGCTAGTGAAATTTCTGGGGTACAGATTACTCAGAAAGATGGTGTTACCACAAGCAGTGGTAGACCACCTGGATTTTTTGCTCTAGCTGGTGAATAACCCAAGGTAGACAAATGGCGGACGTGGGCATTTTTGTCAAAGATTTAAATTTCAGTTGGCCTAATGGTGAGATAGCGATTCAATCTTGCTCTCTGAAAGTACCTCAAGGTGAATTCTGGATGCTTTTGGGGACTAATGGCAGTGGTAAATCTACATTACTCCGACTCTTAGCTGGGCTTTTGGCTCCTCAATCTGGAGAAATTAAGGTTTTACATCCCGTGGGTTTTGTCTTCCAAAATCCTGATCACCAATTGGTGATGCCGACTGTTGGTGCTGATGTGGCTTTTGGACTGGTAGAAGAAAAACTGCCAGTGACGATGGTGAGAGCCAGAGTAGATGAGGCTTTGAGTGCAGTCAATTTGAGCGCTCTCCAGCTACGTCCAATTTATGCCTTGAGTGGAGGACAAAAACAGCGTGTTGCTATTGCTGGTGCGATCGCTCGTCGCTGTGAGATTCTCTTATTAGATGAACCCACAGCCTTACTTGACCCAGATAGCCAACTGGATTTAGTCGCTAGCGTCCGCCGCCTTGTGAAAAGTAGGGGTATCACAGCGTTATGGGTTACTCACCGCTTAGACGAATTAAACTACTGTGATGGCGCTTTCTTGTTAGAAAAAGGCCGTTTAGTAGACCAAGGCGAACCCCAACGCCTTAAACAACGCTTGATGGAAGTTGAACAAGTGAGAGAGTGAGGTAGTGCTGAGTGCTGTTAGCGGTAGCGGGGCGATGCAGCCCGTGCTGAGTAAGGGAGTGAGTAAGAATTGCTAATGACTATTGACCATTGACCATTGACCATTGACCATTGACTATTAATCAGTAATTTATAACAACTGCAACGCGCTGCTTGATGGCGCGTTTGTTGTGATTAGAGCTTTTTAGCGTAAAGTTTGCAATAAAATTGCGTTTTTTAGCTATTTGTAACATAGTGTTACAGCTAATGCTTCAATTACTATAAAACTTATGAATGGATCTTGTTAACTCTATAAAATCGTGATTGAAAACCATGCCCCGTTCCTCATTCCCAGCCGTCTTGTTGGTAGACGGCTACAATATAATAGGCGCTTGGCCTTGTCTGAAAAAAACACGTGATAAAGATGGCTTAGAGGCTGCACGTTTGGAACTTGTGGAAGCAATGACCAGCTACAGCTCATTTCAAGGTTATGAGACGCAAATAGTTTTTGATGCTCATTACCAAAACACTGGCAGTAATAAGGAAGTTATTACAGAATTAGTTTCAGTCCATTACACAGATTTTGGACAAACCGCAGATACCTATATTGAAAAAATTTGTGCGTCTTTGCGCCCTCAAATGTCCTCACAGAGGATTTTTCGCGTTATTGTTGCTACATCAGATCGCGCACAGCAGTTAACCGTACAAGGGTATGGGGCTGAATGGTTGTCAGCACAACAACTCTGTGGGGAAGTGGAAACTACAGTTTGTCGGATGCGGCAAAAATATCAAACTCGCAAACAATCTAAGAGCAGATTTTTGGCTAGTGCCATCGATGCTCAAGCACGGCAACGACTAGCTGAATTGCGGATGGGATTTAAGTAGATACTAGCATTCAACAATCTTGAATCTCTCATCAGAGACGATTTTGGCTGCAATATTCCAGACAAAACAGCATTGGCAAAAAAGATCGTTCAAGTACTTGCCAAATTCTATGACCTACGTTAATATGATAAATCGTGAGAGCAAACTTTCCTCAGTAGCTCAGTGGTAGAGCGATCGACTGTTAATCGATTGGTCGCTGGTTCGAATCCGGCCTGGGGAGTTAAAATAAGTGTGTAAAACTGAAGTATCAAACTTCATGTTTTTTAGCAATGAGATTCAAAAACCTTTGTTGCAAGATTCGAGTGTAACTTTTTTCATTTATGTATCATATGAGGCTTGTACTCAAGTGGTGTTAGTATTACAACAAAGACTGCGATCGCAACTTGAACAAGAACCCTAAAGATTTTTTAGTAGAGAATGAAAATCCTTACTAGACAATGCCAGAGCTAAACTAGCAGCTTTTGTCAATGCAAATGCACAAGATTTAGACAGCAGTTAAGTAAACTTGATTATTGATATAAAAAAATGAAAAGCATTTTTAACACAATATTTTCAAGTATATCTGTGTCTTGGGGAATCTATTTTGTGGCTTTGATAGTCAATACACCCGTATTTGCTATTGATAACCCACAGATATCTAATGGTTTACTTCCCAGAGAACCAAACTTTTTTAGCCAGGGTAGAGAACAGTTTGAAGCAGAAATCAGACTTTTATTTCATAAAAGCCTAATGTCTCCAAGTAGTATCTTAAAAGGTATTCCAGATACAATAAAAACTCAAGAACAGCTATTGCCTCTAGAAAATCCTCGCTCCTCACCTGTGGATACTAATAAATCTGAGTTGAATCAAATTGTTGATCACAGGGAAAATTAGAGTTTAAGACATAGATGACTTTTAACTTATGTAAAAGATGAATTGCTAACCTAAACAAGGTTCAATTGTAGCTAAAATCGACTTTGCTAGTGTGTGAAAATCGTAACCACCTTCTAAACCAAATAAAATTTTTCGCGTTATTCCTAAACAATAATTAGTGAATAAACCATAATCTTCTGGTTGCAAATTAACACTGGCTAGAGGATCATCAGCATTGCCATCATAACCAGCACTAACAATGAGTAAATCTGGTTGAAAATCAGTTAAAAATGGGATAATCTTTTTTTCCCACAATGGCTGATAGACTGAGATATCACTACCAGGCGGTACGGGTAGATTCAGTACGTTATCATGAAAACCACGCTCTGTAGCTCTGCCAGTACCAGGATAACAGGGATATTGATGGAGAGAACAATAGGCAATTTGCGGGTGAGTTTCCACGATCGCCTGAGTACCGTTACCATGATGTACATCCCAATCGAGAATAGCAACGCGATTGATTCCTGGTTGTTCTAAGGCATAAAAAGCAGCGATCGCCGCATTAGAAAATAAACAAAACCCCATCCCTGCATCACTTTCAGCATGATGTCCTGGTGGACGTGCGAGAACAAAAGCCGAATTTGCTGTTGTCAGTACGGTATCAATTCCATCTAACCAAGCACTCACAGCGAGTAACGCCACATCATAACTACGAGGAGATATGGGAGTATCACCATCCAAATACCCACCACCAGTAGTAGCGATTTCCCTGACCTTATTGATGTATCCTGGACTATGAGCTTTTACCAAAAGCGGCATGAGAGAGGCGTTTTCTAGTGCTGGTGTCGGCTCATACCAAGCAATTTTTTTAGCAAAGACAGCATTCTTTAGGGCATAAACAATTGCTGTCAAACGTTCTGGTTTTTCTGGATGGTAGTTTCCAGTTTTATGATCTAAAAACTCATCAGAATAAATGACTGGTAGCATAAGTGGGAGATTGGCAGCAAGATACTGAATGACATTGTATCCTTACTACTCTTTTGCGAAACCAGTCATCTCATCATTTGGTTCATCCAACATTTCTGGTACTAACGCTGGGTTAGTTTTGCGTTCTTCGGGAGGCTGTTCTCGAATTACATCATCCATTTTTGCAGGATGCTTAATTTTGTCCAAGACTTCTGGACTTAATTGTGAGTCATCTGGATTCATGTTCTGTGCTTGGCTCGGAACAGTCTCTTGATTCATGATTATTAACTCAAACATACACGCACTAGCTTAAACTTTGGTATTGCTGACACACACTGTCTGAAGGCTGATCAACTCACTATCTTGAGGCTAAAGATACTGTATCCAGGTTAAAGAGTATTACCATAAGAAATATCAAGAATCCGTAACATTTAATTTATTACGTTAGGAAATCAGTAGTGCTACCAAACAATAGCGATCGCCCAGATCAACCTCAACGCTGGAAGTTTTTGCAACTTTTTGGACTAGTAAGGCGTAATCCTTTGGTAATTTCGCGGTGGGTGTTTCGCTGGGTGGTGGTAGGGATTGTTTGTGGTTTATTTGCTGGTTTGTACTGGAATATTTTGGAATTCATGACTCACCAACTGCAACGATTTGAGGGTGTGAGTCTGCTAATTGTCATGCCAATAGCAGGATTAATTATTGGCTTGGTAATTCATTTTTTAGGCAATCCAGGGGAAATTGCTGTGATTGTCGATAATATCCATTTTCGCGGTGGGCGCTTGGATGCGCGTAAAAACCCGGCCATGCTTCTGGCTTCTTTGGTGAGTATAGCGGCTGGAGGAAGCGCCGGCCCAGAAGCGCCACTGGTACAAGTTACGGGTTCTTTTGGGACGTGGGTAGGCGATCGCTTGCAACTCCAAGGCGAAGATTTTCGCTCCATGAGTTTAGCGGCGATGGCGGCTGGCTTTACTGCCTTGTTTGGTTCACCCTTGGGTGGGGCGATGTTTGCCTTAGAGATTCTGCACCATCAGCATATTGTCGAGTACTACGAAGCCTTGATGCCAGCTATCGTATCGAGTTGTGCTAGTTATCTGGTATTTGCTTTGATCACTCACTTAGGAATTGCGCCCACTTGGCACTTTCCCCAATACCGTTTAGAAAATGTCGATGATTTTATTGTGGCAGTTCTCTTGGGGGTTGTAGGGGCGATCGCCGGATGGGTGTTTATGGTAATTTTTCGTGGCTGTGACAGACTGTTGACGATGATTCCCAGCCCTGTATATGTACGTACTACTGTAGCAGGATTAGGATTAGGGATTTTAGCAGCTTTATTACCCTTAACTCGTTATTTTGGACATGAAGAATTAGATGCAGTTCTGACTACTAGTTTTTCTGGAGTTTTTCTCTTAGTTCTAGCGTTGGGTAAAATGACAGCCATCAGTGTGACAGTCACTGGTGGATGGCGTGGTGGGTTTATTATCCCTTTATTTTTCACTGGTGCTTGTATTGGTAAAGCCGTAGCAATTTTAGTTCCGGGACTGAATCCAGCACTGGCGATGATTTGCACAATGGCGGCTATTAATGCAGCCGTGACCCGCACACCAATAAGTACAACTTTATTGTTAGCAAAATTGACTAATTTTCATCCTTTCACGCCAATCCTTTTTGCTAGCTTAGTGGGATTTTTTCTAGCGCCAAAAGCTCCTTTAATAGCATCTCAACTCAAGACACAGCAATATTTTGAAGAAGTAGAAAAATAAAATTTTACAGACAAAAAAGTCTTTTAATTTTTAATTGTAATTAAGTAAACACAATCAACTTAATTACAACAACATTTTTGACGGTTTTGATGAGGAACTAACCCGGCAGACTACGGCAATATTGTGTTAGAATTATAGCAAAATATGGCAATTATTCAAGAGAAATTTGGCATAATTTTGCGCTTTGTCAAGTGAGAAGGCTAAAATCTAAATTTTTTGGAGTTTTTTAGGTTATGACAACCTCACAGGAGAGGATTATCCCAACTGATCTGCGGAACGAAATGTCCCGGTCTTATCTGGAATACGCCATGAGTGTGATAGTAGGTAGGGCGCTACCAGATGCCAGGGATGGTCTAAAACCTGTGCATCGTCGCATCCTCTACGCTATGCACGAGCTGGGATTAACTCACGATCGCCCGTTTCGGAAATGCGCCCGTGTGGTGGGGGAAGTGTTGGGTAAATATCACCCCCACGGCGATACAGCAGTGTATGATGCCTTGGTGCGGATGGCGCAGGATTTTTCCATGCGATCGCCCCTGATTAACGGACATGGTAACTTCGGTTCTGTAGATAACGATCCCCCGGCGGCGATGCGTTATACAGAATGTCGCTTGCAAGCCTTAACCAGTGCTGCCCTCCTGCAAGACATCGAATCGGAAACAGTAGATTTTGCTGACAACTTCGACGGTTCCCAACAAGAACCAACAGTTCTACCGTCCCGCATCCCCCAGTTACTACTCAATGGTTCCTCTGGGATTGCTGTGGGTATGGCAACCAATATTCCTCCCCACAACTTAGGCGAATTGATTGATGGATTAGTAGCACTGATTCATAATCCAGAAATCACCGATATCCAGTTGATGCAGCAACACATCCACGGGCCAGACTTCCCGACAGGGGCATTGATTTTGGGGACAGCCGGGATTAAAGAAGCCTACACCACCGGACGCGGTTCGATCACCATGCGTGGTGTCGCTAATATTGAAACAGTGGAACAACGGGGACGGCCAGATAGAGAAGCCATCATTGTTACAGCATTACCATACCAAACCAACAAAGCTGCCCTGATCGAAAAAATTGCCGAGTTGGTGAACGACAAGCGAATTGAAGGAATTGCAGATATCCGTGATGAAAGCGATCGCGATGGGATGCGTATCGTCATCGAACTCAAGCGCGATGCTTATCCTCGTGTGGTGTTGAACAACCTCTACAAGCAAACACCAATCCAAGCCAACTTTGGGGCGAATATGTTGGCCCTCGTGGACGGTGAACCCCAAACCCTCACCATCAAGCAATTCTTAGAAGTCTTCCTCGACTTCCGGATCGAATCCATCAACAGGCGTACCCGTTACGAACTGCGGAAAGCGGAAGAACGCGACCACATTTTACAAGGTTTATTAATTGCCCTGGCACAGCTAGACGCAATCATTAATTTGATTCGTCATGCACCCGATGCACCCACAGCCAAAGGGGAGCTAATTACCACCTACGGACTGTCGGAAGTGCAAGCCGATGCCATTTTACAAATGCAGCTACGGCGGTTAACTGCTCTAGAAGCCGACAAAATCCGTCAAGAACACGAAGATTTACAAAACCAAATTGCCGATTTACAAGATATTTTGGCACGACGGGAAAGGGTATTAGACATTGTTGAAACCGAAATTACCCAAATCAAAACTAGCTTTGCCACACCTCGGCGGACAGTCATTACTCATGGTGAAGGCGACATCGATGATCAAGACCTAATTGCTAACGAAAAAGCCATAATTTTGGTGACAGAGCAAGGTTACATCAAACGGATGCCTGTCAACACCTTTGAAGCTCAAAGCCGTGCCACCAGAGGCAAAGCCGCCGCCAAAGTCAAAGATGATGATACTGTTGAACATTTCTTGACTTGTTGCGATCATGACAGCGTTTTATTCTTTAGCGATCGCGGTGTCGTCTACTGCTTGAAAGCCTATCAAATCCCCGTTAGTTCTCGCACCAGTCGCGGTACACCCATCGTCCAATTACTCCCCATTCCCAAAGAGGAAAAAATCACCTCCATCGTCCCTGTGGATGAGTTTACCAGTGAAGAATATCTGGTCATGCTCACCAAAGGCGGCAACATTAAGAAAACAGAATTAGCAGCCTTTAGTAATATTCGCGCCAACGGCTTAATTGCTATCTCTTTAGAAGAAGGTGATCAACTGCGGTGGGTACGTCGTGCCAGAGTCGAAGACAGCATAATTGTTGGTTCTCGTCAAGGTATGGCCATTCACTTTAGATGTACCCACGAACAACTCCGTCCTCTGGGTAGAGCGACTCGTGGCGTAAAATCCATGAAACTGAAAAAAGGTGATGAATTAGTGGGGATGGATATTCTCCCGGCGGCAATTTTAGAGACCTTGAACACCGAGGAAGTAGAAATCGACGAGATGGAAACCGAAGAGATCGAAACCACCGAAGAAACTGCAGAAGTGGCAGAAGTTGCCGATAACAATAGTGGTGGCCCTTGGGTGTTGGTAATCACAACAGGAGGATACGGTAAGCGCGTACCGGTTGGGCAATTCCGCCTACAAAATCGAGCTGGTCAAGGTTTGATGGCTACCAAATTTAAAAACCGCAAAACTAAAGACCAATTAGCCACTCTCGGTATCGTCAACAACGATAATGAAATCATGATGGTGACAAATCGGGGGATCATTATTCGGCAAGCTGTGAATGCAATTTCTATCCAATCGCGATCGGCCACTGGTGTAAGAGTCCAACGCCTCGACGAAGACGATGCAATTACCGGAGTAGCAATAGTTCCCCCCGATACAGGCGATGCGGCAGAAGCTGAATAAATATCAGGGAGATCGGCTAATATCCTTACTCCCTGCTCTAATTGCCTTAACTAGTGGCATTTTCATGGGGCTAACCGTAGCCCCTTTTGGCGCATGGTTCCTAGCGTGGATTGCCCTAACTCCCCTGTGGATATTCATAGTTATTTCCGCCAAGAGAAAAAACCCATCTCCCCCTCCCCTTCTCCTTGGCCTACTCTGGGGTATCGGTTATCACAGCGTTGCCCTATTTTGGATCACTGGCATTCATCCTATGGATTGGCTAGGCGTTCCCTGGTGGCCAAGCTTGGCCATCACAGGATTTTGCTGGTCATTCGTCAGCCTTTACGGAGGAGTATTCGTTGCTATTTGGGCAGCTTGTTTGGTGCGTCTTGCCCAGCAAAAAACCTGGTCACGTATCCTTGTGGCTACAGCTATATGGTGCGGATTAGAGAGCCTTTGGAGTGCGGGGCCTTTGTGGTGGAGTTCCCTAGCTTATACCCAATCTCCTCACAACTTAGTCATTTTACACCTTGGGCAACTATCCGGGCCGAATTTTGTCACAGCAGCACTGGTGAGTGTCAATGGTTTAATTGCTGAAGCTTGGATCAATCGTCAAGATGCCGCACCCATTCGCCTAGTGAATAAATATTTAGCAGTAGCGGTAGGATTATTAATTACTCTACATCTAATTGGTTTTATCTTATACACTCGTCCGATTGCCCAACCCCCAGCTACAGCTTTAAAAGTGGGTATTGTTCAAGGCAATATCCCCAACAAAATGAAGCTGTTGCCCCAAGGAGTTCGCCGGGCGATTACAGGTTACACAGAAGGGTATTTAACTTTGGTAAATCAAGGCGTAGAGGCAGTTTTAACACCAGAAGGAGCATTACCTTTTTTTCAACGTGATTTAGCTACAACTCCTCTAGTATCGGCTATTCAGAAAAAAGGCATCGTTGCTTGGGTAGGAGCTTTTGGTGAAAAAGGACGCAGTTATACCAACAGCTTATTTACTATCAACAGTAAAGGCGAAGTTATTAGCCGCTATGATAAAGCCAAACTAGTACCTTTAGGAGAATATATTCCCTTTGAAGGAATTATTGGTGGCTTGATTCAGCGCTTGTCTCCACTGGATGAACATCAAGTTCCCGGTTCACCAAATCAAGTTTTTGACACGCCTTTTGGTCGGGCGATTGTGGGGATATGTTACGAATCTGCTTTTCCCCAAGTTTTTCGTCGGCAAGCAGCAATTGGTGGAGAATTTATCCTGAGTGCGTCCAATGATGCTCATTACAGTGCGGCTATGCCATTCCAGCACCATGCTCAGGATATCATGCGGGCAATTGAAACTGATAGATGGTCAGTGCGGGCAACAAATACAGGCTATTCAGCTTTTGTTGATCCCCACGGTAAAACTTTGTGGATGTCTGGATACAATGTTTACGCAACTCATGCAGCAACTATTTATCGCCGCCAAACACAAACTTTATACGTGCGTTGGGGGGATTGGTTGACCCCTTTATTATTTGGTTTAAGTGCGTTGTCTCAATTCGTAATTAAGACTAGAGAATTATGATTGAGTTGATATGGTCACTGATTGTGATTCACAGAGGGGTTATGGTATGGAAAGCTTAGAGCAACGCAAGTTGTTATCTGCACTGAGTCATGGGGCGATATTTTTTAGTTCGACGATAGTGTCTATTGGTATACCTATTGCCATTTTGTTGCTGAGTGAAGATTCTGTTGTCAAAGCTAATGCTAAAGAATCGTTGAATTTTCACATCAACCTTTACATCTACGGAATTATTTTTGCTTTGCTGATTTTCGTAGTCATTGGCTTTTTTCTGTTGATTGGCTTAGGAGTGATCAGTATTATCATGCCAATCATCGCCATTATCAAAGTTCTCAATGAGCCGAATGTGCCGTATCGCTATCCGTTTATTTTTCGTTTGGTGTAATTAATGCTGAGTTACGAGTGAAGATCCTCACTCAGTACTCAGCACGGACTTATCCTTATTCACTGATCACTGAAGCACAAGCTTGAGCAGCTTGCCATAGTTTATGTAAGAAGAACTCTGTGCGATCGCTCATCATCGTGACGAACACACCATCAGCATCTTCTGCACCATCTGATAGCCAACTACCACGCAGAGTAACCTCTAGATACTCAGGATCACAAACCGACAGATCAATGATTTCACTGTCAGCACGTTTAGCTTCTGCCTTGAGTGCTTCAATTCCTGGTAAATCCACAGGTAGCAAAAAGGACGCGGTGCTAGGTGCAACACATAAATTTTGACTAAGACGTAGTGCTAAGATGACTCTTTGTCCTACCCATTCCTCTAGGGACATTGTTGAACACTCTAAATAAAAGCTGTTTTCCGTGTAAATTAATTTCAGCATTCCTTCTGCTCTCCTGTTATTCCAGGTTTGCTTGCACATCGATCCAGAACTGTGTGGCACTGTCACGCCAAGCTTCACTAACTGCAAAGGCTACCGCCGGATGGACTGGTGCTTTCGGTTTGTGACGTAATGGCATCCCCGCTTCTGTGGGAGTGCGATCGCCTTTACGTGAGTTACATCTAGCACAAGCTGCAACTACGTTATCCCAAGTGTGAGAACCACCTCTAGACTTAGGAATGACGTGATCTAGCGTCAGACGTTTATTGCTACCGCAATATTGACAACTATGATGATCTCGTCGCAAAACCTCCCGCCGATTCACAGGTGGAACTTTCCATGTCCGTTCAATAGAAGCGATTGTTAAGCGAATATGTTTTGGAACATCAACTATCAAACTAGGTGAATGAACTCGCCATCCCTTGTCTGTAGAACCAACTAAAGGTTCAGCCTTGTTGGTAATTAATAGTGCGATCGCTCGCTTGATATTGACTCGACACAGTGGTAAGTAATTTTGCGAAAATACCACCACAGATTGCTCTAACACTGGCATTGCGATAGCCACAGCTTTACTTTCACTCCTGAATAAAAAACCCCCGCTTCTGGTTTGAGTGAAGCGGGGGTGAAAAATTGACCTAACAGTTTTTCGGTCTTATTTTGGTACAGCATCTCTCTGTCTGTACCTCCCGCTTCTTGTGTCTAGTTGTGGTTTGGCATTCAGCCCATCAATAATGACCGATATAAAGTCATGATTCTCATATGTGATTTGCCCAATATTTTGGCTACCATCGCCCATAAATAAATACTCCACTCCCACAGCGCTTGATTCCCAACTGGCTCGGTAGTTGGTGGGGCGCAAAGAAGTAGAGTTTGAGTAAATGGGTTTCACAGAAAATTTCACCTATTGAACATTCCTTTAAACATACTACACTTGTATTACTATCCTGTCCATACTTCAAGGAGAAAAATCATGCACACGATCGCTCGCACCCCAACCACCGATATGGAAGTTACTAGCATCCGTTTAGAGCGAGAACTCAAAGAAAAACTCAAAGAAATAGCTGGCAATCAGGGATATCAGGCACTCATCCGCGATATCCTCTGGAACTATGTGCAGCAAAAATCAGGTGAGTGGAAACCGCGATTTTCCCGAGCCGATATTCGAGCAAGTATAGCCGCCACAGCTCAACAAGAAGAACGTTGTGTACTTACAGGTCAACTAATCCAACCCCAAGAACCAATGTTACTAGGACTAACCAGAAATGGCGATATGGTTCCTTTAAGTGTCGAGAGTTTAGCTGGCTAGTTCTGGATTCAGGTAGATGTAGCGTAATTGAACATAGTAATTACGCTGCGTCTACCACTTCATCTGATATCAAGCCAATGAAATTAAATATTAAAATAATATTTTTTTATTAATTATCTCTATTCTATTCAAAAAATAAATGAAAGCACCACTGTTGCTTCCCCTACACCCCTAAACCCATGTTCCTTCAACAGTACTAATGCGGTTAGTCGAAACGCTATTAGGGTCTGAAATCCAGAGAAATTACGGTTTATGTATAGTTATAAACAAGATATTCTGATTCCAAGTCATTTTATCGGTTCTGTACTATCCAGCCAAATATCCTTTGGCTAAGGCATTCTGGTAAACTTGGAAAACAATTATAGATTATGTATAAATTAGTTTAATACACTGGTAACTTGGTCATCTGGGATAGAAAGGGGCTATAACAGATGGTAGAAAATTTTCATCAAAAATTTCCCATCTATCAGGTGCAGCTACACAACTAACGGTGAATAATATGCCAAAAAGTTGGGTGCATAAACAATGGGGTCATTATTTAAGAGCATATTAGAAATGAAAAAGCGTTTATTATTGCCGCCACAGTCCCCCGAACACCCAGAGCGACTAAAACCATACCCAGTCAAACTGATGCAGCATCAGGAACAAACAGCCCCAGAGTTGGCACACAAGATTAATCACATCATTGCTAATAGTCGAGCAACGGCATTGATGCTGCAAGAAATTGCCGAATTGGTAGGGCTTGCCGCAAATGTAGATTGTTGCTGCTTGGTGACAGTGACTAACGATGAATCAACCGAACCTACAACCGCTAGTTGGTGTTCTGATGAATATCTAGGAATACCGCTTCCCCATGAAATGTTCTCAATGGAACGATTTCTCATGGAATTACTAGTTTTGCAATGTGCAGCAGAACCACGCAGTATCGATGAGATTTCTGTCATCCGCGAGAGTTTAGCCATTGGATGTCAAAATTTACCTTTACCAGTCAAGGCAGTTTTAGCCATACCGACTCAATTTGGTGGGATAAATAATGGTGTAATTAGTCTGATTAAGTTCCAACCTTATGATTGGCATGAGTCAGAAAAACAAATCCTCAAGACAATCGAATCGTCTTGTGCGATCGCTTTCTCTCAAGTGACACAAGCACAGTTGATTGCTTCTCAGCAACAATATTTACAAAAGAGCAACCAACACCAAAGTTTAATTCGACAATTAACTGTATTAAGTCGTAGCAACTTGGAGTTAAATCAAATGCTCCAACTGGCAATAGCATCTACAGCCGAATCTTTACAAGCAGATCGGGGTTTACTCATCCTGTTGAAGTATACAGATCCATTGTTTAGAACTCCAGCGAGAAGACAAATTCCCCAAGCCAAAGCTGATGTTGTCGGTGAGTGGCGACGGGAAAAAACTAATTCCTCTGATATCTCATCTGAATCTTTCTTCTTGGCTGATTGTGGGTTATGTCAACGGGTGTTTGTCGAGCCGGGAAGACCAGTTATTATTAACGATTACACTCATCTACAAGATACTTCTACAGTAGCCCCACTGTTTTCTATTACCCAATTGCCAGCTGTATTGTTAATGCCACTGGAAAATCAAGGTAAAATCCTCGGTTTTTTAGTGCTACAGCAATCTGTGGCACGTAACTGGCAAACAGCCGAACTCAACTTAGTAGAAATGGTTTGCGCTCAAGTCAGCAATGCCATTATTCAATCAAAAACGTTGCGGCAAGTGCAAACTCTAGTAGACGAACGGACAGCAAAATTGCAAAGTAGCCTGGAATTACAAAACAGATTGCGTGAAAGAACAAAGCAATATGTAGAACAACTCCGGGAACTGAACCAGTTTAAAGATGAATTTATCAGCAATATCAGCGATCGCTTGCGTCATCCCCTGACAAATATGCGGATGTCGATTAAGAATTTACGTTTACCGGGAATTACTCCAGAACGCCAAGGAAGATACTTAGATATTCTCGAAAACGAATGTACTAAGGAAATTAATTTAATCAATGACTTGCTGATGCTGCAAAAGTTAGAGTCAGAGCAAGAACCACCACGCTTTGAAACTATTGATTTAAATACCAGAATTAAAGAAATAAGCAATTCTTTAGCTCCAAGACTGGAAAGTAAAGGATTAACCATAAATTTAGACATTACAAATGAGCCGTTAAAGCTGCAAACAGAATTGGAGAGTGTTGACCGCATCCTCCAAGAGTTATTAAATAATGCTCATACGTACTCAGAGCGTGATACTATCATTCACCTGCACACTAGTCACCAAGTTAATCAACTTGTCGATCAAGTTATGATCAAAGTGACGAATACAGGACGTGGCATCTCCGAAGAAGAGGCTACCTACATATTTGATAGGTTCCGTCGCGGTAGAGGAGGTCGCTGGACTCCAGGGACAGGACTGGGACTAGCTTTAGTGAAGTCCTTGGTGCAGCACTTAAATGGAGCGATCGCTGTTGAGAGTACCCCTATCCCTAATTCTCAACTGAGCGAAATCTGCTTCACTCTGACTTTGCCCCAGTTTTCTGATGAAAGCAAACCATATTCTGAAAGTGACTAAACAATACAACACCACAGAAGACTTGGAATTTAACTCTGATGTCGATGGCGAATTAGATGCAGATAATTTGCCATCTGTAGAAATCCAAGTGGAGAAAATTGCCGAACGACAACGGCAGATTACTGCCAGAGTCCACATTCCTCAACCAGTGGAACAAGTCTGGAAGGTATTGACGGATTATGAAGCCTTAGCTGAATTTATTCCCAACTTGGCTAAGAGTTGTGTACTAGATCATCCCAACGGCGGTATCCGACTCGAACAAATCGGCTCTCAGCGTTTACTCAATTTTAATTTTTGCGCCCGCGTGGTTCTGGATTTGCAAGAATGCTTCCCAAACGCAATTAATTTCCAGATGGTAGAAGGAGATTTTAAGGGTTTTTCGGGGAGTTGGTGTCTGGAACCTCTGGGAGTTGGTGAGGTGAGTGGGACTAATCTCTGCTACACCATTCAAGTTTGGCCAAGGATGACTATGCCCATCGCTATTGTTGAGCGTCGTCTTAGTACTGATTTAAAGGCTAACTTGCTGGCGATTTATCGGCGTGTTGAGCATTTAGCTCAGATCAGTGTTTAGGTTTAAGTTTCCCTCAAAATGATTTGAGGGAGCTTTTTTTAAACGCAGAGGCATGCTGAGGTAAGCGCAGAAGATGAAAGGAGGTTTGTAAGTTTTCTGCGTTTTGCTATTAGGTTTTTAAATACCCCCAGGGGAATTCGAATCCCCGTTACCTCCGTGAAAGGGAGGTGTCCTAGGCCTCTAGACGATGGGGGCATCAATCTCAGACCTTTTATAAATTAACGGATTTTTTAGGTTGTGTCAATAGCCTTGGTGAAAAAAACAGCAGGACGGGGGGAGGGAGGGAGTCAAATCAATTCAAAATGACGCGACGCTCCTGCGTCGCTAACGCTGCGCTATCGCGGACTCGCTAACGCTGCGCTAACAAAATTCAAAATTCAAAATGGGAGAAGGGGACAAGGGGATAAGGGAACAAGGAGACAAGGCAAATGACTAATGACTATTGACCAATGACCAATAACTAATGACCATTGACTAATGACTATTGACCATTGACCATCTATTATCTTCACTTTCTCTGGCTAATCAGTTACAAATGTAGTGTTGTGAACAACTAGGTATGAAAAAACGTCTAAATTTTTCCAGGTATACATGGTCTAATGTTGTAACCTGTAAAAATGTTGTTTACTGTTCTTTACAAAGGATTTTGAAAGGAATAGCTCAAAATCTCCCCTATGGAAGCATCATTTGAAGTCACTGTACAGATAGCGATCGCTGTGTTTGCAGGCATTGGCGCACAAGTTTTGGCGGCGTATTTGCGTGTACCTAGTATCGTTTTATTGCTGCTGTTGGGTATTGTGCTTGGTGCTGATGGGGTGGGATTGTTACATCCCCAATTGCTAGGCACGGGGCTAGAAGTGATTGTTGCTCTAGCAACGGCAATCATTCTGTTTGAGGGTGGACTAAATTTAGATTTGCGAGAGTTGGGTAGAGTTTCTCTGAGTCTACAATTGCTCGTCACCTTGGGAACGTTGATTACTCTCCTGGGAGGGAGTATGGCGGCTCACTGGTTGGGTGAGTTTCCTTGGAATATTGCTTTTCTCTACGCTTCTATCGTCGTAGTGACAGGGCCTACGGTGATCAGCCCTCTGCTGAAACAAATTAATGTTGATCGGCAAGTGGCGACGCTGTTAGAAGGGGAAGGTGTGCTGATTGACCCTGTAGGGGCTATCCTCGCTTTCGTTGTCCTAGATACCATCGTTAACGGTGATGCAGACCCAGTTAATGCGATTATAGGTCTGATCATGCGGTTGGGGGTTGGGGCGGCGATTGGGGCGGCTGGAGGTTATTTCATGAGTCTAATCTTCAAACGCGCTAATTTTCTCTCATCTGAGTTGAAAAATTTGGTGGTCTTGGCTGTTTTGTGGAGTCTGTTTACTCTGGCGCAAATGATTCGTTCGGAAGCGGGGGTGATGACAACTGTGGTTGCCGGGATTGTATTTGCTAACTCCTCTGTGCCGGAGGAACGTTCTTTACGTAGTTTTAAAGGTCAATTGACGACGCTAGGTGTTTCTGTACTCTTCATTCTCCTGGCGGCTGATTTGTCAATTGCTAGTGTGTTTGCTTTGGGTTGGGGGAGTTTATGGACGGTTTTAGTGCTGATGATGGTGGTTCGCCCGATCAATATTTTGTTGTGTACTTGGAATAGTGATTTAAACTGGCGACAAAAGCTATTTTTAAGCTGGGTTGCCCCTAGAGGGATTGTTTCGGCTTCGGTTGCTTCTTTGTTTGCGATTTTGTTAACCCAGCGTGGGATCAATGGTGGTGATGCGATCAAAGCTTTGGTCTTTTTGACCATTATTATGACGGTGGTTTGTCAAGGACTGACAGCAGGTTGGGTGGCAAAATGCTTGCAAATCACGTCACAACAAGCTAAAGGGGCTGTGATTGTGGGTTGCAATCCGTTGAGTTTGTTGATTGCGCGATTCTTTCAAGAACGGGGGGAAAATGTTGTCCTCATTGACACTGATCCTGAATGTGTCGCCCAAGCGGAAGCGCAAAACATTCGCATAATTGCCAGTAGTGCCTTGGATGGTGAGGTTTTAGCAGAGGCGGGACTAGCTTCTATGGGAACTTTTTTAGCGATGACTAGTAATGGTGAGGTCAATTTTGTCTTAGCAGAACGAGCATCTGAGGAATTTAATCCCCCACGAGTTTTAGCTGTTTTTCCCCGTGATCCCCAAGCGAATGGTGCTGCTAATAGTAAAATTCAGCAAGCTTTTGTCTCAGATTTAGCGATTAAAACTTGGAATGAATATGTAAATGATGGACGGGTGAAATTGGGTACAACTACCCTCAACGCATCGGAATTTGCTAGTCAACAGGGGCATATCCAAGACAAAATTCGGGCTGGGGTATTAGTGCCTTTGTTGGTAGAAAGGGCAGAACGCCTACAAATTTTACCAGCCAACCAAGACTGGGAAGTAGGCGATCGCATTATCTACTTGTTACACGATCCCAGACCGAATTTATTAAAACGTCTATCTGGTGCTAGTCAATCCACACCGCTAGTTCTAGAAAAGTTGCCAGAAGTGGAAGAACGACCTTTGGCAAGATTACCTCAACTTTCCGCTAGTGAGGTTCCAGGAATTTGATCCAGATCCTCTATGACTTCTGTATACATTTGCCGTTCTTGCCAAATTAAGGCTGCTAAATGTATCACTGCCAAAATTATGGCAACAGGGGAAATCAGGTAATTATGTAAAGTGTCTAGATGCAGAACTGTGAGACTGCTAATAGCTCCACCACCTGTGATGATATCTCGCAGTTGTGTACCGATGAGAGGAATCGCTTCAATATTGCCTAACTCGATATTAAAACGCCAGTATCCTTCTTGAGTCCAGTCTAAAATCATTGCTGTCCAATCAAGAGCGATCGCACTTAGGGTAAACAAAATGCCACTTACCCAAGCAATCAACCAACTTTTACGGAATTGTCTACCCAAGAACATGACAACAATTTGTGCCAGGGCTATGACAATCATGGCATTTCCCGCCAGATCATGCGCTCTATGGAATAACCAACCATAGGCTACTTGTGTATCAATCATTTTTAATGATCTATAAGCTCCGCCTGCCGTCGGTTCGTAATAGAAAGATAATAAAATTCCCGTAGACACATAGATCAGGCACAGGGAAAGAATTACGACCGATAATATCGTTGCTATTCGTCGCAGAATTCTATCAAATTGGGTGCTTTGCATAGCTCACCCCTCCCATTGTTGGCTTAGTATGTATTTTTATTAAATTTTAACTTAAGAAATATTAATATATTTGTATTTCTCATAAAAATAATTGATTTCTTTAATCTAAATTCCCCAATAAATCAAAGTCTTGAGTTGTACAACGTTTCACCCAACCCACATCCCCCACTCTTTTTCAAGCTAAATACTCCAACCAATTCTTCAATGGTTCTGGTGAACCATACCAAATCCCAGGGCTGCGGGGAGAATGGCGTACTCCATCAATCACGAGATTTGTTGCGCCAATTAGATGAGCTGCTGCTATGGGTGTAATACCATCACCCCAAGTATTACCTGTACCACAGGTCAATTGATAGCTACTGTAAGCCAGCCAAGAACCGCGTCGCCTTTCTCCAAGAATAGTTTTGCCTGCGACACAAACATAATGCACATTTTGGTAAAAAGCACCAGGATAATTGTTGTTGACAAAATCTAGATTCCAGCGTGTCCAGCGTTCTTGGCTAATGTGGGGTGTGCCGAGAGTGACGAGAGTGGCCACTAGAGGATGAGCATTCCATACAGACGATAGTATCTGACCTTTGGCAGCATAAGGTTTTTCTCCCAAATAAATGCGAGAAATCCAGCCACCAGCAGAGTGACCAATCAAGTTAACTTGAGTGGTGTTATGTTCTTGTAAGGCTTGTTTAACAGTGTGATTTATTTGCTGCACAATCGGTGTGACTGATCTACCGCCAATTAACGGGAACCAATCACGCCGCAGTAAGGGTACTGTAACTGTGGGAAAACCGAACTGTTTTAATGATTGGGTTAGTTGCTGATAGGCGATCGCACTTTCTAAATATCCCGGTACAATGACTGTGGGTAATGGCATCTTCAGCTAAGGTTGTTGGGTGGGAAATAATTAGCCATGAGCGCTGCAAGAAATAGCAAAGCAGGCCACATTTTTAGAATAGACTCATGTGGTAGGATAGCGCGGCTTGCCAAGACTTGAGGAAATTAAGGGTGTATGGGGTCATTAGAGGTGGGTTGATTTTATGGCACTAAAGTAGAATGAATTCTGTCTGCTGATATATACCCATTTAGACTGATGCGATCGCTCCTACTACTCACTACCTTATGTGTAAGTTTGGATGGTGCAACTCATTAGGAGCAGTGAGTTGATACTGAAAATCACCAAATTCAAAGAACGGCAGTTTTGTCAATTGATTAGATATTTTTATATCTGCTACTGACAAACTCTGAGTGAATCATCGAAATTAAAGAGTTAAAAAAGAGGCAATTCTTGTGATTTGAGTGCCATCGTAGACAGTTATTATTTTTAAAAGGGCGCATTTATTGCCATCAAAATAAAATTTTTTGCTAGTCAACTGCAACCGAGCCGAGTGAACGATAAAAGCTATGTCTTACGTCTCCCTGTTAAAAAATATACCAGAACTTTTAAGCCAGCCAACTGGGATTGCGGCAATAGCCTCTCTTGGTATCCACGGTGCGATCGCGTTGATTGTGCCATTGATGCCTGTAGATGCCAATAAGTCGAAAGAAGCAACACCAAAACCAGTTGGTGTATTGGAACTGAGCCAAGAAGATCAAAGCCGTTTGCCACAAACTTCAGATCCAAATCAGTTGGCACTGCAACCGCAAACACAACTACCATCTCTACAACAGCAATTTCCGCAACAACCACAGCTGACTAATCCACCGAATTTGAATGGGCAAACAGGTGTGTTACCACCTTTACCACCGCCAATCAATTCATCCATCGCATTACCACCCATTGCCACAGCACCTGGTAATTACCGCATTACTTCTTTACCTCAAGGTCAGCCGCTACAGATGACACCTCGGAGAGATTTCCGATTTGATAACTCTGGGTTCAATGCAGATGGTAAAAAACTCACACCTACAACCCCTCCTAGTTTTAATGAAAGAGAAGTCGTACCAGAAGCATCTAAACCTCTGCCTGTAGATAGATTGCCAGAATTAAATGCAGGTAAAATACCAGAAGATTTGCCAGAAAATCCATCTGCCACTCCCACACCATCTACAACAGAGCCTAACAATGATGGTTCACTAGTAGCCAACCAACCACAGGTAGCACCTATCGGTGAAACTCCCAAAGTCGGAGATAATTTAGCTTTTTCTGGTGAAAATATTCCTAAGTGGCAACAAGGCTCAACAATCAAAACGCCTGAGTTACCTGTTAACAGATCAGAAACAGGATTGGTGGCTCAAGTAAACTCCTATGAAAGCCTGAGAAAAGCGCTCCAGCAAGAGTATCCCTCTTCTCAAGAAAAAGCGGTGATTCGTGGTACAGTCCCTATCGATAAACCAGGTATTGATGGTACGGTTTTAGGCTTCTTGGTGGTTGATACTGAAGGTAAAGTTTTAGATATCAAATTTCAAGATAAGTCAGTGTCGCCAGAATTGCAGTTAAAAGCCAGAGAGTATTTTATCAAAAATGCTCCTAAAGGAGGACGACAAATCAGTCGTTATCCATTTAGCTTACGTTTTCAAAACAACGCTAACAATACTGTCGTTGATGAAAACAAAACTCCTGCTGTCGTCATTCCTAAACAACCGACGACACCGTTAGTCAATGGTAATCAACCAGCACCCTCACCAGTTGTGCCTTTAAAACCTTTACGTCAACAACTCCAACCCAGCAAAAAAGAGTCCACACCAACACCAACACCAACACCAGAAACCACTATCCAACCTACGCCTGAACCAACAACCAGCAACAGTAATAGTGAGTTGTCTTCCTCTTTGGAATCGAGTCAAAAACTTTTGGAAAGGTTGCGTGAAGCCAGACAACAGCAACAACAACGACAAGGGGATAATTGAAATATCCAAGGAGGAGTGCTGAGTGCTGAGTGCTGAGTGATAATTCCTAATTTTGAATTTTGCGGAAAGTAGGCGGTGTCGGTTTCCGTCCCGCCTAACTTTCCAAGACGAATTTTGAATTTTGAATTGATTCTCCCATCTCCCCAATCCCCACCAATCCTCTCCTTACCACCCTTGCTCTGATTTTTGAAAAACGTAAGCTGCTACTTCTAGAATCTCTTGTTCGGTGAGTTTGTCTTTAAAGGGCGGCATAGCATTTTTACCGTATTGTACTTGGTGGATAATTGCCGGAATTGCGTCTTCGGCATAATTTTCCAGGTACTTTGATAATGCTTCTTTATGTAAAGTTTTCTCGGAGATCAGGATGTTCCCGCCGCCTATGTGACAGGAGGCGCAGTTATTATTGAAAATTTTTGCGCCGATAGAAGCCTCGGCGGCTAGGGCTGGAGGGATAAATATAAGTTTAAGTATAGCGATCGCCAATACAAATACTAATAAAAAAATTCTCAAGATATTTTCCTCACAATCAGGCTCTAGCATCTAAAAAAACTCCTACAAGTAAATATTTTAGGACTGGCAGCAGCCACAAGATAATATTTACATTCGCAGGAGCTAATCGCTATGTGTACTCTGTATCACAAAGTACTAGTTATTTTGAGACTTAGTAACTGAGGAAAATTTTGGCAAAATTTACGGTGACAAGCTTGTTCCTAACTTGGCCACAGTACCTTGGTCAATTGAGATAGTCAGGAAACTTGTCACCACAATTACATTATGACGGCTCTTAGCTGATTTGCAGCTAAGTCATCTAGCTGCAACCGGGATGTTTTTTCTAGCTTTCAACCGTGAGCTTACCAATCATCCCAGCGCCACGGTGAGGTTCGCAGTAGAAGGTGTAGTCACCTGCGGGTGCATCTGCGGGAATGGTGGTTTTTTCGCTTTGTCCAGGACTCATCAACAACTGTTTGTGAGATAAAGATTTAGCTAAATCAGCACTCTTAGCTGGGTTTTGGCCAGCATCAAACACAACGTTATGAGGAGGAACTTTGTTATTCTTCCATTCAATTGTGTCACCTGGTTTAACTTTCAACTTTGCAGGTTCAAATACTAGCAAACCTTTATCACTACCCAGTTTTATTTGGTAGGTTTCAGCCGCAGCAGTGGGTGTAAACACAGCAAAACTGCTAATAACTAAAAAAACTGTTAATACGGCTAAGGTAAAGCGCCGCCAGCTTGCAGCAATTAATTTCATGGCGTTCTCCTAACTAGTAGCTTTTATTTTTCCTATTTCATTTTAAATAAAATCAACACCAAATATGACAATATGTCGTAGATGTGCAAAATTTTTTTTAGTGTGGGGGCTAAATCAACAGCAAAAAGTTTTGCCCTCAGCAATAATCAGGCATGAAATTGCATCGCACTAAAAAATTTATGGGTAAAGAAAGATTTTAGATAAAAAACTAGTAAAAATTTTATTTTTTCTTTATCAAAGCTACCAAACTGAAAATATCTAAAAATTCTCTGTACCCCAACCAGGAGCCTGAGATGCGGCTGTTAGTACAAAAGCTGCTAAACTTTCTACCTGCTGCTGTGATAATGAACTTGGTGATATTTGACGACACCAATAAGTTTCCTGACTACCATCATAAGTCATAGGTTGGCGCATAAAAGCCACGAGATTGTCAAGGCGATCGCGTCGAGGATTAGCAGTCTGGAGTGTTTTTAGTGATAAAGACACTTGAGGATTTGGTAGAGTTGCGCCACCAACATGACAATTAATACAGTTGCTCTCGAAAAGCTGTTTACCATCAGATAATTCTTGTGGTGAGAACAGACGAGTATGACCCGTTCCATCTATCTCTAGAGCAATTGGTTCAGTGATATGTAGGTATCGGATTATATAAGGATCAATTTTGGCAGCGTGAGCAGGTAAGCTAATGCTGCCATAGATGAGGACAAAAAAGATTACAACGAAAAATCGAGCCAAGAATCGCATACAAACTATTTAAGTTTATTTATGGCCAAGATTCTGAGTACTGTGTTCTAAGTTCTGTGTGGTGGAGGATTTACAGAGAAAAGATTAAGCATTTTACTTAACAGTCTTCCACGAACTCCTTTATTTCATCACTCAGGACTCATCACTCAGCACTCAGCACTCATTATTCAGTCAATTTTACTACCTTTAGTAGTAGATTTTACCACCACCCCACTTATCGCCAAGAATTTTTGGTTGTAAGAGAATATGACCAGCGATCGCTTTTAGGTCATCATCCTTCAGATTTCGCATGGTTGTGAAAATATCTGCACTCTTGATGCTGGGGTGGATTTCGGAAATTTCGTCTTCCCCATCATAAGTGGTGGGATTCTTCATGTAGTCCACCAAACCTTCAATATTATTCCGGTTGGGTGTAGCTAATGCCAGTGCTTCTGGTTCTAGTCCGACATTCTGGTTGGTTTTGGTAACACCACCAACGTGACATTGGGCGCAAGCGTATTGAAATAGACGTTTGCCTTCTTTTACTTGTTTAAGGCTAAGTGTGATTGTATCACCGTCAGCATTTAATGGTACTGTCCGAGTAGCTTTATCCAGTTCCAAAGCTGTTGCACTACCGACAATCAACTGAAACGTCAGCAAAACAGCCACTACAACAACGCCAATCAGTCTTCTAAACATTGTTTCCCCTTAAAGTTTTTGACGCTCAACACAGCTAAATAAAGTCAGACTCAATCTCTATAGAGATAACGCTTTGACTACAGTGACACTGTAGTGTGCTATATATGCGATGGCGTACCCGCCCGCCAGAGGCGATTGCTAGATTTATAAAACCCATAATGTTCGCTAACTGGTATATAGAGATTGAGTCGCTGTAATACCAATATCATGTTAGGAGTGCAATTTGTTGCCTAAAATTGGGGACTGGGGATCAGGTACTGGGGACAAGGGAACAAGGGAAGACGACGACAATTAGGAAAACTAATGACTAATGACTAATGACTAATGACTATTGACTAAAATTACCCTTTCCCACCAGTGAAGGTGGCGCTTTGAATGAAGTAGCGGTTGAAAAAGGCATAAATACTTAAAGCTGGCAGAGTGAACACCATAGAAGCTGCCATAATATAGTTCCAGTAACTGATGTATTGACCTTTAAAAGTGTTTAAACCCAAGGGGAGAGTGAACATTTCTGGATCAAAGAGAATGACTATGGGTAGCAAGAAATTATTCCAACTACCCATGAAGACAAAGACTGCTTGGGCTGCCAGTGCTGGTTTGGCGAGAGGTAAAATAATGTAACGAAAAATGCCTATGGTGTTTAAACCATCAAGTTGGGCTGCTTCTTCTAATTCCTGGGGGAAGTTGACGAAAAACTGCCGCATCATAAAAATGAAAGTGGCATTTACCATACTCGGCACAATCATGCCTTGATAAGAATTGAGCCAACCCATCGCCTTTAAAATCAAAAAGGTGGGAATTAGGGTAATTTGTGCTGGTACTGCCAAAATTGCCAGAATTAAGAAGAACCAAAAATTTCTGCCGACAAAACGCAGTCTGGCTAAAGCATAACCAGCCATTGAATTGCACAGTAAATTTAAGCCAGTGACGCTGACAGCAATGACAACACTATTAAATAGCCAACGCAAAAATAATGGTTCTTGGAGAAATATTTGCTTGTAGTTGTTAAGAGTAAAATTTTTAGGTAAAAAATTTGGCTCACCACTGACAATTTCTGATAAAGGTTTAAATGATGCAGAAATTGCCCACACAAAAGGAATTAAAGTGATAATTGCATAGATAATTACGAAAAAGTATAAAATTATCTTCAGCCAAGAAAAGCCAGAGATTTTATTCACACTTTTGCACCTCCAAAAAATCGCTGTTGGATCAAAGTAATGATGATAATAACTGTTGCGAGTAAAAAAGCGATCGCCGCAGCATATCCCATCTGTAAATAGCGAAATACCATTTGGTAAATCAGCAATACTACAGTCAAAGTTGCATTATTTGGACCACCAGTACCACCAGAAAAAATATAAGACTGGTCAAATAATTGAAAAGTCCCAATAACTCCCACCGCCACCACAAAAAAAGTTACAGGTTTGAGTAAAGGAATAGTAATATAAATAAATTGCTGCCACCAATTTGCCCCATCTAATTCGGCAGCTTCGTATAGTTTTCTGGGAATATCTTGTAATGCAGCTAGATATATTACCATATAAAATGGTGCTGTTGACCAGATATTCATCAGCATAATCCCTTTCAACGCCACAGCCGGATCACCCAACCAATTATAAGTAGGTAGTCGTAAAAAAGCTAAAAAATCATTTAATAATCCATCCGTGTTGTAAATCCACATGAAGATGAGTGTTAACACGGCTGAAGAAGTGACTGTGGGCAAAAAGTATAGTATACGCCACCAGTTTTTACCCCGAATTCCCGAATTTAAAGTTACTGCTAAAATTAGAGCTAAAGCAGTTTGAGTAGGGACAACAATTGCTACATATTCTGCTGTATTTCTCAAGGCAATCCAAACTAAATTATCATCTACCAATCGACGGAAATTCCCAAATCCAATAAACTGATATTCAATGTTACCTAAAAGTTGCACCTTATTGAGAGATAAAAAAACAGCATAGAGAATAGGTAGGATGACAAAAGCTCCCAACACCAAAATTGTAGGCATCATGAATAAATACCCAAAAAAACTGTCTGGGAGATTCCATCTTTGATTGTTGCGTAGTCGTCTCATTAGCAACACAATTTAATTAGTTGTAGCTGTGGATAGCACATGATTTTGATCCTAGCGGAAAAAGGTTACTGAATTGTAGAGACCATGCGGGTGATTTTTTCATACCATTGCATCCTCAAAACCTATTTGCAATATCAAATATCTAAATTTTTTCCATAAATTAAGCACAAAAGTTCATTTAGTCCTAACACCACTGTGGGAATTGAGCATAAGATAAAGAGTAAGAACCTGGAATAACTGCCATTGATTGTTGTCAGGGTTCTAGGGGATTTGGAATCATGATCTGCGGATGCCGACTTGCTAGTTGTTAATTGCCAAGGTTTAAACTTACACAGCATAGACAAGAAATGAAAATAGCATTTGCGACAAGTGACAGAGTTAATGTCAATGCTCACTTTGGTTGGGCGCAGGAAATTGACGTTTACGAAATCTCAGATCAAGGTTATGAGTTTATCGAAACTCTTAACTTTAATGTGGAAGAAAAAAAAGGTGAAAGCTCTGTAAATAGTGAAGACACATCGAAAAACAATGACAATGATTGCAAACACAATAAAAGTGATTGCAAAAAAGCCAAAAAAGCAGAAACACCAAAATCTCAAGACAAAGATGGCGAAAGTGATGATAAAATAGCGAAGAAATTAGCAGCTTTATCTGATTGTAAAATTGTGTATGTTGCATCAATTGGCGGTACTGCGGCTGCTAAATTAATTAAAAAAGGTGTAATGCCAGTCAAACCACGTTCGGAGCAAGAAGACATAGCTTATCTTTTGAATAAATTAGTAGAAACTCTCAAAGGTAATCCTCCACCTTGGTTGCGTAAGGCTCTACAACAAAATAACTAAGATATGGCTTAACTTCACTGCTGGAATACTATCCAGCCATTTGTAAAACATAGATGGGATTATTCGCTTCATATCCCATCTACACTTTCTTCAGTTTTATACTAACAGTAAAATCATTTTGAGTACTTAAAGCAAGTATGCTCTTATATTCATTCATTGCTATGGGATTAGCTATATTATTTTTGGGAATTAGTCTAAAAATAACCAATCAAATATGGCAATTAATTATTATACTGCTTGGTTTATTATGCTTGTGTTGTAGTATTAAATTTTCATTCATTCCTCTAGAAGTATTGATGATTATTGCTTTTTTAATGATTACACCACAAATACGCTCACCTAAGTAAAGTGTTTGAACTTCTTAACTCTGTGTCTTAGTGTCTCCGTGGTAAAAAATTTCTAACCACAAAGACACGGGGACACAGAGGAATAAGGGATGGAATTGATGATTATCATAAGTCATATCAATGATGCCTAATAAACTCAATGCTTAATATCAAGTATTATCAATCCTAAATCAATGTGAATAAATAATAAAGATTGCTAATCAATACCTTCAGAAATTGGCATTTTACCAAATGAGGTTTTCAGTTCAATATAAGAAGAAGAATATTTAACTGAAAATAATATTGTTTGGATAAAGCCAATGGTTGCACTCACAGAACACGCTCAAGCTGTAGCGAATCAAGGACGTTTGACGATTCAAACGGTAGAAATTGCGCCAGAAACAACTGCTATTCGTTGCCTAGACTGGGATCGAGAGCGATTTGATATCGAGTTTGGTTTACGTAATGGAACGACCTATAACTCTTTCTTAATTCAAGGTGAGAAAATTGCTTTAGTTGATACTTCTCATCGCAAATTTGAGGAATTATATCTTCAGGTAGTTGCAGGATTAATTGATCCAAGCACCATAGATTATTTAGTTATTAGTCACACCGAACCAGACCATAGCGGTTTAGTTAAGGATATTCTGCAATTAGCGCCTTCTATCACCGTTGTTGGTGCTAAAGTAGCAATTCAATTTTTAGAAAACATGGTTCACCAGCCATTTAAATCTATACTGGTGAAAAGTGGAGAGCGTTTAGATTTAGGCAATGGTCACGAATTAGAGTTTGTATCTGCACCTAATTTACACTGGCCGGACACAATTTTGACATATGACCACAAGACAGGTATTCTCTACACCTGTGATGTGTTTGGGATGCACTATTGTGATGACCATACATATGATGAGAATTTCTTTGCCATCGAAGAAGATTTTAAATATTACTATGACTGTCTGATGGGGCCGAATGCGCGTTCAGTTTTAGCAGCTTTAAAACGCATTGAAAACTTACAAATTAATACAGTAGCTACAGGACACGGGGTTTTACTCCGACATAATATTTCCGAATGTTTAGGACGTTATCAAAGCTGGAGTTTAGAACAAGCTAAAATAGAAACTTTAGTTGCTTTATTCTATGCAGAAGATTATGGTTATGGTGAGCGTTTAGTGCATACTTTAGGGCATGGGTGCAGCAAAATAGGTGTAGCAGTAGAATTGATGGATTTGAATAGCGCTGAACCCCAAGAAGTGAGAGAATTAGTGTCTCAGGCTGCTGGTTTAGTAATTGCTATGCCATCCCAATCTTCCCCAACGGCTCAAGCGGCTTTAAGTACAATTTTAGCTGCGGTACATCACAAACAGGCAATTGGTTTATTAGAATCTGGTGGGGGTGAAGATGAACCTGTTTATCCCTTACGAAATAAGTTTCAAGAATTGGGATTAGTTGAAGCTTTCACACCTATTTTAATTAAAGAAGCTCCCACACAAACAACAGAACAATTGTGTGAAGAAGCTGGTACAGATTTAGGGCAATGGTTAACCCGCGATCGCACAATTAAACAAATCAAATCCATCAACACAGATTTAGAAAAATCCTTGGGACGGATTAGTACTGGTTTATACATTATCACTACCAAAAAAGGCGAAATTCAAAGTGCGATGTTTGCTTCTTGGGTGACACAAGCCAGCTTAAATCCCTTGGGTGTAGCTATTGCTGTGGCTAAAGAACGAGCCATTGAATCCTTGATGCAATTAGGCGATCGCTTCATTTTAAATGTTTTGGAAGACAATAACTATCAAGGATTGATGAAACACTTCCTCAAGCGTTTTGCGCCCGGTGCAGATCGTTTTGCTGGTATTAAAACTTATCCCGCCAACAACGGTTCTCCCATCCTCGCAGAAGCCCTAGCTTATATGGAATGTGAAATCACCAGCCGCATGGACTGTGGCGACCACTGGATTATCTACAGCACAGTCCAAACCGGTAGAGTTGCTAACGTCAATGGACTTACCGCAGTTCATCATCGCAAAGTTGGTAATCATTATTAAATTGGGGATTGGTCAATAGTCATTAGTCATTAGTCAATAGTCATTAGCAATTTTTACTCCCTCACTCACTCCCTCACTCTTACTCAGCACGGGCTAAACGCCCCGCTTCCGCTAACATCACTCCCTCACTCAGCACTTTTAAAAAACCATGTATAAATCTGTCGATGAAAACCCACTTTCTCAGTATGAAACTAATCGGATTCGCATTGTTCGCACCTTAGAATTGATTCAAGATATCATCATCATTTCCTTGTGTATGGGTTTATTCAGCTTCATGGTGATTCAGGTGAGAGATATGTTTCTTTCCCTACTTCCACCTCTAGACTTTCATTTAGTCACGGCTGATATCTTGTTTCTGCTCATCTTAGTTGAGTTATTCCGACTGCTGATTATTTACTTGCAAGAACAACGCATATCTATCGGGGTAGCTGTAGAAGTTTCCATTGTTTCCGCCTTACGAGAAGTGATTGTTAAAGGCGTACTAGAAACAAATTGGAGTCAAGTTTTAGCAACTTGTGCTTTCCTATTAGTTTTAGGAATCTTACTAGTTTTAAGAGTTTGGCTACCCCCCACCTTTGATGGTATTGACCCAGAACACGAAATATCCAAGCGCTACAAAGAACGCCATCAGGCAGAAATATCACAAAGTAACGGACGTTGAAGAGAGAGGACAAGGAAGAGGACAAATCAATTCAAAATTCAAAATTCAAAATGGGACAAGGGGACAAGAGGAGAATACTTATATAGATTCTTTCTCCCCCTCTCCCCATCTCTCCCCACTCACAACTCAGCACTCATTACTCATCACTCATTACTCACTATTATGTCTACCATCACTTCCAGCCGTCCTAGAGATGTACAAGTTGCCGAGATTGGCGAACATACTTTGATATTGCGATCGCGTACTTGGGAAAGATTAAAATTTGAAGTTGAGTATTCCCGTCAACGGGGAACGACTGCTAATTCCTATCTCATCCAAGCTGACAAAAAAGCGTTAATTGACCCACCTGGGGAATCTTTCACAGCCATTTATCTCCAGCAATTAGCCCAACATCTCGACCTTACTACACTCGATTACATTATTCTTGGTCACGTCAACCCCAACCGTCGAGTAACTTTAGAAGAGTTACTTTTGCAAGCTTCGCAAGCTACTATAATTTGCTCTCGTCCTGCTGCGAATGCCCTCAAAACGACTTTTCCAGAATGGGAATCACGCATTCAAGCAGTACGCTTTGAGGATACTTTAGATTTAGGACAAGGGCATCATTTAACATTTGCTACTGTTCCCACTCCCCGGTGGCCTGATGGACTGTGTACTTATGACCCTGCAACCAAAATTCTCTACACAGACAAGTTTTTTGGCGCGCATATCTGCGAAGATACCTTATTTGATGAGGATTGGAAAAAGTTAGACGCAGAACGTCGTTATTACTTTGACTGTCTGCACGCACCCCAAGCTAAACAAGTTGAAGCTGCCTTAGATAAATTAGCCGCTTTACCAGCCAGATGTTATGCTCCTGGTCATGGCCCAGTTGTGCGTTATAGCCTGAGTCGTTTTAGCTATGATTATCGCCAATGGTGTCAGGGACAGAAATCTCAAGATTTAAGCGTGGCTTTGCTTTATACTTCTGCCTACGGTAATACAGGAATTTTAGCTCAGGCGATCGCTCAAGGTTTGATTGCCAATGGTGTCAATGTCGAGTCTATCAACTGTGAACTGGTAGAACCAGCCGAAATTACCCGTATAATTGAAGCTTGTGATGGATTTATTATTGGTTCCCCCACTTTAGGTGGTCATGCACCAACACAAATTCAAACAGCTTTAGGTATAATCCTTTCAACGGTAGCCAAAACCAAATTAGCCGGGGTGTTTGGTTCCTATGGTTGGAGTGGTGAAGCTATAGATTTAATCGAAAATAAGTTAAAAGATGCCAATTACCGTTTAGGATTTGAAACCATCCGAGTTCGGTTTAGTCCTACACTAGAAATTCTCCAGCAATGTCAAACTGCTGGTACAAATTTTGCCCAAACCCTCAAGAAAACTAAAAAATTACGTACTCCTCGTCAAGTAATACCCGAAGCCAAAATAGACCGTACTGAACAAGCCGTAGGGAGAATTATTGGTTCTCTATGTGTAGTCACAACGCTCGATCAAGACACTCATAAAGGTATCTTAACTTCTTGGATATCCCAAGCAACTTTTAATCCACCAGGAATTATGATTGCCGTGGCGAAAGAGCAAAATGCAGATTTAATGCGTCATCCTGGAGATAAATTTGTGTTGAATATTCTCAAAGAAGGGAGAAATTTACGTCGCTATTTTTCTCGTCAAAGCACATTAGGTGATAATCCATTTTCCCACCTAGAAACAAAAACTGCTGATAATGGTTGTTTAATTCTAAATGAGGCCTTAGCTTATCTAGAATGTACTGTTACCAACCAACTGGAATGTGGCGATCGATGGTTAATTTATGCCGTTGTTGATCAAGGAGAAGTGTTAGCAACGGATGGTGTGACTGCGATCGAACATCGTAAATCAGGCACTCATATTTAAATCCAGATATAGGAATCCGATTTGATTTTTGAATAAAATTCAGTACTTGTAGTGGTGTGGCAAGGCTAAAATAGTGCATTGAAAGTAGGTTGGGTTAAGTGCAGCGCAACCCAACATGGATCTTAAAAATCCAGTATGGATATTGGTGTTGGGTTTCCTTACGTCAACCCAACCTACTTTTCCTCTTAACTGAACCTTATTGATTTATATCTGTTATAAGGATTAAAACATTATTTAAGAAGTCCCATCCGTCATATATTAACAAATGTTACAGCATTCCTGAAAAATAATTTGAGCATTTATAACTAAAAACGAAGTATTAATTAATTCATCGTCGGCGCACAATTAAAGTGCCAAAAAGCTGAAGTACAAACTTCAGTGCAATTCACATTGCCCACTATCACACAATTTATATATGCCACTTGAAACTGTAATCGGAACATCCTTGAATTACTATCTGATTGCTTTTGATGCTGATGGCAAAGAACGGGATGAAACAGGAAATCTGATCAGCCAAAAGCTAATAGACATTTTATCTACAGAGCCTATCACGGATGTCTTTTTTATTAGCCACGGATGGATGGGTGATGTTCCGGCTGCGCGAAATCAGTACGATAGATGGATTAAAGCTATGGCTGACACCCAGGCTGATATCGCCAAAATCCAACAAGTCCGACCAGAATTTCGTCCTTTATTAATAGGTATCCATTGGCCAAGTAAACCTTGGGGTGATGAAAAACTAACAGTTTCTTTTGATGTAACAGAAAATTCTCAAGAAAATTTAATTGATAGCTATGCCCAAAATATAGCTGATACTGAAGCTGCTAGAGAAGCACTCAGAACAATTTTCACCGCAGCCGTGGAATATGATGCTGCTCCTGATAGTTTGCCACCAGAAGTACGTCAAGCTTATGAGGTGTTGATTAAAGAAGCTTCTTTGACTAGTGAAGGCGAAGATATAGACACTTGGAGCGAAAACGAACCATTAAATTTAGATCCGGAAAGTATTTATCAAACTAGTTTGGCAGAGCAAACCGAAAATGTTAGCTTCGGTTTTGGTGACAACGTAAAATCAGCGTGGGATTCATTTTTAAATCTACCTAGATTGTTATCTTTCTGGAAAATGAAAGAACGCGCTCGGAAACTCGGTGGAACCAGTGGTCACAATTTGTTAAATCGACTCCAACGAGTAGCAGCAGACAATGTGCGATTCCATCTGATAGGACACAGTTTCGGGTGTATCTTTGTCTCAGCGACAGTAGCAGGTAGTCAAAAAAATAGCCCCCTGATTCGTCCAGTTAATTCACTGGTGCTAATTCAAGGTGCTTTGTCACTCTGGTCTTTCTGCCCAATTATCCCCCATAGAAAAAATCTTGCGGGTTACTTTCACCCCATCATTGCTCAGGGTAAAGTAGCTGGCCCTATTGTCACTACTCAATCTGACTATGATAGTGCTATCAAGTTAGGGTATAAAATCACTGGAAACTTGGGATTACTTGGTGGTCAAGATATAGACTTTCATGTGGGTAGTGTGCCAAAACTACCTGATGTTGGGGGAGTTGGTATTTTCGGGATTCAAGGCGCAGGTTTAAACATTGAGAATGATGTCATGCGTCCTCTGGAAGAAACCTACAATTTCCAGCCACGTAAAATTTACAACTTAGACAGTAGCGAGTATATTTTTGACCCCAATGCCGATATTTTTATGGGGTCACACAATGCAATTGACAGACCAGAAGTAGCTCATGCTGTCTGGTCAGCAGCTTTCGGTATTTAACTAGATAGCAATCCTCAAAAGGCACACAAAATATGAGTATCGAACAGCTGACAAAAGAACTATATTTCAATGGCATTGATGGGGCATCAGGAGACTATTTGTTGCCTCCTCTGACACCAGAACAAGTAGCTAGGATGGCTCAGGGAGAAGAGTTTGACCCTATAGAAATTAGCGAATTGCAAAAAAAGGATCTACACGTCAAAGGTCTAGAACCAGACTTTGCGCCGATAGAAGGAGTAGATCCCAAAAACTTGGCAGAAACAGGTTGGGGAGTGATTTTCGCTTATAATGCCGACCCAGCAATTAAAGTAGCCCTGAAAGAATTATTAGAACATCGGCAAAAACAAGCTGCCAAAAACCACGAACATTATTATCAGGAATACGTTGGTTCTAAAGGTTATCGTCCAGGAGAATCCAAAAATCAATTCTTATCTCGTCATGGAGTCGGGCCAGGGCCAGCCGACCCTGATAAGATGCCCTATTACCTGCTAATTGTGGGCGACCCAGAAACCATACCCTATCGTTTTCAGTACCAACTTGATGTGCAATATGCGGTAGGGCGGATTTACTTCGATACACCAGAAGAGTATGCCCAATACGCTCGGAGTGTGGTGTTGGCAGAAACAGGTAACTTCTCACTACCTCGTCGGGCTAGCTTTTTTGGTGTGCGGAACGATGCTGACCCAGCTACTCAACTCAGCGCTCAGAACTTGATTCAGCCTTTAGCAGAATGGATGGCTGATGACCAGAAAGATAACAACTGGACAGTCAATACCTTACTAGCCGAAGAAGCTACTAAAGCCCGGTTGGGAAAACTTTTAGGTGGCGATGAAACACCCAGTTTGTTATTTACAGCCAGTCATGGGATGGGTTTCCCCAATGGAGATGAGAAACAATTACGTCATCAAGGCGCGTTGTTATGTCAGGACTGGCCAGGGCCACGTCAATGGAAACAACCAATTCCCGAAGATTTTTACTTCTCTGCTGATGATATTGGTAGTGATGCTCGTTTGTTAGGGCTAATCGCTTTCCACTTTGCTTGTTATGGTGCTGGTACACCCCGTTTTGATGAATTCGCGCACCAAAAAGGCTCAGGGGAAAGGTTAGCTATTGCTCCCAATGCCTTTATCGCGCCATTACCCAGACGGCTACTAAGTCATCCCAATGGTGGGGCGTTAGCTGTGATTGGTCATGTGGAACGAGCTTGGGGTTGTTCTTTTGTGTGGGAACGGACTGGTAAACAGTTGGCAGTTTTCCAAAGTACTCTCAAGCGCTTGCTAGAAGGTCATCCCGTTGGTTCAGCTGTTGAGTATTTTAATGAACGCTATGCGGAACTCTCTTCTGATTTGAGTTCGGAATTGGAAGAAATTAAGTATGGTGCGACTGTTAATCCTACGGCTGTGGCTGGGATGTGGACTGCAAATAACGATGCTCGCAGTTATGCCATTATCGGTGATCCGGCTGTGCGGTTGGTAGTTGGTGAAGTTCAGGGTGCTGGTGAACGTCCGACTATGGAAAAGGTGAATTTGCCAGTCGCACCAACAACAGCAGATATCTCACTGCAAACATCTGAAGTATCGGTTCTCCAGCAAGCACAGGCAAACTTGACTCAAGCTCTAGAACTGTTTGTCAATACAGTTGAAAAGACTCCTGCTAATCAAGCAGACAAACTCAAAACAACTGTTGCAGCCGCAACTAGTTTATTTGAAGCCTTAAAGAAGTTGAGTCAGTAGTCCTGGATTTCTCACAAAACGGTAGGGGCGGGTTCATGAGATATTCGTGAATGATTGAAGCATATTTGTGAACCCGCCCCTACAGCCTCTGGGCTTCGGTTTTATAAATTTCGTGAGAAATTCGGGTAGTTAGCTGTCACCACTCACCAATCCCCAATCCCCAACCAATGAACACATTTGAGATTACTATCCAACGTAAATCGGGAGATAGCTGGCCTATTGTCGGAGAGTATAGCCAACCGGGTATTCTCTTACCATTGCGATCGGAGGGTAATCTCTGTCTGACTAGTGAAGATTTGCAGCATTTAACTAGTCTGCTGGGACAGGTGGGGGATTATGGGACATTTCTGGGAAAAGCATTGCTGCGGGATGAGATGCGGGATGCTTTTGTTAAGGCACTGAGTCAAAGTCAAGATACATTGCGGGTATTGCTGTTTCTGGAAGCGAAAGAGAAGGAACTGAGGACTTTACGCTGGGAAAGGCTTTGCGCTCCGATTGATGGTGATTGGCAGATTTTAGCTATTAACCAGCGAGTGCCTTTTTCCTTTTATATTCCGGCGATTACTGACCGACTTTTTCCGCCCATTGGCCGACGGGATTTACGATCGCTCATTCTCGTAGCTAGTCCATCGGATTCTCGTAAGTATAAATTAGACACATTTGATGTGGAATCTACTGTCAAAAGTGTGCGATCGGCTTTGGGGGAGATTCCCACAGATGTGTTGGCAACTGTTGATGGTGCGATCGGTTTACCTACTCTCGATGACCTTTGCACTCAACTCACTGACAGAACTAAGCAGTATACTATGCTGCACGTTGTCAGCCACGGTAGGGTGATGGATGATGGCGAAACTGTTCTCTATTGGGCAAAGGCTGATAATACGGTTGAGGTAGTCACAGCTACCAGATTAATTGAAAGAATGCGGACTTTACGGGGAGCAAAAGGACTACCCCATTTTACTTTTCTCTGTACTTGTGAAAGTGCTAGCCCAGAGGCAGAAGGCGCATTGGGTGGATTGGGACAGCGCTTAGTGCGGGATTTGGGTATGCCTGCGGTGGTGGCGATGACGGAGAAAGTGACGATTAAGACAGCCCAAGCTCTGAGTGAGAAATTTTACTCCCAATTAAGACAGTCGGGTGAGGTGGACTCAGCTTTACATGAGGCTACAGCCTCTTTAGCCGAGCGTGGTGATATTTCTGTACCGGCACTGTTTAGCCGTCTGGGGGGAAGACCATTATTTAGCGACCAACTTGACCGAGAATTGACGAATGCGGAAATTAAGTATGGTTTGGAGTGTCTTCTCAAGTTATTACCAGAGCGATCGCCTGTTCTCACCAAAAAGTTGACTGAGCAAGCCCAGCAGTTAGAAAATACTTTAGGGGCAGATGCTACAGCCTTGAGTAAACAAGCTCTCCAAGAACGAGAGCAGGTTTTAGCAGAGGTAAATAATCTTTGCGAGGAAGTACTTGATTTACATTTCCATGCTTTAGCATTAGGTCAACAACCACCAAGCTATGATGGGCGTTGTTCTTTCCTCGGTTTATATCCTTTCCGTGTAGAAAATCGGGAGTTTTTCTTTGGGCGTGAACAATTAATCGCTCAACTCCAACAAAAGTTGAGGGAAGACAATTTCTTAGCGGTGTTGGGGGCTTCTGGTAGTGGTAAGTCATCGGTGGTTTTGGCGGGACTGATACCAGTGCTAGAACAACAGCAACCCGGTTTAGTCACAGTCTACATGACACCTAGTAGTAACCCGATTGAGCAACTACAAGCTAGTTTTGCCCAAGTCTCAGGTCAAGCTACCATACTAGTCATCGATCAATTTGAGGAATTATTTACCCTCTGTGCAGATGAAACTCAGCGAGTGACTTTCATCGAAAAATTGTTAAGTCTGGTTCCCCACCAAAAAGTCATCGTCACCATGCGAGCAGATTTTTGGGGGGAATGTGCTTCTTATCGCAACTTGCAAGATTTGATGGAACCGAGACAAAAATTAATCGGGGCGATGGATGCGATGGAATTGCGGAAAGCAATGGAATTGCAAGCAGCCCAGGTGGGGTTACGGTTTGAAGCGGGGTTGAGTAATGCGATTTTAGATGATGTCCAAGGTGAACCGGGTGCTATGCCGTTGTTACAACACGCACTGCTGGAGTTGTGGAAGCGGCGACATGGTAGATGGTTGCGGGCTGGGGAGTATGAAGCCATCGGTGGGGTAAATATGGCGATCGCTCAAACTGCCGATGAAGTTTACAATAGTCTCTCACTCCCAGAACAAGAACAAGTTAAAAATATTTTTATTCGCTTAACCCGCTTGGATGAAAACACAGTGCAAGGGGAAAAACGGCGAGACACCAGACGACGAGTTTGGCTAGATGAGTTAGTCCCGGCTGGTGGTGATTTGGCAATTACTAAGCAATTGGTGCAACGCTTGGCTGGTGAAGGCGCGCGGCTGGTGGTGACAAGTATCAACAGTTCTAGCGATCGGGAAGAGGTAGAAGTAGCCCACGAAGCTTTAATTCGTTACTGGCCAAGGTTACTGAACTGGTTGGATGAAAACCGTGTTAACCTCCAACTGCGAGAGACTATTCGTCAAGCAGCTTTGGATTGGGAAAAGCAGCAAAAAGACGAAAGTTATTTGGTGCATCGGGGAGGAAGATTAGAAGATGCTCAAGTTTTAGCCAAACACACCAGTTTGCTCAATCAGTTAGAGACTGACTATGTGATTAGTTGTGGAGAATTGCGCGATCGCCAACACAAGGAAGATAAATCACGTAAGCAGAGAATATTGATCTTAAGATGTGCTATCTTAGCCGTGATTTTACTATTTGGCACATCTGCGGCAACTATTATCGGTACAGTATTACTAACTTTGCAACAGAAAACCAATGTTGTATTCACATCTCCTGGACAGAAAATTCAAGGGATTACAGAATATAAATACTTTTTCCTCAGTAATAAACAAGATGATCTCCGCACGGCAATTCACCAAATTGTAGTAGGTATTGCTGATGCGAAAGAAGCAGATTGCATCATGGATGATGAAATCGAAACCGGAGAAAAACAAGGAAAAGAAAAATTCATCCTTACCGCACCTAAAAAAACAGGTGTTTATTATGTTAAGGCTGCATTTGATATGCAGTATACTGCTGAAGATGCTATCTATGATTGGTCAACTAATATCCCCAAAGAAGCCACTACTAATCCTGTGGGAATTATCGTAGTTGGGGGTGTATTTGACTTAGAAATTTATCCTCAATTATGGGAAGCATACAGTAAAAATATCCCTAATATAGGTGCTATTACTAGTTTTAATAATAATGTCTACTTTATTTTGCGGGACTTTCAATGGCAGGATATTAAATAAATTCAAAATTCAAAATTAAAGACAATTAGATGATACGGAAGATGATATTGCCCATGATTTAGTAAATGCTGGAGTGCCAAAAGAAGATATTGTATTAGGATTTCAGTCACCATTTATGCGCCAGTTCACAGAATATGCTGTGGGTTGACTGAAAAATGTGAGTGTAATACCAATTCACAAAAATCCTGATACATATAGCTTACTCGTTGGGTATTGTCCGCCCACCGTTAAAACGGTGGTCTCATAGCTTAAGTCCATTAAAATGGACTCTGATATTCAGTCCTCTTGAGAGGACTTTAGCTATGAGACAGGGATTTACAATCCCTGACGGACTGACGGACTCACGTATTTGTATCATTATTAAAGTGAAATGGTATAAGAAGATGTTTGAAAAGTCCCTAGTGATGTATTAAATACTTTATAGATCCCCCTAAATCCCCCTTAAAAAGCAGGGCTGTTTCATTCCACAAGGTGAAGGAGTTTGTCAATATCATGAGAGATAAATCTTTGGGCAATTGTGATGGAAGTATGACCATTTCGGCGAAGTATATTGAGAGCGATTGCTCTCAATATGGAGAGATTTGCGGGAGCATTGCCCATACGGATCGTCGAATTATCTTCTTTGAAAACAACATCTTTCACCCAATGGAGGCAATTTTCGATACCCCAATGACCGCGAATACCGATGGCAAATTCCTTCGCTGTACAAATCAAGCTGCTAATATAACAAACAATCTCATGATATTTCTTATCCTTTCTTGTGCCAATTCTTTCGACCCTAATTAAAGATTGTATTCCCGTCCATTCTGGGTCAATTCCATTGACATCATGGAAAACTTCGACAGTACGAGTTGTTAATCTATCTCTAGTCTTTTCTGTCTCAATTATCCGAGAAGTTGGTTTTCTGGTAGCGGCAATCTGTTGAATATGTCGATGTAGTTTTGGTTGATTATCTTTCACAGCAATAACGTAATCGTTACCACCTTCAATAATTATTTTGCAAGTTTTTTTTGGCAATGTAAGGAATCAAAGCTCAAGATAACATCTTCTATATCCAATGCTGTGACTAGCTCCTGGACAACTTGTATTTCGCTTTTGAG